>NZ_JBVHQD010000005.1:0-511835 GCF_055567595.1 Streptomyces sp. NPDC026515
TCCGGTCCCGGAAGTGCCGCTTGACCTCACCGGTGATGGTCGGCACCGCGTAACTCTCGAAGGCACCCCGCGAGGGATCGAAACGGTCCACGGCCCTGACCAGACCGAGCGCGGCGACCTGGCGCAGGTCCTCGATGTTCTCGCCGCGGTCCCGGAAACGGCCGGCGATGCGATGCGCCATGGGCAGCCAGGCGGCCACCAGTTCGTCGCGCAGGGCGTCCCGTTCGGGACCGTCTTCCAAAGCGGCGAGCCGGGCGAAGAGGGACGCCGTGTCGGGCGCGTCGTCGTGGCCGTGCCGGGACGCCGGACGAACGGCGTGCGTGGGGTGGCCGGGGGTACGGGGGCGGCTGTTCGACAAGTCGGTGAGCATGCGGAATCGCTCCTGAACTGTGGGCTCCAGGGCATCACCGGAACGGGGTTCCGGGAGTCGACCCGAACTGCGGTGTCAGAGTCGCCGCGGGAGCACCGCCCGGACCGCTCTGCGGGCCGGGGGGCGAGAGAACCGCTCCCACTGGCGCGCGCCTCCGGTCCGAAGCACGACAGTCCGCCTGCCCCTTGGTTCTCGACGCAAACACACCGCGAGGAGAACTTCGGCTCGCCGGGTCAGCTCAGCGACACGACCGCGGTGATCCGCTTGCCCCCGCGGGGCAGTCCGGCGACCTCCACGTCCCGGGCCAGCCGGCAGACGATGGGCCAGCCCCGGCCGCCGGGCCGGTCACGCCCGTCCGGGACCTGCTCGGCCACGGGCAGAGCGTCACTGCGGTCACTGACCGACACGCGTACCGCGCGTCCGTCGACGTCCACGTCGAAGCCGGTGATCCCGCCGCCGTGCAGGATCGCGTTGGTGGTCAGTTCCGAGGTGACGAGCAGGGCGTCGTCCAGGGCCCCGGCGGCGATCGGCACGGTCTGCCGGGCGACCGCGCCGCGGACCGCACTGCGGGCGTCGGCAGGCAGCAGGAACGGCCGGCGGGAGTCGGGTGGTACCACTACTGATTCGGTCCGGAACTTCTCGCGCATCCCTTCGCTCCCTGAATGGTGGACCGGCGCTCCCTGAATGGTGGACCGGTCGGGTCGACCGGCCCGTCCGCACGGGTCTCTTCCTTTCGCCTCACCGGTCGGGGCGCTGCCAAACGCATCGAGGGGCGGCAAGGGCTTCCCGGAGTGAAACGGGTCACGTAGCCTGTTCCCGGGTACCGGAAACGACCGCGGATGGTTTAGCGTTCATCCACAAGTGGTCGAGGAGTTGACGTCAGGTCCTCCCCGGGCCACCGTTTGACGGCCCTGGCTGGCCTCCCCCGTCCAGCCAGGGCTTTTTCATGTCCGGACGGGTGCGGGCACGCGGTTCTCACACTCTTCGAGGTGCCCGGCGCGGCGCCAGCGGCTGAAATGGGCGTAGGGAAAGCCCCCGTACCCTCGCCGGCGAGGAGCCCCGCGCCATGACCAAAGCCATCAAACTGCTGACCGCCCTGCCGCAGGCGCAGCGCGCGCGCCTCATGGAACTGGCGGAGGAGGTCTCCTTCCCCGAGGACACCCGCATCTTCGAGGCCGGCGGCACCGCGGACCGCTTCTGGGTGATCCGCTCGGGGGCGGTCAACCTGGACCAGGAGGTCACGTCCCGTAAACGGGTCACCGTCGCCACCCTGGGCGCCGGCGACCTGCTCGGCTGGTCATGGCTGTTCCCGCCGTACGCCTGGGACTTCGGGGCGGTGGCCTTCAGCCAGGTGCGGGCCTACGAGTACGACGCCGCGGCCGTGCTGGCGCTGTGCGTGGAGGATCCGCTGCTGGGGCTCTCGCTGGTACGGACCGTCGCCGAGATCCTCGCCAGCCGGCTGGAGGCCACCCGGGGCAAGCTGCTGGACGCGTACGTGGGGCGGCGGCCCGCGTAGGGGGTCAGACGCGGTAGCGGCGCAGCGCGGGTGCGGCCGCCGCCAGCACCAGCATCACGGCCACGACCAGCAGTCCTCCGCCCGCAACGGCCGCCCGCGCTCCGAACACGGACCCCATGGTGCCGTGCAGGACGTCGGCCAGGCGCGGGCCGCCCGCGACCACCACCGTGAACACGCCCTGCATCCGGCCGCGCATCTCGTCGGTCGCGGCGGACAGCAGGATCGCGCCCCGGAAGACCATCGAGACCATGTCCGCGACCCCGGCCGCGGCCAGGAAGGCGACCGCCACCCAGAGGTTGCGGCTGAGCCCGAACCCGGCGACGGCCGCTCCCCAGCCTACGACCGCGCCGATCACCATCCAGCCGTGCCGGCGCGCCCGCGAGAACGTGCCGGAGAAGAGCCCGCCGAGCACCGCGCCGACGGGGATCGCCGCGAACAGCAGACCGAGCGCCAGCCCTTCGCCGTAGGAACCGTAGGTCTCGGCGGCCAGCTGCGGAAAGAGGGCGCGGGGCATGCCCAGGACCATCGCGATGATGTCGGCCAGGAACGACAGGAGCAGCACCTTGTGCATCGAGATGTAGCGGAACCCCGCCACGATCTCCCGCAGCCCGGCCCGGCGTGCCACCGCGCGTGCCAGCGGCGGCAGCGCGGGCAGCCGGTAGACCGCCCACACCGTCACGCACAGCGCCAGCGCGTCGATCAGATACAGCTCGGGCAGGCCGATGACCGGGATCAGGGCACCGGCCAGCAGCGGGCCGATCACCTGCCCGGTCTGCATGACCGTCGAGCCGAGGGCGTTGGCCGCGGGCAGTTGCCCCTCGGGGACCAGCCGGGCTATGGAGGCCGTGCGGGCCGGGGCGTTCAGTCCCCAGAACGCCTGCTGCAGGGCGAGCAGGACCATCAGCGCGGCCACGGATTCGAGACCGGTGACGGCCTGGAGCCAGAACAGCAGCGAGGTGACGGCGATACCGCAGTTGGTGATCAGCAGCAGCTTGCGGCGGTCCATCGCGTCGGCGACCGCGCCGCCCCAGAGCGCGAACACGACGAGCGGCAGCAGTCCGGCGAGGCTCGCGGCACCCACCCAGGCCGAGGACCCGGTGATGTCGTAGATCTGCTTGGGCACGGCCACCGCCGTGAGCTGGCTGCCGACCGAGGTGACGATCGTCGAGGTCCACAGCCGGCGGTAGGCCGGGACGGCCAGCGGGCGGGTGTCCATCGCCCACCGGCGCCAGCCTCGCCGGGGCGGGGGCAGGGGCGCCGTGGTGTCCTCGGGGGGCTGTATGCCGGACTGGGTGCCGCTCTCGCTGGTGTCCACGGAGTTCCTGGTGTCCTGGTCCTCTTGGTGCTCGCTACATCTTTCGACCGCGGGATCACTATCCCAGCAACTTCTGTGACCGCCGAACCGGCTGTCTCAGGATGCGGCCGCAACCGGGTTCGGGGACGTCAGGATCCGGCCACGAGCATCAGGCCGAGCCCCACCATGGTCAGGGCCACCAGTGCGTCCAGCACCCGCCAGGCGGCCGGCCCGGCGAGGTACCGGCCGAGCAGCCGGCCGCCGAAGCCGAGCGCGGCGAACCAGCACAGGCTCGCCAGGGCGGCGCCCAGACCGAAGGTCCAGCGCAGGTCGCCCCGGTCGGCGGCGAGGGAGCCGAGCAGGAACACGGTGTCCAGGTAGACATGCGGGTTCAGCCAGGTCATGGCGAGGCAGGTGAGCACGGCCCGGCGCCGGGACCCGGCCGTCTCGCCCTCGGTGCGCAGACCACCGGTGCCGGGCCGCAGAACCCGGCGGGCGGCCAGGACGCCGTAGCAGAGCAGGAAGGCACCGCCGACCAGGCCGACCGCCCGCACCGCGCCCGGCCACGCCACCACCAGCGCGCCCACCCCGCCGACGCCGAGGGCGATGAGGGCGGCGTCGGACAGGGCACAGATGCCGACGACGACCAGGACCGCGTCCCGGCGGACCCCCTGGCGCAGGACGAAGGCGTTCTGGGCGCCGATGGCGACGATGAGCGAGAGGCCGCTGCCGAAACCGGCGGCAGCGGCGGCGAGAGTGCTGGACATGTCCTCGACGGTAGGAAGGCGATCTCCGTACGTACAGCTAAAGATTCTTACGTACCCTTAGCGCGACTGCAGACGGGAGCGGAACGGTGGAACTACCTCTCGACCAGGTGCGGACGCTGCTGGCGGTGGTGGACGAGGGGACGTTCGACGCGGCGGCCGTGGCCCTGCACGTGACACCGTCGGCGGTCAGTCAGCGGGTGAAGGCGCTGGAGCAGCGGACGGGACGGGTCCTGCTCCAGCGCACCAAGCCGGTGCGGCCGACCGAGTCGGGCGAGGTACTGGTGCGGTTCGCCCGGCAGCTGGCCCGGCTGGAACGCGACGCGCGCGGCGAACTGGGCATGAGCGGCGCCGGGGAGCCGACCCGGGTGTCGGTCGCGGTCAACGCGGACTCGCTGGCGACATGGTTCCTGGAGGCGTTGACCGGTCTTCCCGACGTCTTCGTGGAACTGCGCCGGGAGGACGAGGAGCACACGGCCGCGCTGCTGCGGGAGGGGCTGGTGATGGCGGCGGTGACCTCGTCGCCGGACGCGGTGCCCGGCTGCTCCGTGCGGGCGCTGGGACGGATGCGGTACCTGCCGGTGGCCGCCCCGGTGTTCGCGGCGGCGCACCTCACCGGGCCGCTGCCGGACGCCCTGGCCGCGGCACCGGTGATCGTGTTCGACCGGGTGGACGACTTCCAGGACGCGTTCCTGCGACGGCTGGGCCGGGACGGGGCCAGTTCGCTCCGGCATTACGTGCCCACCTCGGAGGGGTTCGTGGAGGCGGTGACGGCCGGGCTGGGGTGGGGGATGGTGCCGCGGGCGCAGGCGGAGCCGCGGTTGCGGGAGGGGCGACTGGTGCGGCTCGCGGGGCCGAGGCTGTGGGTGGACACGCCGTTGTACTGGCAGCAGTGGAAGCTGGACTCGCCGGCGCTGGGGGCGGTGGCGGAGGCGGTGGTGAGGACGGCGAGGGGTGCGTTGCGCCGGCCGTAGCGGGTCAGTTCACCGGACGGCGGCTGCGGGTGCGTGGGGGCCGCTTGCGCGAGTCCCCGCGCCCCTGACGGGGCTCTGCACTCACCAGGAGCATCTCCAGTGCTGTCGGATAGGCACTGGTCACCATGCGTTTCGCCAGAAGGGGGGCCGCTTCCGCGATGCGCGGGTGCGTCGTGGGCGACACCTGGGCATAGGTCGACTGCCACTTGGCCTCGTCCGCCCGCTGGGAGTCCGCCGGCAGGGTCAGCGAGGCCGCGTCCAGGGCCGCGAAGGCCAGGGTCTGGTCGATGAAGGCGTGGTAGACGCGGACCGTCTCCGGCAGCGAGAAGCCCGCCGTGCGCAGGACGTCGAGGATCGCCTCGTCCGCCGCCAGCTCCTGCGCCCGGCCCGTCACCCGGTTCGCCGTCAGCAGGGCCGCCTGCGGATGGGACACGTACCGCGCGTGGATGCGCAGGCCGATCGCGCGCAGGTCCGTGCGCCACTCCCCCGTCGGTGCCCAGCCGGCCAGCGCCTCACCGATGAGGGCGTCGCCGATGGCCAGGGTCAGCTCGTCCATGCCCCGGAAGTAGCGGTAGAGGGTGCTCGGGTCGCAGTCGAGGGCGAGGCCCAGACGGCGGGCGGTGAGACCCGCGCTGCCGTGCTCGCGCAGCAGCCGCAGGGCGGTGTCGACGATCAGCCGCTCGGACAGCACGGTGCCGCCGCGGGTCGGGCGGCGCCTGCGCCTCCTGTCCTCCGGCACGACCTGTTTGGGCACCGCGCTCTCCCTTGTCCGTTCTTATGCCAACGCCATTGACCTTATGCGACGGCCGGGCGTTTGATTCCGGCCAAGGCGCCCCGTACCCGACCCCGTGTTCTGTTCGAGAAGGAGATTTGGCCATGCGTGTACTGCTCGTGGGAGCCGGAGGTGTGGGCACCGCCGTCACCCGGATCGCGGCCCGCCGTCCGTTCTTCGAGGTGATGGTGGTCGCCGACTACGACCCGGCCCGCGCCGAGGCGGCCGTGGCCGCCGTCGGCGACGACCGGTTCCTCGCCGAGCGGGTCGACGCCGGTGACGAGAGGGCCGTGGCCGGCCTGCTGGCCCGGCACGGCTGCGACGTGCTGCTCAACGCCACCGACCCGCGCTTCGTGATGCCGCTGTTCCGGGCCGCCCGCGCGGCCGGTGTCGGCTACCTCGACATGGCGATGTCGCTGTCCCGGCCGCACGCCGAGCGGCCCTACGAGGAGTGCGGGGTGAAGCTGGGCGACGAGCAGTTCGCGCGGGCCGGTGAGTGGGCGAAGGCCGGCGCGCTGGCGCTGGTCGGGATGGGTGTGGAGCCGGGGCTCTCGGACGTGTTCGCGCGGTACGCGGCCGACGAACTCTTCGACGAGATCGAGGAGATCGGCATCCGCGACGGTGCGGACCTGACCGTGGACGGCTACGCCTTCGCGCCCTCGTTCAGTATCTGGACCACGATCGAGGAGTGCCTCAACCCGCCCGTCGTGTACGAGAAGGAGCGTGGCTGGTTCACCACCGCCCCGTTCAGCGAGCCGGAGGTGTTCGACTTCCCGGAGGGCATCGGACCGGTGGAGTGCGTCAACGTCGAGCACGAGGAGGTCCTGCTCGTGCCCCGCTGGGTGAACGCGCGGCGGGTCACCTTCAAGTACGGGCTCGGCCGCGAGTTCATCGACACGCTGAAGACGCTGCACCTGCTCGGCCTCGACAGCACCGCGCCGGTGACCGTGCCGGGCGCCGACGGCCCGGTCGCGGTCTCGCCGCGGGACGTGGTCGCCGCCTCGCTGCCCGACCCGGCGACGCTGGGCGACCGGATGCGCGGCAGGACCTGTGCGGGCACCTGGGTGCGCGGCGTCAAGGACGGGCAGCCGCGCGAGGTGTATCTCTACCACGTTGTCGACAACGAGTGGTCCATGACGGAGTACGGTAGTCAGGCCGTGGTGTGGCAGACGGCCCTCAACCCGGTCGTCGCCCTCGAACTCCTGGCCACCGGCGCGTGGTCGGGCTCGGGCGTCCTCGGTCCGGAGGCGTTCCCGGCCCGCCCGTTCCTCGACCTGCTGACCGAGTACGGCTCGCCCTGGGGCCTGCGCGAGCAGTGACCGCCCGCGATTTTCCCGGGACTTGGCCGTTTCGACGGCGCCCGCTCCGGTGACCCGGACCGGAGCACGCATACGAAACGGCAGAGTCGACTTGGATCGCAGGTGACTTCGATGGACGACTGGCGAGACCACGCCGAGTGCCGCGAGGAGGACCCCGACCTCTTCTTCCCGATCGGCACCACCGGACCTTCGCTGTACCAGACGCGGCGCGCGAAGGCCGTCTGTGAGCGTTGTCCGGTCCAGGAACCGTGCCTGGACTGGGCGATGGACACCGGGCAGACCGTAGGCATCTGGGGCGGTACGACCGAGGCGGAGCGCCGGCTGCTGGCCCGGCGCAGGCAGCGGGCCGCGCGCCGGTTCAGCTGACGTCGGCCGGTACCGGGGCGGCCGGCAGCCGCAGGGTGAACTCGGCTCCCTTGCCCGGCTCGCTCGCGGCCTCGACGGTCCCGTCGTGGGCGGCGACCAGATGACGCACGATCGGCAGCCCGAGCCCGCTGCCGCCGGTCCGGCGGCTGCGGGACTTCTCGGCGCGCCAGAACCGCTCGAAGACGTGCGGCAGATCCGCGGGGGCGATGCCCTTGCCGGTGTCGGTGACGGTGAGCCGGACCTCGTCGCCGGCCCGGCGGGCGGCCAGCGTCACCGTGCCGTCGGCGGGGGTGTGCCGGATCGCGTTGGAGACCAGGTTGCCCAGCGCCTGGCGCATCCGCACCGGGTCGGCGTCGAGCCAGGCCGTGCTGTCGGCATCGGTCAGCAGGGTGACCCCGGCCGCGTCCGCGGCCACCCGGTGGGCGGCGGCGACCTGGTCGAACAGGTCGGCGGCGCCGACCGGTTCGCGGTGCATGCGCAGGGTGCCGGCGTCGGCGGCCGCGAGGTCCTGGAGGTCGTCGATGATCCGCTGGAGCAGCAGCGCCTCCTCGTGCAGCGAGGCCAGCAGCGCCGGGTCGGGGTCGACCACGCCGTCCCGGGTGACCTCCAGCCAGCCCCGGATGTTGGTGAGCGGGCTGCGCAGCTCATGGGCGATGTCGCTGACCATCGCCTTGCGCTGCTCCTCCAGGCGTTCCCGGCGTTCGGTGAGGTCGTTGAACGCCTCGGCCAGCAGCCCGGTCTCGTCCCGGGTCCGCACCGGCGCCCGCGCGTGCAGTTCGGGCGGCTGGCGTACCGTGACGGTCAGCGCGCGCAGCGGCCGGACCAGCCGGGTGGCGATCACGGCGGTGACGGCGACCGTGAAGGCCAGGACCAGCCCGGCCGCGCCGACGATCTTCGCCTTGTTGGTCCGGGACATGTCGAACCGGGGCACGGTCTGGTCGCCCAGGCCGAGGAAGAGTTCGGCCGGCGGGGCGGCGTACGGCTCCAGTTGGGTGCGGCGCGCGCTGGTGACGCAGTTCTTCGCGACCTGGTCCGTGTGCGCCTGGTCACGCCTGGCCTTCCTGGTGGTGACGACGAAACCGCCGGTGACCGGGTTGCGTCCGGTCTGGTCGAAGGTGAGGTACAGCTGTCCGGCGATGTCCAGGTCCTTGGCCTGCAGACAAGGGCGGACCAGGTCCGTCAGCGTGGCGAGGGCCTTCGTCTCGGTGCGGGTGACACCGAGGAACCCCTTCTTCATCGCCATGAGGGGATCGCCCAGCCCGCCGCAGCCGACCGAGCGGAACGCCGAGGCGTCCGTGCCGTCGTCGTCGACGAGGTAGGGCCGCCCGCTGGGCGTACGGGCGACGGTGGTGCGGATGCCGTAGGCGTTGTAGCAGGCCCGCTCCTTGTCCGCCACCGTGTCCAGCTCTCCGCGTTCCTTCGCCGTGAGCCGGTACGGGCCGACCACCCGCGGGTCGATACCGCTGAGCTGCGCGCCGGACTCGGTGTAGGTGTCGGTGTGCAGGGGGTCGATGGCGGCGGCCGGCCGGGGCGGCAGCCCGGTGCCCCGTGCCGCCGAGTCGGCGATCAGCGTGCGGTCGGCGGTGGTCAGCGCGATCCTGCGGCCGGTCTGCACGGCCAGCGTACGGACCGTGCGCTGCACCCCGCTCCAGTCGGAGTGGTCCGCCGCGTACCCGCTGAGCTGGGCGAGGATCTTGTTGTCGGCCGCGAGGTCCTGGCCCTGCTCCTCTTCCAGCGCGCTGGTGGTGGTCGTCACCGCGAGCCAGGCGGTGGCGGCCACCGAGCACGCGGCGATCAGCACCGAGGCGAACAGCAGCCGGACCAGCAGCCGCTTGCGCCAGGGTATCCGGGTTCTCACGGCCGGCCGCCGCTCAGCTTGTAGCCGACGCCGAACACGGTCAGCAGCCGTCGCGGCCGCCGGGGGTCGGCCTCGATCTTCCGGCGCAGGTTCATCACGTGGACGTCGACGGCCCGTTCGGTCGAGGCCCGGTCGAAGCCGCGGGTGCACTGGAGCAGCTGCCGCCGGGTGAACACCCGGTCGGGCTCCCCGGCCATGGCGAGCAGGATCTGGAACTCGGCCGGGGTCACCTCCACCGGCGCCCCGTCGCAGCGCACCTCGTGCCGCACCGGATCCACACTGATCCCGGCCGCGGTCACCGCCGGTTCCTCCCGCACCGCCGTGACGCGCCCGCTGCGCCGCAGTACCGTCCGGATCCGGGCCATCAGCTCACGCGGGCTGTACGGCTTGGTCATGTAGTCGTCGGCACCCAGCTCCAGGCCGAGCAGCACGTCGTCCTCCTCGGCCCGGGCGGTGAGCATCAGCACCGGGATCTCCGGGTCGCCGCCGCGCAGCACCCGGCAGACGCCGAAACCGTCGATCACCGGGAGCATCAGGTCGAGGACGACCAGGTCGGGCCCGAGCCGCCGGGCCGCGTCCAGCGCGGCGGCGCCGTCGTGGACGACCGTCGCGGTATGGCCCTCGGCCAGCAGGGAGCGCCGGATCAGCTCGGCCTGCATCTCGTCGTCCTCGGCGACCAGCACATGTGCGCACACAGGTTCGGATCCTAAGCGGTCTTCCGGCGGCTACCGGGCGAGCCAGTCGGCGTACCCCATGACGACGACCGGATGCCGGTCCGGGTCCAGGGTGCGCAGCAGCTGCCTCATGTGCGCCTTGGCGACGCTGACACAGGCGTGCGTCGGACCGCCGTGGTCCACGTGCAGCCAGACACCGCCGCCGCGCCCGGCTCCCATGGGGCGGGTCCAGTCGAGGGGCGAAGTGCCGGGCTGCCGGTTGTAGTTGATGGCGACGACGTAGTCGAAGGAGCCTTCCAGCGGCTCGCCCTCGAAGCCGGTGCCGGGTGAGCGGAAGCCCCACCCGTGGTCGTACGGCAGCCTGCTGCCCGGGTCGGCGAGCAGGCCTCCGGCGTCGGTGAGCCCGTACACGCCGACGGGCGAGCGCAGGTCCCCGGCCATGTGGTGCTCGCTCCAGCCGTCCTTGCCGTTGTGTGCGGGCCAGGTGGCGCCGGGCTGCCAGACGTCGTCGTCGCGCTCGTACAGGACGACGCTGGAGACGGGCGAGTTCCTGCCCCGCCCCCGGGCGACGACGACCTGTTCGGCCCGCTCGGGTATCGCCGCCGCGGTCCGCGGACCCAGGCCCGGTATGCCGGTGGGCCGCGGGCTGCTGCTCTCGGATGCGGGGGCAGCCGCCGCCCGTGCCGGCCGGTCGTCGTCCGACCGGCTCGGCGCGGCCTCGGCGCCGCCCCCGCAGCCCGAGAGCAGGAGGGGGGAGGCGAGGAGGGCGACAGCTGTTCTGCGATGGATCATGAGACCGACTCTGGCCGAAAATTGTAAGAAACTCGTCAGCTTCAGATCCCCGTTGGTGGAAGCGCGCCGAAGGGGCGCTGGGGGTACCCCCGGCCGAAGGCTGGGGGAGGAACTGCGCGACAAGCCTCCTGCCGGCCCGCACTCAATTCCCTACGGCTTGCCCTTCTTGTACAACCACGTCTGGAACAAGGACCCGAGATCCTTGCCCGACTGCCCCTGCGCGAGCTTCACAAACTCCGCGGTGGTCCCGTGCCCGTACCGATGCCCACTCGCCCAGACCCGGAGAATCCGGAAGAACACCGCGTCCCCCACGGCCTTGCGCAGCTCGTGCAGCGCCATCGCGCCCCGCGCGTACACCGGCGTGCCGAAGATGTTCGCGCCACTGCCCGGGTCGGCCGGCGGATACGCCCACAACTCGTTGCTCGCCGGCTTGGCGTACAGCGCGTCGAAGGTCTTCTGCGCGCTGTCGCCCCCGTGCTGCTCCTCGTAGAGCCACTCCGCGTAGGTCGCGAAGCCCTCGTTGAGCCATATGTCCTTCCAGGAGGTGAGCGAGACGGAGTCACCGAACCACTGGTGGGCGTTCTCGTGCACCAGCGTGTCGAGGTCGGGCGCGGAGTCGTAGATCGGCCGGCCCTGCGTCTCCAGGGCGTAGCCGACGTTCGGCGCGTGGTCGACGATCGCCCCGGCCGAGCGGAACGGATAGGGCCCGAACAGCCTGCTCTCCCACTCCAGGACCGACGGCAGCTTCTTCAGCACGGCCGCGGACCCGCTCCCCTCGCGCGGGTCGACCGCGTTGTACACCTTGATCCCGTCGCGGGTGGTGTACTGCTGCACCTTGAAGTTCCCGACAGTGGCGGTGGCCAGGTAGGCGGCCATCGGCTCGCTCTGCCGCCAGCGGAAGGTGGTGCGGCCGCCCGAGGTGTGCTGCCCGAGAAGGACTCCGTTGGCGACGGCGGTGCGCCCCTTGGGGACGGTGATCGTGAAGTCGTACGACGACTTGTCCTTGGGGTGGCTGTTCGCCGGGAACCAGGTCATCGCGCCCTGCGGCTCGCCGGCGACGAACGCGCCGTCGTCGGTGCGGATCCAGCCGTCCGGCGAGCCGTCGGGGTCGGTGACCTGCTTCGGGGTGCCGTTGTAGGCGACCGCGACCCGGAACTGACGGCCCTTGGCGAGCGGGCGCGACGGCGTGACGACCAGTTCCTGCCCGCTGCGGCTGAATCGGGCGGTCCGGCCGTCGACGGTGACCCGGGTGACCTTCAGGCCGCTGAGGTCCAGGTCGAAGCGGGTGAGCTTCTGGGTGGCGCGGGCCGTGAGGACGGCCTTGCCGTCCAGATGGCGGGAGGAGGTGTCGTAGCGCAGCGTCAGGTCGTAGTGGCCGACGTGGTAGCCGCCGTTGCCGCTGAGCGGGAAGTAGGGGTCGCCCGCGCCCGCGGCGCCTGCCGTGCTCGCCGAGGCCGTGCCGGCGGCGGCGAGCAGAGCCGCCACGGCGACCGGGACGGTGGCGAGGACCGCCTCGCGGCGGAGGACTGCGGTACGTCTGCTTGCACCCTGCACCTGCACAAGCGCTCCTTCGGACGGTGGCCGATGATCAGTGGCCCACAGACTAGGCGCGCGGGCGTCCGTGTTTCCCCCTCATTCTGGTCAAGCCGCGTCGCGTCGGCAGCCGGTGGGGCGGACCCGCCGCTACCCTCGCGGGACCGTCACCGAGCCGAGGGGCGCCCGACCGTGAGTGTGCGTGTCCGCAGGATCTATGAGAGTCCCGAGCCGGACGACGGGGTGCGGGTCCTGGTGGACCGGCTGTGGCCGCGCGGGATGGCGAAGGCGGACGCACACGTGGACGAGTGGCCCAAGGCACTGACGCCCTCGAACGAGCTGCGCCGGTGGTTCCACGACGGCGGTTCCTACGAGGAGTTCACCCGCCGCTACGAGGCGGAGCTGGCCGCCCCCGAGGCGGCCGGACTCCTCGACGGCCTGCGGGAGTCGGCGAGCAGGGGCCGGGTGACCCTGCTCACCGCGTCCAAGTCCCCGGACGAGAGCCACGCCACGGTACTGGCACGGCTCCTGTCCGCGTAGGGCCTGTCCGGCGGACCGTGCGGCGGACGCACCAGACCCCGCTCACCGGCGGCGACGAGGCGCCGTCGGCCTCTCGCGACCCGACCCGCCGGACAGACCCTAGGCGGTCTGCCTGGCTGCCGCGCGGCCCGCCGCGCGGCCCGAGAACAGGCAGCCGCCGAGGAAGGTGCCCTCCAGCGCGTTGTAGCCGTGCACGCCGCCGCCGCCGAAGCCGGCCACCTCGCCGGCCGCGTAGAGCCCCTCGATCGGCTGCCCGTCGGCGCCCAGGGCGCGGGATTCCAGGTCGGTCTGGATGCCGCCGAGGGTCTTGCGCGTCAGGACGTGCATCCTGACGCCGATCAGCGGTCCGGCGGCCGGGTCGAGGATGCGGTGCGGGGAGGCGACCCGGCCGAGGCGGTCGCCGATGTAGCGGCGGGCGTTGTGGATGCCCTGGATCTGGGAGTCCTTGCTGTAGGAGTTGCCGATCTGCAGGTCGCGGGCGACGATCTGGCGGCGCACCTCGGCCGCGTCCAGGAGCGCCTTGCCGGTGAGCCCGTTCATCTTCTCGACGAGCTGCTCCAGGGAGTTCGCGGTCACGAAGTCCGCGCCCTTGTCGACGAAGGCCTGCACCGGGCCCGGGGCGCCCTTGCCGAGCAGCCGGTCGCGCAGCACGGCCTTGCGGTCCTTGGCGGTGATGTCCGGGTTCTGCTCGGAGCCGGAGAGCGCGAACTCCTTCTCGATGATCTTCCGGGTGAGGACGAACCAGGAGTGGTCGTGTCCCGCGATGTCCTCGGTGGTGCGCAGGTACTTCAGGGTGCTGAGGGTGTCGTATCCCGGCAGGCAGGGGTCGGGGAGCCGGCGGCCGAGGGCGTCCAGCCAGATCGAGGACGGGCCGGGCAGGATGCGGATGCCGTGGCCCGGCCAGACGGGGTTCCAGTTCTGGATGCCCTCGGTGTAGTGCCACATGCGGTCGCGGTTGACCAGGCGGACGCCTGCCTCGGCGCTGATGTCGAGCATGCGGCCGTCCACGTAGGCGGGGACGCCGGTGACCATCTCGGCCGGGGGTGTGCCGAGGCGCTCGGGCCAGTAGCGGCGGACGATGTCGTGGTTGGCGCCGATGCCTCCGGTGGTGACGACGACGGCCTGGGCGGTGAGTTCGAAGTCGCCGATCCGGTCACGGCCGGAGGCGACACCGCGCGGCGAGTCGTCGGGGGCGAGGACCGTGCCGCGCACGCCGCGTGCCGCGCCGTCCTCGACGACGAGTCCGTCCACCCGGTGGCGGTGGTGGAAGGTGAGCAGTCCGTCGCGGGCGGCCTGCCTGGCGTACCGGACGAAGGGTTCGACGACGCCGGTTCCGGTGCCCCAGGCGATGTGGAAGCGGGGTACCGAGTTGCCGTGCCCGGTCGCGCGCAGGTCGCCGCGTTCGGCCCAGCCGACGGTCGGCAGCAGGCTGATGCCGTGGCTCTGCAGCCAGGGCCGCTTCTCCCCGGCCGCGAACTCCACGTAGGCCCGCGCCCAGCGCACCGCCCAGGAGTCCTCGTCGTCCTCGCGGTCGAACTGGGCGCTGCCCCGCCAGTCGTTCCAGGCCAGGTCGAGGGAGTCCTTGATGCCGAGGCGGCGCTGCTCGGGCGAGTCGACGAGGAAGAGCCCGCCGAAGGACCAGAACGCCTGGCCGCCGAGGTTGGCCGCGTTCTCCTGGTCGACCAGGGCGACCCGGCGGCCCGTGCTGGTGAGTTCGTGCGCCGCGACCAGGCCGGCGAGGCCCGCTCCGACGACGATGACGTCCGCGTCCATGGCGACCGTTGCCTTTCTCATACGGGGTGGGTGCTGCCGTCGGTCAGCAGCGCGGTGAGCAGTTGCTTGAGCCAGGCCCTGGCCCGGTCGACGTCCTTGTCGAGGAGCAGTTGGGTGCTCACGCCGTCGTACGCGGCGACCACGGCGTGGGCGGCGCCGTCGACGCCGCCGAGCACGGCGGGGACCGGGGTGTGGCCGCCGGCCCGGAAGAGCCGGTCGGCGACGGCCTGCCGCAGCCGGGCGCGGTGGTCCAGGAGCGCCTCGGCGACGGCCGGGTCCCGGGCGGCGTGCACCAGGAAGTCGGTCTTCACCAGCAGCCAGTCCACGTCGAGGAGCAGCACGTCGGTGACCCGGTCCACGGAGGCCGCCACGTCCAGGTCCGGGCGGTCCAGGGCGAGGGCGTCGGCGACCTGCCGGGCGATGAGGTCGGCGCGGTCCCGGTAGAGGGCGAAGAACAGCTCGTCGAGGGTGGCGAAGTTGGAGTAGAAGGCGCCTCTGCTGAACCCGGCGGCCTCGCAGACCTCCTCGATGGAGACGCGCCCGAACCCCTTGGCCGCGAACACGGTGAACGCGGCGTCGAGCAGCCGGGCCCGGGTCCGGACCCGGCGCCGGGTGACCCGCCTGGTCGCGCCGTCGGCATCCATGTCCCGACCTCCGTTCGATACAGGAACGTATCCGATACATGAACGTATCGAAAGACCTCGGCCGGAGGTCGCGCGAGACCGCAAGATCGAATGGGAACACACTTTCGATTAAGGAGTACGCTGGCTCCATGGCCACGCACCTCCAGGGCTCCCTGTTCGACCAGACCGACGAGCTGCGGCTCAACACCCTCGACGGCGTCGGCCGCACCGAGCTGGGCTCCGGCGCCTGGATCGACGTGCTGCCCGGCTGGCTGAGCGGCGCCGACGCCCTGTTCGAACGGCTGGCGGCGGACGTCCCCTGGCACGCCGAGCGCCGCACGATGTACGACAGCGTCGTGGACGTACCGCGGCTGCTCGCCTTTTACGGCTCCGCCGACCCGCTCCCGCACCCCGTCCTCGCCGAGGCCCGCACGGCGCTCACCCGCCACTACGCCGACGAGCTGGGCGAGCCGTTCAGCACGGCGGGACTCTGCTACTACCGCGACGGCCGGGACAGCGTCGCCTGGCACGGCGACCGGATCGGCCGGGGTTCACGGGAGGACACCATGGTCGCGATCCTCTCCGTGGGCGCCCCACGCGACCTGCTGCTGCGCCCGATGCGCGGCGGTCCCTCGGTCCGGCGCCCGCTGGGCCACGGCGACCTGATCGTGATGGGCGGCTCCTGCCAGCGGACGTGGGAGCACTGCGTACCGAAGACCGCGCGGGCCGTCGGTCCGCGCATCAGCATCCAGTTCCGGCCGCACGGGGTGCGGTGACCAGGGTCCCCGTCGGCGGTCACCCAGCCTCGTCTGGTTGGCTGTCCTCCGGTTCGGTCAGGATGCTGCGGGAACGTCGGAGAGATCATGCGCGCAGAGGTACACGAAGTCGGCAAGGGCATCTACCTGGTGCACGGACAGCACACCAACTGGGTGATCCTCAAGGACGGCGACGCCGTCACCCTGGTGGACACCGGCTACCCCGGTGACCGGCCGGGGCTGCTCGGCTCCCTGGCGGAGGTGGGCAGTTCACCGGAGGCGGTCGCGGCCGTCCTGATCACCCACGCGCACAACGACCACCTCGGGTCGGCCGAGTACCTGCGCGACACCCACGGCACCCAGGTCTACCTGCACGAGGCCGAAGTGCCGCACGCGCGGCGGGACTTCCTCCAGCAGGTCTCGGTGGGGGCGGTGCTGAAGAACGCCTGGCGGCCGGGTGTGGTGCCGTGGCTGGTGCACGTCCTGCGGGTCGGCGGCACCGAGCAGCACCCGGTGACGGCGCCCGAGGCGTTCCCGGTCACCGACGGCCCGCTGGACCTGCCCGGCCGCCCCGTCCCGGTGCACACGCCCGGCCACACCGACGGGCACACCGTCTACCACCTGCCCGACGCCGGGATCGTCATCTCCGGCGACGCCCTGGTCAGCGGCCACGCCACCGCGCGTCTCACCGGCCCGCAGCTGCTGCCCGACATGTTCCACCATGAGCGCTCCCGGGCGGTGGACTCGCTCGGCGTCATCGAAACGCTCGACGGCGACGTACTGCTGCCCGGGCACGGCCCCGTGCACCGGGGATCCATCGAGGCGGCCGCCCGGCTGGCCCGCGAACGCGCCGTCTAAAGTCGGGCCATGGCTTTGCAGATCAGCGCCACCAACCCGGAGCACCCCGCGCTCCTGCTGGAACTCCCCTGGGACGTCCCGCTGGAGGAGTGGCCCGAGGAGTACCTCGTACCGCTCCCCCGCGGCATCTCACGGCACGTGGTGCGCTACGCCCGGGCCGGTGACGAGGTCATCGCCGTCAAGGAGCTGGCGGAGCGCCCGGCGCTGCGCGAGTACGAGCTGCTGCGCGATCTGGACCGGCTCACCATCCCCGCGGTCGACCCGCTCGCGGTGATCACCGGACGTACCGACACGGCGGGTGGGCCGCTGGAGTCGGTGCTGGTCACCCGTCACCTGGGCGGCTCGATGCCGTACCGGTCCATGTTCGAGACGACCATGCGGCCGGCCACCATGCACCGCCTCATGGACGCCCTCGCCGTGCTGCTCGTACGGCTGCACCTGGCCGGCTTCGCCTGGGGCGACTGCTCGCTGTCCAACACGCTGTTCCGGCGGGACGCGGGCGCCTACGCGGCCTACCTGGTGGACGCCGAGACCGGCGACCTGCATCCGCAGCTCAGCAACGGCCAGCGGGAGTACGACCTCGACCTGGCCCGGGTCAACATCAGCGGCGAGCTGCTCGACCTGGAGGCGTCGGGGGCGCTGCACCCGTCGCTGGACCCGGTCGAGTTCGGGTTCGAGATCTGCACCCGGTACGGCGAGCTGTGGCAGGAACTGACCCGCACCTCGGTGTACCCGGCCGGCAAGTACCACTACATCGAGCGCCGGATCCGGCGGCTCAACGAGCTGGGTTTCGACGTGGCCGAGATGCAGATCGAGCACTCCTCCAACGGCGACAGCGTCACCTTCGTGCCCAAGGTCGTCGACGCCGGGCACCACCAGCGCCAGCTGCTGCGGCTGACCGGCCTGGACGCCGAGGAGAACCAGGCCAGGCGGCTGCTGAACGACCTGGAGAGCTGGATGGCCACCCAGGACGACTACGCGCCCGGCGACCCCCTCGCCGCCCGGCCCGAGGTACTGGCCCACCGGTGGGTGCGGGACGTCTTCCGCCCCACCGTGCGGGCCGTGCCGCCGGAGCTGCGCGGGTCCATGGACCCGGCCGAGATCTACCACGAGCTGCTCGAACACCGCTGGTACCTGTCGGAGCGGGCGCAGCACGACATAGGCCTGGACAGCGCGGTCGAGGACTACATCGCGAACGTGCTGCCCAAGGCGCGGGAGACCCTGGAGCCGGTCACTCCGGAATGACCCGGTCGTGCGGCACCACGGCCACCGGGCAGTCGGCGTGGTGCAGCACCCCGTGCGCGACCGAGCCGATGCGGGCGCCGACCGCCGTGCGGTGGGCGCGCCGGCCGACGACCATCAACTGGGCCCGTCCGGCCACCGACAGGAGCACCTGGCCCGCGCTGCCCATCTCCACGTGCTCGGCCACCGGTACGTCCGGGAACCGCTCCCGCAACGGCCGCACCGCCTCGGACAGGGCCTTCTTCTCGTAGGGCTCCAGACCGCCGGTCTCGTCCAGCAGCTTCAGCGAGCCCGGGCTGTAGGCGAAGACCGGCGGCAGGGTCCAGGCCCTGACCACCAGGACCGTCGCGCCCCGGGCCGCCGCCGTCCCGAACGCGAACTCCAGCGCGTCCGCACTGTCCTCGGGGCCGCCCTGCTGGCCCACGACGATCTCCCGCCCGGCGGCCTCGGTCGCGACCCGGTCCCCGGCGCGCACCAGGACGACGGGCCGGGCGGCCTCCGCGATCACCTGCTGGCCCACCGAACCCAGCAGGAACCCGACGACCGGACCGTGCCCGCGCGAGCCCAGGGCCAGCAGCTCGGCCCCCGCCGCCGCCTCGACCAGCACCTCGACCGCCGCGCCCTCCAGGACGTCCACGCTCACCTCGAGCTCCGGATACCGCCCGGTGACGGTCCGCACCGACTCGGTCACCCCGTCCGACACCCAGCCGCGCTGGGTCTCCCGGTCGCCGCCCAGCCCCTCCTGCTCCTCGTGGCGCCAGGCGTGCACCACCCGTAGCGGCAGACCGCGCCGCACCGCCTCCCGGGCCGCCCAGTCCAGAGCGGCGAGGCTCTCCTCCGTACCGTCGACCCCTGCCGTGATCGGGCGTGTCATGCACCGGCCTCCTCGTCGGTTCCGCGTCTGCGTGAGCAGTCTTCCGCACTGACGGGTGCCCGCTGTGCACCGGCGTACCAGAGCGGAGGCGGGCGATCGAACATACGATGGACGGGTGCGGTGGCAGCGCTCCCCCCGGAGGGCCCGCCGTACCGACGAACCAACGGCTCGGGGTGGGAGACGTATGGCACAGGCTGCCGACGCAGCACGGACCGTCATCATGACCGTGGACGACGACCCGGGGGTCTCCCGTGCCGTCGCCCGCGACCTGCGGCGCCGCTACGGCGCGTCGTACCGGATCGTGCGCGCGGAGTCCGGGGAGTCGGCGCTGGACGCGCTGCGGGAACTGAAGCTGCGCGGCGACCTGGTGGCGGTGATCCTGGCCGACTACCGGATGCCGCAGATGAACGGCATCGAGTTCCTGGAACAGGCCCTGGACGTGTACCCGGGCGCACGGCGCGTGCTGCTGACGGCGTACGCGGACACCAGCGCGGCGATCGACGCGATCAACGTGGTCGATCTGGACCACTATCTGCTCAAGCCCTGGGATCCGCCGGAGGAGAAGCTGTACCCGGTCCTCGACGACCTGCTGGACGCGTGGCGGTGCAGCGCGTACAAGCCGGTGCCGGCCACCAAGGTCGTCGGGCACCGCTGGTCGGCCAGGTCCTCGGACGTGCGGGAGTTCCTCGCCCGCAACCAGGTGCCCTACCGCTGGTACTCGGTCGAGGAGCCGGAGGGCCGGCGGCTGCTGGCGGCCGCCGGGGCCGACGGACAGCGGCTGCCGCTGGTGATAACGCCGGACGGCACACCCCTGATCGAGCCGGAGGCACCCGAACTGGCGGCGCGGGTGGGGCTCGCGACCACACCGACGGCGGACTTCTACGACCTGATCGTCATCGGCGGCGGGCCGGCCGGGCTCGGCTCGGCGGTGTACGGGGCGTCGGAGGGGCTGCGGACCGTGCTCGTGGAGCGGGCGGCGACCGGCGGGCAGGCCGGGCAGAGTTCCCGGATCGAGAACTACCTGGGCTTCCCGGACGGGGTGTCGGGAGCCCAGCTCACCGACCGGGCCCGGCGGCAGGCCGCCAAGTTCGGCGCCGAGGTGCTGACCGCCCGCGAGGTCACCGCGCTGGAGGTCAACGGGGCCGCGCGGGTGGTGCGGTTCGCGGACGGTTCCACGATCGCGGCGCACAGTGTGATCCTGGCGACCGGTGTGCAGTACCGGCAGCTGGAGGCCGAGGGCTGCCTGAACCTGACCGGCTGCGGGGTGTTCTACGGTTCCGCGCTGACCGAGGCCGCCTCCTGCCAGGGCCAGGACGTGTACATCGTCGGTGGCGCCAATTCGGCGGGCCAGGCGGCCATGTACCTGTCCCGTTTCGCCAAGTCCGTGACGCTGCTGGTGCGCGGCGCCGACCTGTCGGCCTCGATGTCGTACTACCTGATCCAGCAGATCAGCGAGGCCCCGAACATCTCGGTACGCGGCCACACGGTGGTCGACGCCGCGCACGGGACCGGCCGGCTGGAGCGGCTGACGCTCCGTCATTCAATGAGCGGGGAGACCGAGTCGGTCGAAGCGCAGTGGATGTTCGTGTTCATCGGCGCGGCCCCGCTGACCGACTGGCTCGGCGACACCGTGCTGCGCGACCGACGCGGCTTCATCCTGGCCGGCCCCGACCTGACCGTCGACGGACGGCCGCCGACTGCCTGGGAGCTGGACCGGCCGCCGTACCACCTGGAGACCAGCGTGCCCGGGGTGTTCGTGGCGGGCGACGCGCGTGCCGAGTCCGCCAAGCGGGTCGCGTCCGCCGTCGGAGAAGGAGCCATGGCCGTGATGCTCGTCCACCGTTACCTGGAGCAGTCATGAGCGGTCAGCTGATGCCGTGCAGTCCGCAGGAGGTCGGCGCGCTCTTCCTCTTCGAGAAGCTGGAGCCGGAGCAGCTGGGGCGGCTGTGCGCGGCGGGCCGGGTGGAGCTGTTCGAGCCCGGTCCGGTGTACACGGAAGGCGAACCGGCCACCTGTTTCTTCGTGATGATCGAGGGCACCGTGGTGCTCTCCCGGCAGGTCGGCGGGGACGACGTCGAGGTCACCCGGACCTCGCAGCCCGGGGTGTACGCGGGTGCCATGCAGGCGTACCTCGGGGACCGGGTGCGGCAGGCGTACAACAACTCGATGCGGGTGACCGAGCCGACACGGTTCTTCGTGCTCCCCTCGGACACGTTCGCGGAGATCATGCAGGACTGGTTCCCGATGGCCGTGCATCTGCTGGAGGGCCTGTTCTTCGGTTCGAAGAACACCCAGGCGGCGATCGGGCAGCGCGAACGGCTGCTGGCGCTCGGCTCCTTGTCCGCCGGACTCACCCACGAGCTGAACAACCCGGCCGCGGCGGCCGTCCGGGCCACCGCCACGCTGCGCGAGCGGGTGGCGAAGATGCGGCACAAGCTCGCCGTCATCGCCGAGAGCCCTTTCTCCCGCGAGCAGTTGGCCGCCCTGATCGATATCCAGGAGCGCACCGCCGAACGGGTCGCCAAGGCACCGACCCTCACGCCGCTGGAGGTGGCCGACCGGGAGGACCTGCTCACCGACTGGCTGGAGGACCACGGCTGCGACAACGGCTGGCAGGTCGCGCCCACCTTCGTACAGGCGGGACTCGACGTCGACTGGCTGGACCAGGTCGCGGCGGCCGTGGACGAGGAGATCCTGCCGAACTCGATCCACTGGCTCAACTACACCATCGAGACCGAGCTGTTGATGAACGAGATCGACGACTCCACCACCCGGATATCGAACCTCGTCGACGCGGCCAAGCAGTACAGCCAGCTGGACCGGGCGCCGTACCGGGTCGTGGACGTGCACGAACTCCTGGACAGCACGCTGCTGATGCTGTCCGCGAAGATCGGGCAGGACATCCAGGTGGTCAAGGAGTACGACCGTACGGTCCCGCCGGTCCCCGCCTACCCCGCCGAGCTCAACCAGGTGTGGACCAACCTGGTCGACAACGCCGTCTGCGCGATGAAGGACGGCGCCGGGGCCGGGCGGGGCACGCTGACGGTGCGGACCGCGCTCGACCACGAACAGCTGCTGGTCGAGTTCCGGGACACCGGGGCCGGGATCGCGCCGGAGATCAAGGACCGGATCTTCGACCCCTTCTTCACGACGAAGCCCGTCGGGCAGGGTACGGGTCTCGGTCTGGACATCTCGTGGCGGATCGTCGTGAACAAGCACCACGGAACCATGCGGGTGGAGTCGGTGCCCGGGGACACCCGTTTCCAGGTACTGCTTCCGCTGACCGCAGAGGTGACCGAGACACAGACCCCCCGAACATCCGAGGAGACGGTATGAGTGCCGACACCGCGATCGACCCGAACGTTCCACCGAGCGGTGCCGGGTGCGTGGAGTGCGACAAGGCGGGGGGTTGGTGGTTCCATCTGCGGCGGTGTGCGCAGTGCGGGCACATAGGGTGCTGCGACGACTCGCCCGCGAAGCACGCGACGGCGCACTTCCGTGACACCGGGCACCCGATCATCCGCAGCTACGAGCCGGGCGAAGGCTGGTTCTGGAACTACGAGACGGACGAAGTGTTCGAGGCCGGACCGGAGTTGGCGCCGCCGGAGTGCCATCCCGCGGACCAGTCGGTGCCGGGTCCCGCGGAGCGGGTGCCGGAGAACTGGGCGCAGGTACTGCGGGGTTGAGCGGGGCGCCGCGTGCCAGGATGGGGCACGTGTCGCAGAGATCGTTCACCACCACCGAGCTGATCGGGCGGGACGACGAACTGGCTCGTCTGGCCGCGGTGGTCGCTCGTGCCGGGAGCAGCAGCGGGCAGGCCGTGCTGGTCGCCGGGGACGCGGGGGTGGGGAAGACCCGGCTGCTGGACGAGGTGACGGCCCGGGCGGCCGCGGCCGGGGCCACCGTCGTCACCGGACACTGCGTCGATCTCGGTGACGTGGGACTGCCGTACCTGCCCTTCACCGAGGTCCTCGGGGTGCTGGCCGCGGATGCCCGATTCGCCGCGGTCGTCTCCGCGCATCCCCCCGTGGACCGGCTGCTCGGGGCCGGGTCGGACTCCGCCCGGGACGCGGACGGCCGGCTGCGGCTCTTCGAGGGGGTCGTCGGCCTGTTCGCGGATCTCGCCGCGACCGCGCCGCTGCTGCTGGTCCTGGAGGACCTGCACTGGGCCGACCAGTCCTCCCGGGACCTGTTGCGGTTCCTGCTCAGCCGGGCCGGGATCGCCCGGGGTCTCACCGTGCTGGCCTCCTACCGCGCGGACGACCTGCACCGCCGGCATCCGCTGCGGCCGCTCCTCGCCGAGCTGGTGCGGCTGCCCGCCGTGGAGCGCCTTGAGCTGCGGCCGCTCGCCGACGCCGAGGTGACGCGGCTGGTACGGGCCCTGACCGACCGGCCGCTGTCGGACACGGCCGTGCGGGGCATCGTCGAGCGGGCCGAGGGCAACGCCTTCTACACCGAGGAGCTGGTGGCCGCCGCCGCCACGCAGGGCATGCCGGACGGGCTCGCCGATCTGCTGCTCATCCGGGTCGAACAGTTGCCGGAGACGGCCCAGCAGGTGCTGCGCACCGCCGCGGTCGCCGGTCGCCGGGTGGGGCACGAGCTGCTGCGGGACGCGGTCGGGCTGCCGGAGGAGGAGCTGGAGTCGGCGCTGCGCGAGGCCGTCGGCCGCCGGCTCCTGGTCCTGGGCGACGGGGACACCTACGCCTTCCGGCACGCCCTCGCCCGGGAGGCGGTCTACGCCGACCTGCTGCCGGGGCAGCGGTCGCGGCTGCACGGCACCTTCGCCAGGCTGCTCGCAGTGGGCGGGGGCGGCGCGGCCACGGCGGCCGAGCGGGCCCACCACTACCGGGAGAGTCACGACCTGCCCGAGGCACTGGCCGCCTCGCTGGAGGCGGCCGACCACGCCCGCCGGGTGCGTGCCCCCGCGGAGGAGCTGCGGCAGCTGGAGACGGCGCTGGACCTGTGGCCGGCCGTGCCCTGCGAGGAGCGGCCCACCGGTGAGGGGCTGGACCGGGTGACCCTGACGCTGCGGGCCTCGGCGGCGGCCGCGCACGCCGGTGACGCGCACCGGGCGGTGTCCCTGACCCGGTCCGCGCTGGCCGGCACCGGACAGGACGCGGATCCCGAACTCGCCGCCCGGGTGCGCTACACACTCGCCGGGAACCTGATGACCGTCGACAACCTGGCCGCCGCGTTCGCCTACAGCAGCGAGGCGCTCGCGATGATCCCCGCGGATCCGCCCTCGCGGACCTGGGTGTGGGCGGCGGCCACCCACGTGGTGGCGGCCCGCCAGATCGGCGACGACGTCACCGCGCTGCGGGTGGCCCGGCAGGCTCTGGAGGTCGCCGAGCGGATCGGCGCCACCGCGGCCCGGGCCGACCTGCTGATCTCACTGGCCCGCCTCGAAGGCGGCCGGCACAGCCTGGAGGGGCGGGCCCGGCTCCGGGAGGCCCGCGAGCTGGCCCGGTCGGCCGGGGACGCTCCGGTGGAGATGCGGGCCCTGTTCACCCTGGCCATCGGATGCTTCGAGGCGGGTGAGTTCCAGGCGTGCCTGCCGTGGATCACCGAGGGACTCGACCGGGCGCGGCGCTCGGGCCTGCTGTCCTCGCCGTACGCCTCGGAGATGCGGTATCTGCGGCTGCTGGTGCTGTACACGCTCGGGCAGTGGGACGAGTGCGTGCGCTCGGCCGGCGCCGACCCGGTGCCCGGTTTCACCAGGGGGCCCGCCCTGTACGTGGCGCTGGCCCGTGGCGAGCCGGATGTCGTGGAGCGGGGCCGGGCCCTGCTCGGGGAACCCTTCGACTGGATGGGCCGGCTCGTCGGGGGCATCGTGCTCACCGACGCGGCGGCGCTGCGCGGCGACCCGGAGGAGGCGGTGGCGCGGATGCGGGACGCGGTCACGGCGCTGACCGACGAGTCGGGGCGGCCGCCCTACGTGACGGTCCGGCTGGCCGCGCTGGCGCTGGCCGCGGTCGCGGACCGGGCGGCCGAGGTGCGTGGCACCGGGGACGAGGGCCGCTGGAGGGACCTCGCCGGCGAACTGGTGGAGTCGGCCCGGGCCTCGGCCGGCCGGCAGGGTCCGGAGGGGCAGGCCTGGCTGGCGCGCGCGGAGGCGGAGCGGATCCGTGCGGTGTCCGGGCCGGACGTGGCGGCCTGGGAGAAGACGGTGGCCGCGTTCGCGCACGACGACGTCTACGAGCTGGCCCGGGTCCGGTTCCGGTACGCCGAGGCGCTGTCGGCCGGCGGCCGGCGCGCGGAGGCGGCGGAGCAGGTGCGGGCGGCGCGGGAGACAGCCGTGGCGCTGGGTGCCGGGCCGTTGCTGGAGCGGCTGGGCGCGCTGCCGGGCGGGGCACCGGAGGTCCGGGTCTCCCCGCTGACCGCGCGGGAGCGGGAGGTGCTGCGGCTGCTGGCGCTCGGCCGCAGCAACCGGCAGATCGGCGAGGCCCTGTTCATCACCGGCAAGACAGCGAGCGTCCACGTCTCCAACATCCTCGCCAAGGTGGGTGCGGCGAGCCGTACGGAAGCGGTGGCGATCGCCTACCGCGAGGGCCTGATCACCCCTGAGCCGACGGCCCAGGAGTGATCGGGCGCCGTGTGGGTCAGCGCGTGCAGGCGAGACTCGCCAGGTCGACGGAGTCGGCCATGGCCTGCATTCCCTTGTCGTTGGGGTGGATGTGGTCGCCGCCGTCCAGGAACGGCAGCATCCGCGCCTGGTCGTAGGGGCTGCGCAGGATCCGGTCGAAGTCGGCGGTCGCGTCGAACTCCCCGCTGGTGCGGATGAACCGGTTGACCTCCTGGCGTACGGCCTCGCCCGCGGTGTCCCACTCCGGCCAGCCCTCGAACGGGCCGACGGTCGAGGCGACCACGCACTTGCCGGCCGCGTGCGCCCGCCGGACGATCTCGCGGTACCCGGCGATCAGGCCGGCCGCGGTGACCCCGGTGTGGGCCTTGATGTCGTTGACCCCCTCGAAGAGGAAGACGGTACGGACGCCGGGCTGGCTGAGGACGTCGCGGTCCAGGCGGTGCAGGGCCGCCTGCCCGGCGCCGTCGGCGAGCACCTGGTTCCCGGAGATCCCTTCGTCGGCCACGCCCTCGACCCCGGTGTCCGCCTTCTGGAGGCGGCGGGCGAGGTAGTCGGGCCAGCGGCGGTTGAGGTCGCTGGTGGACGCCCAGCCGTCGGTGATGGAGTCGCCGAGCGCCACGACGGCCCCGGTGGCCGGGTTCGCCGGCCGTACGGAGACCGAGTCCAGGTACCACCAGGAGCCGGTGGTCCCGGTCCAGTTGGCGCCGCTCTCCTCGGCCGTGTGGTCGCCCTGGGTGACGTAGGAGGTCTGCATGGCCATGCCGTGGCCGGTGGCGGGACCGGCCGCGTCCGGGCTGTGCAGGCTCACGACCAGGTTGCTGCCGGCGGGCAGGCTGCCGGGCAGCGGGTCGCTCCAGGCGGTTGCGCCCGCCGGCACGGTGACCGTGCGGGCGCCGTCGAAGGTGAGCCGCCTGTTGCTGCCCGGTTCGAGGGCGGCGCCCTGGCGCTGCCGGCCGGCGTAGACGCTGTCCAGGGTCAGCGGCCGGTCGCCGAAGGCGTTGGACAGGCGGACCCGCAGACCGCTGCCGGCGGCGCTGGTGTGCACGACCAGCCGGTAGCCGCGGTCGGCGGCGCCCTGTCCCAGCTGGTCGGCGCTGGCTCCCCAGGTGACGACGTCGTGCCGTGCCGCGGCCGCCTGGGCCGGCCCGGTCTGGCAGGCGACCGTCGCGAGCAGGACGGCGGCGAGGCCGAGGAGCCGCCCGATCCGGCCGGTCACCGCGCGAAGTCCTTCAGGGTGACGGACCCGCCGGGCTTCAGCGTGATCGTCCGTGTCTTGCCGCCGTACGCCACGGTCGTCGTACGGCCGCCGACGCTGCGGATCCGGGCCTCGGTGGGCCGGCCGTCGCGCCAGCTCAGGTCCACGACGAAGCCTCCGCGCGCGCCCGCTCCGGTGATCTTGCCGGAGGCGGCCCAGGCGGCGGGCAGGGCGGGCAGGAGCTCCAGATGACCGGGGCGGGAGTACAGCAACATCTCCGCGATCGCGGCCGGGGTACCGAAGTTGGCCTCGATCTGGAAGATGCCCCGGCCCTGCTCGACCTCGTAGATGTCGAAGAGGTTGGGTGAGGTGCCGTTGCTGCCGTTGCTGGACGGGCGGAGGTTCCTGACGACGAGCTGGTAGGCCTTGTCGGCGTCCTTCAGCCGCGCCCAGCACAGCGAGCGCCAGGCGTTGGCCCAGCCGAAGCTGTCCATGCCACGTGCGGTGAGCAGGGCGGTGGCGCCCTTGACGATGTCGGCGGGCGTGGAGCCGTCGGGGCGGATCCGGTCGCCGGGGAAGAGGTTGATCAGCGGCGAGAGGTGGCGGTGGGTGGTCTCGCCGAGGTTGTCCGGAGACATCCACTCCTCCAGCCAGCCGGTCTTGGGGCTCACCACCGGCAGGTAGAGGCGGTCGCGGAGCTCGCCGATGGTGCCCGCGTATCCAGCATCCCTCTTCAGCTCGGCGGCCGCAGTCCGGAAGTTCCCGAACAGCGTCCACACCTGTTCCTGGGCGTAGGTGATGCCCTTGGCGTCCAGCGGTCCCTGCTCCGGCGACCAGTCGCTGTCGGCGATCAGCACGTCCCTCCCGTCGTCCAGGGTGGTGGTCAGCAGCCGCGCCTCCCAGAACTCGCAGGCGCCCTTGAGGAGAGGGTAGATCTTCTCCAGGTGGGCGCGGGACCGGGTGAACTCGTAGTGCTCCCACAGGCTCTGGCAGAGCCAGGCGTTGCCCGCCGGGTGCCACCACCAGCCGCCTCCGCCGAAGGGGTTGGTGGAGATGGCGACGGTCCAGCCGGCCACCTTGCCGCTGGAGTTGCGGTAGCGGTTGCGGGAGTCCTGGAAGAGCCGCCGGGTCAGGTCGGTCCAGGCCGGGAGCTGGTCGACGCAGTAGTCGGTGTAGGCGTCGAAGCACTGCGACAGGCCCAGCCGGTCGGACATCCAGTAGTTCATCTGGATGTTGATGTCGGTGTGGTAGTCGCCCATCCAGTCCGGGTCGTTGCCGTCCAGCCAGAGGCCCTGCAGGCCCATCGGCAGGCTGTCGCGCGACCCGGCGATCATCAGATAGCGGCCGAACTGGGCGTAGGCAGCCTCCAGTTCCGGGTCGGGGTCGCCGGTGTCGGCGCGGGCCTGGATGCGCTCCCAGGTGTCGAGTTCGCGCTGGTCGGCCGTCGAGGTGCCGAGCGACAGGTCGAACTGCCCGAACAGCGCGCGGTGGTCGGCGGCGTGGGTGCGCAGCAGCGAGTCCGCAGAGTGCCGGGCGGCCGCCTTGACCTTGGTGCGGGCGAGCGCCCGCGGGTCGAGGGACGGGTCGCGGAAGCCGGCGGCGGCGTCCGGCGCGTAGTTCGTACCACCGCTGAGTACGACCGTCAGCTCCCGGCAGTCGGTGAAGGTGACGTGCGCGCCGCTCACGCGGACGCTGCCACCGCTGCCGTACGCGTTGACGGCGGCCCCGTACTCCAGCCCGTTGGCGAAGGAGCCGGCGAACGACTCGGCCGTGCCGCCGGTCTCGTCGTGGGTGCCTTCGAGTGTGATGGTGCCGGTGTACCGGCCGCCGCCCTCCTGGCTGAAGTGCAGCACGATCACGTCGTCGGGGCGGCTGGCGAAGATCTGCCTCCGGTAGGTGACCCCGGAGCGGACGTACGACGCCGAGACCACGCCGTTGTCGAGGTCGAGGTCGCGGCGGTAACCGGAGACGGCGCCCAGGTCGTGGTCGGGGATCTCCACGGTGAGCCTGGCGAGCAGGGTGAGCGAACCGAAGTCGGCGCGGCCGTAGGGGAACTGGCCGTCCGAGTCCAGGGTGTCGTTGAGGCCGCCGGTCCACAGGGTGGCGTCGGTGATCAGGAGGAGTTCACGACCGGAGTCGTTGCTCGCGAGGGCACCGAGCCGGCCGTTGCCGACGGGCAGGCCCTGCTCGATCATCGACCCGTCACCGGCGGGCGCCTGCCACCAGAGCCGGTGGCGAGGAGCGGTGAGCGGCTCCGAGGACCGGACCGGGGCGGCGGAGGCGGTGAAGGAGGGAAGCGCGGCGAGGGCCCCGGTGGCGGCGGCCAGGGCGAGGAAGCTTCGTCTGCTGGGGTGGTTGTCCATGGGGTTCCAATCCGACGTCCGTGAGGGAGTGCCCCTTCGGGGGCGCCGGGGGTACCCCGGCGCCCCCGAAGGCTGGGGGAGGAACTGCGCGACCGGCCCCCACCGGTCCGCAGTTCCCGAACGACGCACGTGCCGAGGTGACTACCGGGGCGACTTGGGAACGTCGATCCGGTCGACGTCCGGCGCGTACCCCGACCCGCTGTCGAAGCTGATCGTGTTGGCACCGGCCTTCAGGGTCACCGGGACGCTCACCGTGGAAACGGTTCCCCAGTCACCGGTGGACGGGAACTTGTGACTCGTACCGCCCCCGGAGTTGGCCGCGATCGTGGCCGGCCGGGAGTCACCGCTGACATAGGCCACCTTCACCAGGTACGTGCCGGCCTTGTCGACCACCACGTTGTTGAAGGTCAGCTTGCCGCCCTGGTACAGGTTTCCGACCTTCTTCTGTCCGGAGCACGCGCCGCAACCGGCCACCGACGCGTTGCCGCTCAGCGTGTTCCCGCTCGCCTCGGCCTCGTACCCGGTGGACGCCAGCGCACCGCCCTTCGGCGTCACGGTGAACAGCCGCGAGCCGTGCGCGGGCAGCGCCTGGGTGATCTTGTTCGTGTAGGAACCGAGGTTCTCGCTGTTCCACACGTCCCGCACCGAGGCCTTGCCGCTGAAGCCCAGCGCGGTCCAGTCGGCGGTGACGGCCGAGGGCGAGTCCGCGAGGTTGAACAGGGCCACCGTGTAGGTGCCGTCGGCGTTCTTCGCGGCCCACACCTGCTGCGGGTCGGACGGGGTGACGGGCCGGGCCGGCGGGTTGTCGCTCTGGTCGATCGCGATGACGTCGCGGTTGGTCAGCAGGGAGACGCCGTAGTCGTCGAGCTTGGTGAGGTCGTCGCCGGTGAACAGGGGGGACTTGGCGATGGCCCAGAGGGTGGCGTAGCTCTGCCGTTCGGCCTTGGTGAGGCCGTCCATCGCGCCGTTGCCGACGTCGAGGGAGTCCAGGTCGTTCCAGCCGCCGGGGCCCGCCTTGCCGGTCCAGGCCGGGGTGTCGTCCCAGCGGTCGTCGACCGAGTTCTCCCAGCTGACCAGGGTGTTGCAGTAGCACTCGACGTCGGTGTCGATGCGCCAGCCGTTGGTGTACTTCTGCCAGTCGGCGGCGTGCCCGAAGTCCAGGGACCAGGAGGCCTCCAGGTGGATCGGGCGGCCGGTGGCGGCGATCGCCTGGTGCCAGGCGGCCACGTCGGCGACGTTGTCGTACTGGTCGCCGCTCTTGCCGGAGCCGGGGCCGACGCCGTCGAGCTTGAGGAAGTCATAGCCCCAGCCGGCGATCAACTGGGCCTGGGAGTCTATGTACTTCTGCGCGCACGGCTTGTCGAAGTCGATCTTGTACGAGCTGTCCCAGCCGTTGGTGGTGCGCAGGTCGTCGTAGACGATGTCGGCGGTGGTGCAGCCCTCGGCGTTCCAGATCGGCGTCTTGCCGTCGCCGTAGGCGCCCTTCTCCAGGCCGGCCGGGAGGTAGATGCCGGCCTTGAGGCCCTTGGCGTGGATGTGGTCGGCGACGGCCTTCATCCCGCTCGGGAAGCGGGCGGAGTCGGCCTTCTGGCGGCCGTACTGGTCGTACCCCTGCTTCCAGTTCCAGTCCATCCACCAGCCGGCGTCGATGTTGACGTAGTCGTAGCCGTACTTCTTGAGCTTGCCCGCCAGGGCGTCCGTCTGCTTGAGGACGTTGGCCTCGGTGAGGTAGCTGTAGTCGCCCTTGTCGTTCAGACCGGGGTACTTGGACGACTGCATGCTCCAGCTGGACCAGCCCATGTAGGGCTTGGCGGCGATCGGGGCGGTGGCCCCGTCGGGAGTCCGGGCCTGGGCGGCCGGCACGGCGGCCGCGAAGGCGGCGGTGAGTGCCAGCACCAGGACTGTTCTCAGTCCGCGTGCGGGCAGGACGGAGTACGAAGGTGACCGCATGGGCCCTCCTGGGTTCGGGGTCTCGGGCGGCTCAGCCCTTGCCCGTTGGGGTGGGAGAAGAGGTGATGAAGGACTGGATCGCGGTGGCCGCGGCCCCGCGCGCCCACTCCTCGAAGGGGAGCGGGCGGGTCTGTACGTCGCACTGCGCGGCGGAGCCGAAGGCGGCCGCGGTGAACGAGTCGAGGATCTGCTCGGCGAAGAGGTCGTAGGCGGCGAGTCCCTCACCGGAGATGATCACGCGTTCGGGGCCGAAGAGGTTGGCCACGGTGGCGATGCCCCGGCCGATGGCCTCGCCGGCGTTCGCGTACACCTCCCGCGCTCCGGGCACGCCTTCGTGGGCGAGGGCCACCGCTTCGGCGGAGTCGGCCACCTGACGGCCGGTCACCTCGCGCATGCGGGCGACGATCGCGGCGTCCCCGGCGATCGCCTCCACACAGCCGCGGTTGCCGCAGTGGCACAGGGGCCCGGCCGGGTCGATGGCGACATGCCCGATCTCCCCCGCCACCCCGTGCGCGCCCGCGACCAGCAGGCCGTGGATCACCAGACCGCAGCCGATGCCGGCACCGACGGTGACCACGGCGAAGTCGGAGAGCCCGACGCCGGCCCCGAACCACTGCTCGGCGACGGTCAGGGCACGGACGTCGTTGTCGACGACGACCGGCAACCCGGTGGTCATGGCGGCGATTTCGGCCAGGGGCACGTCCCGCCAGTCGAGGAAGGGCGAGTAGCGCACGGTCCCTTCGGCGCGGTCCACGTCGCCGGAGACGGCGATGCCGAGGCCGAGGACGGGGGCGCCGAAGTCCTCCGCCTCGGTGCGCAGTTCGTGGGTCAGTTCGGCGATGGAGGTCAGGACGGCCTTGGCGGCGCGGTCGGTGACCGGCAGCCGGCGGCCCAGCCGGATCCGGCAGCACAGGTCGGTGAGGACGGCGATGACCTCGTCGCCGGTCACCTTGACCCCGATGAACAGCGCCCGTCCACCGTCGACCCGCACCAGGTTGGCGGGGCGGCCGAGGGCCGGCCGGGCCTCGCCGTCGGCGTCCTCCGCGAGATACCCGGCCGCCAGCAGCGGCCGGACGGCCTTGGTCACGGCCGCCGCCGACAGGCCGGCCCGGCGGGCCGCCTCCAGCCGGGTGAGGGGGCCGTGGGACAGGACCGTGGTGAAGATCTGCGAGGCGGCCGGCGTGTGGGCCGGGAACGTCTCGGTACGGGAGGTGGAGCGCATGGCCGGGAACTTAGGTGGCTTATTTTCCGCTGTCAATAAAAGAAACAGGAATCACCCGAAGGTTGACTGCGAGGCTGCCGTGGCCTTCAAATGGCGGGTGACGTGGGGGCGTTGCCCCCTGTTCCACCGGCGGCTGCGACCCGTTCGCGCCGGGGGGACCGATCCGGGTGCCCGGCCCCCCGACAGGGCACCCGGATCAGCGGTGCGGCGTGCCCGTCAGTGGCGGGCGGCCGGCGTGTCGGCCTCGGTGACATTGACCGCGGCCCAGGCCTGGTCGACCGTGCGGTACTCGACGCCGCTCGCGCCGTAGAGGTCCCTGGCGGCCTTCAGCGTCGCGGTCCGCGCGTCGTGGAAGTCGGTCGAGGAGACCATGTACCGGGTCAGGGCACGGTAGAAGATCGCCGTGGCCTTGGCGCGGCCCATGCCCTTGACCGTGGAACCGTCGTAGGTCGGCGAGTCGTAGGTGGTGGCGCCGACCTTCTTGCGGCCGCTGCCCTCGGCGAGCAGGTAGTACGCGTGCGAGGAGACACCGGAGCCCGCGTGCACCTCGGCGTCCGCCACCTCGGGCGACCAGTAGTCGACCGCGCCTTCGAGGCGGTCGAGCGAGGGGTGGTCGAGACGGCGCAGGAACTTCTGCGCCAGGCCGAGCTTCTCGCCGAGCAGGTAGTTCGGCGGGTTCTTCGGGCTGTTCGCGGAGAACTCCACGTTCGAGCCGAAGATGTCGGCCAGCGACTCGTTGAGGGCGCCCGGCTCGCCGTACTGGTTGCCGTCGTCGTCGACACGGGTCGGTTCGAGCTTCGCGGTCGCGTCCACCACGCCGTGGGTCAGCTCGTGGCCGGTGACGTCGAGGACGACCAGCGGCTTCTTGATCTCCTGCCCGTCGCCGTCGCCGTACAGCATGCAGCCGCAGTCCGAGTCCCAGAAGGCGTTGCCGACCTTCCGTCCCCAGTGGACCATGGCGCGGGCGGGCTTGGAGTTGTTCGCTATGCCCTTGCGGCCGAAGGTCTTCTTGTAGAAGTCCAGGGTCTTGGTGATGCCGTACTGGGCGTCGGCGGCGGCGCTGCCCCGGCTGCTGGTGGCGCCGTTGCCCCAGTTGTCGGTGGTACTGGTGAACCTGGTGCCCTGGGCGAAGCTCTCGGTCTCCTTGCCCTTGGCGTCCCGGGTCTCGGTGCCGTACCGGGTGGGGTCCTTGAGCAGGAAGCTCTTGCGGGCGGTCTGCGTGGTGGTGAGCGGTACCTTGCCGACGAAGAGCGACCTGCCGAAGCCGTGCGCGGTCGCCGGGTAGCGGGCGGCGGCGGAGGCGGACGCCCCGGTGAGGGCCTGGGCGGCGATGCCGGTGACCGGGTCGAGGCTCTCGCCGCGCCGGCGCAGTGCCTCCAGCACCCTGGGCGAGAGGAACTCGTCGTTGTCCGGCGTGTTGCTCCGTACGGCGCCGGTCGTGGCGTCGACGACGACCGTCCGGGAGCCGTCCGCACCGTCGACCGTCACCTGGTAGGCGAGGGCGGAGACAGCGCCGCGGGCGTCCACCACGAGTGCGGCGGTACCCGCGTGGCCGTCGGCCGCGGAGGCGGCCTTCTCCTCGGCCTGGCGCCCCGTCAGCTTCGCCTCGGTGGCGGCGGGCGGGACGGCGTGGTCGGCCGCCCGGGTGACGCCGGTGTAGGCCAGCAGACGGGAAAGATGGACGACGAGATCGCCGCCGAGTACCGGCATCCCCCGGTGGGTGCGGACGAAACGGACATGACGTGCCCCCTCGGGGTCGATCATCACGTCCTGCGGCTGGAGTTCGTCGCCCGCGCCGACACCGGTCGCCGAGGCGTGGGCGAAGGCCGCGGTCCGCGCCGCGGTCACCACCACTCGGGCCGTCGTGGCGGCGGCCGCGGCCTGCTGCTCCACCCCCGTGGCGGGACCGGCGAAAGCCGTACCGGTCAGGCCCGTGGCGGCCGTCGTCACGGCGACGGCGACCGCCACGCTGCGTATGTGCGCGCTAGGCACTGATCAGGGTTCCTTACGTTCGAAGGCGGCCGGGATCGCTCACCGACCGCCTTGCGGCACGGCGCCGTCGAGGCGCCAAAGGGGCTGGTCGGGCCCCGGCCGCAACCCTTCCGGACGAGTCATGTCCATGTAAAGCGCAATTCACCGCTTTTCTTGCGCTTCCGGGCAATATTGTGCGAAGGCGCACCGCGTGGTGATCGCAGGGTGACCAACTGTGCGTCGACTGTGGAGAGGTGACGGGATGCGAGAGGGTTCCCCGAACCGAATGTGACCCATCTCGCATCGGAGGCAGACAGAGAGGAGCAGGGTCCTGATGGTCTCGGCAAAGGTGAGCAGAAGCGCGGTGCTCGGAGCGGTGGCGCTGTCACTGCTCGCGGTACCGGCCCAGGCGGCGCCCAGGAAGGCGGGAGCGGAGCCACGGCCGGCCGCCGCCATGCCGGCGCCGGACACCGCCGGCATGGCCGCGGTGCTGAACTCGGTGGTGGCCAAGGGGGCACCCGGCGCGATGGCGCGCATCGACGACGGCGCGAAGGTCTACAAGACGACACGGGGCGTCGCCGACCGGACCACCCGGCGTGCCATCATGACCGGCGACCGGTTCCGCGTCGGCAGTGTCACCAAGACGTTCTCGGCGGTCGTCCTCCTGCAACTGGCCGACGAGGGCAGGCTCTCCCTGGACGCACCGGTCAACCGCTACCTGCCCGGGCTGCTGCCCGACGACCGCGTCACGGTGCGGCACGTGCTCGGCCACCGCAGCGGGCTGTACGACTACACCAACGACATGTTCGCCGACAGCGTGTCGGGCTTCGAGACGGTCCGGAACAAGGTCTTCACCTACCGCCAGTTGGTGAACCTCTCCCTGCAGAAGCCGCGCACCAACGCGCCGGGCGCCGCCTACTCGTACTCCAACACCAACTTCGTGGTCGCCGGGATGCTGATCGAGAAGCTCACCGGGCACAGCGTGCGGACCGAGTACGAGAACCGCGTCTTCGAGCCGCTGGGACTGCGTGACACCTTCTACGTCCACCCCGGCACGAAGATCCCCGGGCAGCACGCCAGCGGCTATCTCACCGCGGACAGGGCGGGCGCGCAACCGGTCGACGCGACGGACCAGACGGCGTCCTGGGCGCAGAGCGCGGGCGCCATCATCTCCACCGCCCGGGACCTCGACACCTTCTACTCGGCGCTGGTCCGGGGCAGACTCATGTCGGCCGCGCGCCTAGCGGACATGGAGCGCTTCACCAGGGTCAACTCCACCACCTCCTACGGTCTGGGGCTGCGCCGCCGCGATCTGTCCTGCGGGATCTCGGTGTACGGCCACACAGGCGCCGTGCAGGGCTACTACACGTACGCGTTCACCACCAAGGACGGCAAGCGCAGCCTGACCGCGCTGGCCAACGCCTCCAACAACTCGGCCGTGCTCAACACGCTGGCGGACTCGCTGGAGCCGGCGTTCTGCGGCAAGCAGGCGGCACCGGCGAAGGGGACGCGGAGCGCCGCGACACCGCCGGAGCGGGAGGACATCGCACCGTCCGCACCCCGGGAGCAGTAGCGGCGGCCCCCGTCGGACAGCCCGGCAGCACCGGCCACGAGGCGCCGGCCACCCGTGCGGCGCCTCGGCCCGGTAGGGGAACCTCGTGCCCGGGCCGGACGTTCTACCGGCGACTTCCCCACCGGGCGCGGCGTTCGGCCCCTGACCTCACGGAGGCGGCGCGATGAGCGAGCTGGTCCCCGGGGGCAATCTGCCTCTTCCGGACGGCGCGCTGACGCTGCGGGTGCCCGGTCCCTTCGACGTCTCGGCACTGATCACCGGGGAGGGCGGCAAGGTCGGCGGCGACACCGACTTCGTCTTCTACAACCAGCCGGACGCGCCCGGTGTCCGGCTGCGCGGCGACACGCTGACCGTCGAGCCGGCCAGGCTGCGGACCGGCGCGCAGCGCGTGACCCTCACGGTCACCGGCGCCGAGCCGGGCACCCCGCTCGGCCGGCTGCCCGCCTCCACGCTGCACGTCACCGACCGCCTCGGCCGGACGCTGGCCAGGTTCGCCCCGCCGCGCCCGCAGACGGAGACCTTGCTGCTGCTCGCCGAGATATACCGCCGGGGCACCGGCTGGAAGCTGCGCGCGGTCGGACAGGGGTACGCCGACGGACTGGCCGGCCTGGCCCGGGACTTCGGGGTCGACGTCGTCGAGGACGGGCCGCCGGCCCCGGCGCCCCGCCCCACGATCCCCGCCCAGCGCACCGCGGCCGCACCGCCCCGGCCCTCGGCGGCCGCCCCCGCGGACCCGGACGGTCTGCTGGGCCTGGTCAACTCCGCGCGCGGCCGGGCCGGCCGGCCGCCCGTCGCCCCGGACGCCCGGCTCACCTCCGCCGCCCTCGCCCATGCCACCGCGATGGCCGACGCCGGCCGCCTGGTCACCGAGAGCCCCGACGGCGTCTCGCTCCACCAGCGGATCGGCCGCACCGGATTCGCGTACGTCACGGTCGGCGAGCATCTCGTCTCCGGCCCGCGCACCCCGGCCGAGTTCCTCGACCACTGCCTGCGCACCGAGGGTGCCCGGCGCACCCTGCTCGACCCGGCCTTCACCCATGCCGGCCTGGCGCACGTCCGGGGCCCGCGGGACGGGGACACCTACTGGACCGCACTGTGGGCCCGGCCCCTCACCCCGGCCGAACTGACCCGCACCCGTACCGAGGTGGCCGACCTCACCAACCGCGAGCGTGCCCGGGCCGGGCTGCGGCCGCTCACCGTGGACCCGCACCTGGCCACGGCCGCGCAGGCGTACAGCGCGGACATGGCGGCCCGGGACTTCTACTCGCACACCTCCCCCGAGGGCACCCAGCCCTGGGACCGGGCCGCCGCCGCGGGTTCCCGGCGGCGCACCATCGGCGAGAACATCGCCTGCGGTCAGCGCTCGGCAGCCGAGGTGGTGGACGGCTGGATGAACAGCCCCGGCCACCGGGCCAACATCCTCGGACCGGACTTCACCCACATCGGGACCGGCTTCGCGGGCGGCGGCCGGGCGGGCACGTACTGGACCCAACTCTTCGGTGCCTGAACCGATACGGTCCGTGATCTTGGCGGAACGGGTCCGTCCGGGACACCATGCCCGGCATGAAGGGTGATCTCTTTTCCAGTCAGCACGTGGTGGAGCCGGCCGGCGAGCCGGGCATGACGATCGAGAACGCCAAGTGCGTCCGGTACGCCGTGAACGGCGAGATGCTCGCGCGCCAGGGCGCGATGATCGCGCACCGCGGCAATCTGCGGTTCGAGCGCAAGGGCCAGGGCGTGGGCGGCATGCTCAAGCGCGCGGTCACCGGCGAGGGGCTGCCCCTGATGTCCGTACAGGGCCAGGGCGAGGCCTGGTTCGCGCACGAGGCACAGAACTGCTTCATCGTCGAGGTCGAGCCCGGCGACCAGTTCACGGTCAACGGCCGCAACGTCCTGTGTTTCGACGCCTCGCTGGCGTACGAGATCAAGACCGTGAAGGGGTCCGGCATCGCCGGCGGCGGCCTGTTCAACAGCGTGTTCACCGGACACGGCAGGCTGGGGCTGATCTGCGACGGCGATCCGCTGGTCATACCGGTGTCGCCGCAGGCACCGGTGTACGTCGACACGGACGCGGTGGTGGGCTGGACGGCCCAGCTCCAGACCTCGCTGCACCGTTCGCAGTCCATCGGGTCGATGCTGCGCGGCGGCTCGGGTGAAGCGGTCCAGCTGATGCTCCAGGGCCAGGGACACGTCGTGGTGCGCCCGAGCGAGGTGACCCCGCAGAAGGCCCAGCAGCACTGACACCCTCGCGCGGTGATCCACGCCACGCAGGCAACCCCGACGGCCGTACCGACGTCTTGATTCACAACAGTGAAGCCCTGGCCCCTGCGGTCAGGGCACATTTCGGGCGCACTATACACAGCATGTATACATGTCACGTATACACAGGGTGTATATGTGCCATGCGAGAGAGGCACGCATGTACGGCAAGGCATTCGCCCCGGAGTACCAGGGCGCGCTGACCTCCCTGTCCGTGAACTCCTCCCTGGTCGACGTGCTGACCGAGGGCGTCGAACGGCTGCGGGAGGCCGAGCGGTCCGGCCGTCTCGACGAGGAGGCGCGCTGCGGACTGGCCGTCGCCGAGGCACATCGGCGCCTCGGCCAGGTGGAGGACGCCGACCGGGCCTGGAAGGCGAGCTACCGTGCCGCGCGGGCGGCCGGGGACACGGCCGCGATGGCGTGGGCGCTGTGGAGCGGCGGCACCCTGGCCCGGCAGCGCGGCGCGTTCCCCTTGGCCCGGCGGCTGCTGGGGCTGGCGGCAGGCCTCGGCGAGCGGGGCGGGGACGTCGTCGTACGCGGCTACTCGCTGGCCGGGCTCGCCGAGACCGGCCGTATCCAGGGCGACTACGCGGCCGTGGGCCGGCTGCACGAGCAACTGCTCGCCGAGGCCCGGCGGCGCGGTGAGGCCCGGCACACCGTGTGGGCGCTGGAGGGCATCGCGCAGATGCATCGCAACACCGGCTCCTACGACCGGGCCTACGAGCTCTTCGAGGAGGCGGCGGGGATAGCGGCGCGGGCGGAGGACCGGCGCGGGCACGCCTGGGCGCTGCGCGGGCTCGCGGACATCGTGTCGGTGCGGGACGGCGACAGCGAGCGGGCCCTCACTCTGCTGTCCGAGGCGGAGCGGTCCTGCCGGACCATGAACCTGTCCAGCGCGCTGGCCTACAACCACAAGATGCGCGGCAACGTCTACTACCGGGCCGGGCGTTACGCCGAGGCGCGGACGATGTACGAGCTCGCGCTCACGGAGTTCCGCGCGATGAGCGAGCCGCGGGGGGAGGCGCTGTCGCGGCTCGGCCTGGCCAAGTCGCTGGCCCGGCTGGGCCGTGACCGCGCCGAGACGGCGGCCGAACTCGCCGACCTCGCGGACGTGCTGGAGCGGGCCGGTCTGCGGCACGCCCGGGAGATGGTGACCAGGGCCCAGGCCGAGTTCGGCGTCGCGACGGAGGCCGTCCGATGACCGTGCTCGCGCCCGTCACCGCTCCCCCGCAGGTCCTCGTCCGCTGCCGGGATCTGGTGCGGCCGGCACTGGCGACGGCGGTGGGACGGCTGCACCCCTGGGTCGGCGAGATGGCGGGGTACGCGTTCGGCTGGTGCGAGGCAGGCGGCTCCCCCGCCGCCGCCCCCTCCGGCAAGGGCGTCCGGCAGGCGCTGGCGGTGCTCGGCGCGGAGGCGGCCGGCGCACCCGCCGAGCGCGGGGTTCCGGCGGCCGTCGCGGTGGAACTGGTGCACGCCTTCTCGCTGGTGCACGACGACATCATGGACGGCGACGCCACCCGGCGCGGCCGCCCGGCCGTCTGGCAGGCGTACGGCACCGGAGCGGCCGTACTGGCCGGTGACGCCCTCTTCGCCCTCGCCGTCGAGACCCTGGCCGGCGCTCCCGGCGGCCCCGGGCCCCTGCGGCTGCTGTCGGCCGCCCTGACGGACCTGGTCCACGGGCAGGCGGACGACCTGCTGTTCGCGGCGCGGCCCTGGACCGACGTGTCCGTGCGGGAGTACCGGACGGTGGCCGAGCGGAAGACAGGCGCGCTGCTGGGGTGCGCCCTCGCGCTGGGCGCCGCGCTCGGCGGCGCGCCCGACGCCACGGTGGCCGCGCTCGACATGGCCGGACGCCATCTCGGCGTGGCGTTCCAACTGGTCGACGACGTCCTGGGCATCTGGGGCGACCCGGCCGTCACCGGCAAGCCCGTGCACGGCGATCTGCGGGAGCGGAAGAAGACGTATCCGGTGCTCGCCGCGCTCGGATCGCCCGCCGGAACCCGGCTCGCCCCACTTCTCGACACGCCGGCCCGCGCCGCGGAGGCGGCCGTGTTGATCGAGGAGGCGGGCGGGCGCGCCGCCGCGCTCGCCGAGGCCCGCCGGCACACCGCCCGGGCCGAGGCGCTGCTCGCCGGGCCGTCGCCCGCGTCGGCCGAGTTGCGCGGCCTGCTGGACTTCCTGGTGCGCAGGGACCTCTGAACCGTGTTGACCTGCGCCGTGTCCTCGGGTCAGGGTGCGAGTGGCGCGGTCTCCACCCCCGCGCCGGAAGGGTGAACCACCTTGATCGGCATCTCGGACATCGAAGCCGCGGCACAGCGCATCGCCGGGCACGTCGTACGCACGCCCACCGTCCCGAGTCCGGGGCTGACGGAACTGCTCGGCGTCCCGGTGACCGTCAAGCTCGAACTCCTCCAGCGGACGGGCTCGTTCAAGGCGCGCGGGGCCACGGCGAAACTGCTGTCGCTCACCGAGGCCGAGCGCGCGGCGGGTGTGGTGGCCGTCAGCGGCGGCAACCACGGCATCGCCCTCGCGGTGATGGCCGCGGCCCTCGACGTGAAGGCGACCGTGGTGATGCCCCGCACGGCGCCCGCCCGGTCGATCGGGCTGGTGGAGGAGGCGGGGGCGTCGGTGCGGCTCACCGACGGCATGAGCTCGGCGTTCGAGCTGGTGACGCGGTTGCGGGACGAGGGGCTGACCCTGGTCCACCCCTTCGACGACCCGGTGGTGATCGCCGCGCAGGGCACGGTGGGCCTGGAGTTCGCCGAGGACGCTGACGAGCTCACCGATGTGCTCGTCAGCATCGGCGGCGGGGGACTGATCGCGGGGGTGGCGGCGGCGCTGCGCGCCCGGCGTCCGCACGTCCGGGTGTGGGGGGTGGAGACGGAGGGTTCCGAGACCCTGTCCGAGGCGCTGGCGGCGGGCGGCCCGCTGCCGGTCGCGGTGTCGTCGATCGTGACGACGCTCAGTGCCCCGTCGGCGTCCCGGTTGACGTACGACCATGTGTCGGCGCTGGTGGAGGACGTGCTGGTGGTCCCGGACCGGGAGGCCGTGCGGGGCAGTCTGCACCTGGCCGAGCACGCCAAGGTGTGGGCAGAGCCCGCCGCCGGCTGTCTGCTGCCCGCCGCCCGGCAGGTGCTGGAGCGGGTCGGTGACGGCGCCCGGCTCGGCCTGGTGGTGTGCGGGGGCAATGTGACCCATCGCGAGATCGCGGAGTGGAGCGACCGCTTCGGGCTGCGCTGAGCGGCGGACCGCAGCCGGGCTTCTACCGTCGGTTACCCGCAGGTCGCAGACCGGCCACCGGCCGTTTTCCTCAAGTCCCGGGTAGGGGACGCCAATTGAATAAAAGGCAAGAAGGGACTTCGAGTTGCAGATTCTTTGAACAAACCCGGGCGGCTCCCGCGTACCACTGGGCAAAGACGAGGCAGGGGTTCCAGCGAGGGATGACGATGGTCAAGGCGCATGTCTCCGCACAACAGTTGGCCGCCGGCCGGTACCGGCTCCTCGAGGTCGCCGACCGCGAGCCGAACCGCATCAGCTGGTACGCGGAGGACGTGCAGACCGAACGTCCACGTCTGGTGACCCAGACGGTGCTCCCCGACGCCCTCACCGACGACGTGGTACGCCGGACGACCTCGCGCATCCTGCGGACCTCCGAGGTCCTGGGCGCGCTGCGGCCGGGCCGGGTCGCCATGGTGATCGACGCCTTCGTGGAAGCGGGCACGCTGTGGACGGTCACGGAGCTGATCGACGGCACACCGCTCAGTGAACTGCTCGTCCGGCAGACCCCGTTCGGCTTCGCGCAGGCCGCCCGGATCACCCTCGACGTGCTCGACGTGCTGGACGGCGCGCACGGCGAGGGCTACACGCACGGCGAACTCAGCCCCGGCCAGATCTTCGTCCGGGACGAGGGCCCGGTGGTGATCACCGGGTTCGGCCTGGCGGGCACGACACTGGCCCCCCGGGTCACCGCACCGTCGTACGCCTCGCCGGAGCAGGCCAGGGACGAGCGGATCGGCCCGGCCGCCGACCTGTGGGCGCTCGGCGCGATCCTCTACACGATGGTCGAGGGGCGGCCGCCGTTCCGGGACCGCGGCCGGTCCGACGCCACGTTGAAGGGCGTGGACCGGCTGCCGCTGCGCACACCGCTGCGGGCAGGTCCGCTGACCCAGGTCGTCCAGGGGCTGCTGCGCAAGAACTCCCGTGAGCGGCTGAGCCGGCCGGTGGTCCGCCAGGCTCTGACACGTGTGGTGAACGACGACCCCGGCGCGATCGGGGAGCCCGCCCCCGTGCCCCGGCTGCGCGGCGCCTATGTGGCGGCGCGGGCGTCGGGGTGGAGCCGGACCACGATGATCGGGGGGACCGCGCTGGCCGTGGTGACCGTGTCGGTCGCGGTGCTCGCCGCCACCCAGGGACTCCCGGGCGTGGACTCCTCGGGCGGCCCGGCGCCGAGCGCCACCGCGACGGCCCCGGACCCGGGCAACCGCACGGACGGCAACGCCCCCGCCGCGTCGCCCTCCCCTTCCGCCCGCGCTTCCGCACCCCCCTCCCCCTCGAAGACGGCGCCGTCGCCCTCCCCGTCGGCCACGGCCGGCGCCCTGCCCGCCGGGTTCCGCCGCTACACGGCCCCGGAGGGCTTCTCCGTGGCGCTCCCGACCGGCTGGAAGCGCCTCGACACCGCCCGGGACGACGTCGCCTATCGCGTCACCTTCGGCCCGGGCGGTGACGACCCGCGGACGCTGGCGGTCACCTACAGCACCCAGGCGGGCCCGGACCCGGTCGCGATCTGGCGGGACGACGTGGAGCCGGGGCTGGAGCAGCTGGACGGCTACCGGCGGATCGGCGGGATCGTCGCGACCGCCTACCAGGGGTACAAGTCGGCGGACATGCAGTGGCTCACCGGCACGGGCGCCGACCGGGTGCGCACCTTCGGCCGGGGCTTCCTGCTGGGCGGCGGCCGCAGCTTCTCGCTGAGGTTCACGGCCCCCGCCGCCACCTGGAACGACGCCGCGACCACCCTGGCGCAGAAGACGTTCCTGGCCACGTTTGCGCCGATATAGGCTGCCCGTCGGTACTTCAGCCCGGCAGCTTCCAGGAGTGTCCTCCGTGACCCTAGCGATCGACCCGTCCCGGACGTCCAGCGCGTCCCCGGCTCCCCTGTCCGACCTCGTGGCGCGGGACGCCCGGGAGTTCGGCGCCTATGTGCGCACCGGAGGCTGGACGTTCGGGCTGATGGTGGCCCGCAGTGTGCGACCGGGAGGGCAGGGCGCGGACGAGACGCCGAAGGTGTCGGCCAAGGAGTTCGCCGAGCTGGCCGGCTGTTCCCCGGAGCGCGTGATGCGTTACTACAGGGCCTGGGACAGGGCCGCCGACGACGGTGTGGTCCCGCACTTCGAGGCTCTCGCCCCGGGCCAGGAGGCCGAACTGCCGGACTCCGACGTCTGGCTGGACTACTACGTCTCCCGCAACAGCGCGACGTCCGAGCGCGGCACCGCGATCAGCCAGGCCGCCGAGGCCGAGGGCATCCGGCCCACCAAGGCCCTGGAGGTGGCCGAGAACCCGACCGCTCTGCGGGCCGCGATCCTCGCCGACCCCTCCACCGCCCGCGCGGCCCGCTCGGCCCTGCTGGACCGCATCAAGGAGGACCCGGACCTGCAGACGGTGCTGGCCCGTGACGTGGTGCGCACCGCCGACCTGAAGAAGGCCGTCGCCTCCGAGAGCCGCTCGGCCGACCGCATCGGATACGTCCGCCAGATCGCCGAGTCCGGACAGATCAGGACGCCCGCCGGGCAGACGGTCGAGGCCCCCGTCGAACTGCGGCAGGAGGCCGAGCGCCATCTGTCGCTCCTCGACGAGCTGGACGAGGACGAGGACACCGGCGAGTGGGCGACCGAGGCCTACGACACCATGAAGAACCTGGTCGTCGAGACGGTCGAGACGGACCCCGAACTCCGCGTCCAGGAGCAGCGCACCCGCTTCTACAGCGGTCTGCAGAAGGCGACCAGGGCGTTCGAGGAGCTGACCTTCGACGACGCCCAGGACTTCTACGAGGACGACATGGTGCGGCGCCTGGAGGAACTGCAGCGGGCCATCGGCTCCTGTCTGGCCGCACTGCGCGGAGGCAAGGGCCCCTCCTCGGTGGATTCCACAGCGGATTCCGCCGCGGAATCCGCTCACGATTGAGCGATTCTCATGTGAGAGGGGTACTAGAGGGCACCAAGCCGATCGTTCTCGGAGGTCTCTCGCGTGAACCCCATCGTGCACAGGACCCTGGTGGTGCAGCTACGCGCCGAGGGCACGACCCGCTGCCCCGTCCTCGCCCATCTGTCGTACGACGCCGAAGACCCGTTCGCCGTCACCGCGCTGTTCACCCTGGACGGCCGGGTGCTCGCCCGATGGCGACTGGACCGGCAGATGCTGAACGAGGGTCTGAGAGAGCCGGTCGGGGCCGGCGACGTACGGCTGCGTCCGGTACGGCAGGGGCGCTGGAGGGAAGTACGGATGGACTTCCTCGGCGATCCCCTGCCCGGCGGCGAACGGCACCACGCGGTGGTGTTCGCCTGGGCGCCCGCGCTGGCGTCGTTCCTGAGCGACACGTACATGGCCGTCCCGCCCGGGCGGGAGGAGATCCGCGTGGACGACCTGCTGGCGGAGATCCTCGCCACCGGCTGAGCAACCACGGTGCCCGGCTGAGTAGGCGTACTCATGCCCGGGCCCGCACGCCGCGGCCACGATGGTGCTCCCACGAGGAGGAGTCCGCCATGACCGCAGTGCACCCCGTCCCGCGCCCCGTCCCGCACCGTGTGCCGCGCCGGGTTCCGGCCGCCCTGTACGCCGGGGTGGTGGTGGCCGGCATGACCGTGTCGGCGTGGGGCGCCCGGGACCGTACGACCTGGTTCCTGGAGACGGTGTGGGTGCTGGTCGGCCTGCCGCTGGTGGCGCTGACCCGGCGGCGCTTCCCGCTGACGGGACTGCTGGCCGGGCTCCTCACCGCGCACGCGCTGGTGCTGGCCGTCGGCGGCCACTACACCTACGCCGAGGTGCCGGTGGGCGACTGGGTGCGCGACACCTTTGAGCTGTCCCGTAATCCCTACGACCGCTTCGGCCACCTCATGCAGGGTTTCGTACCGGCGGTCCTGGTCCGTGAGCTGCTCAGCCGTACCTCACCGCTGCGCGGCAGCCGCTGGCTGGCCCCGCTGACGGTGTGCACCTGCCTCGCCTTCAGCGCCTTCTTCGAGCTGCTGGAATGGCTGGCCGCCGTGATCGGCGGGCACGGCGCGGACGCCTTCCTGGCCACCCAGGGCGACGTCTGGGACACCCAGTGGGACATGTTCTGCGCACTGGTCGGGGCCACGGTGTCGGTGCTGCTGCTGAGCCGGGCGCACGACCGTCAGCTGCGGGCCCTGGAGGCGGCTCAGCGGGTGGTGTGACGGTGCCGGGACCACAGCGGCAGGCCGTACCAGCACACCAGGTACCAGGCGACGACGGCCGCGACCACCCAGGTCACATCGCTGCCGCCGGTGGCGACCCGAAGGATCAGCACCAGCGCGGAGGCCATGGTGGTCAGCAGCAGGAACAGCCCGGTCTGGGTCAGCCCGGAGGCCAGCCGCACCGCCTGCGGCTTGACCTTGCGGCCGGCGACCAGCCGGTGCAGGGAGACCGGGCCGATGAGGGCGCCGGTGGCCGCGGCGCCCAGGACGACGGTCACGATGTAGATCGTCCGGTCCACGTCGGAGAGGTCGGTGTACTTCTGCTGGAACACCACCGTGAGCAGGAAGCCGAAGAGGATCTGCACGCCGGTCTGGGCGACGCGCACCTCCTGGATGAGGTCGCCCCACATCCGGTCGGCACGCTCCTCCTCGCTCTCGTCGCGCCCCTGCCGCCGCTCCTGGTCGGTCATGGGGAGCGTGTAACCATCGGGCCCGCCGTTCAAACCGGCGGGCCCGTCGTCCCAATGACCCGGTCCGGGCTACCAGCGGCTCTCGACCTGGTCCTTGATCCGGCGGTCGTAGAGGTCGCGGATGGCGGTGACCGTCTGTGCCGGCAGCTCCGGGAGCTTGGCGGCGGCCGCGTTGCCGCGGGCCTGCTCGGCGTTGCGGGCGCCCGGGATCACCGTGGTCACACCCGGCTGCCCGATGATCCAGCGCAGGGCGAGCTGAGCCGGGGTGTACCCCTCGGGGGCGAGTGCGGCGAACTCCGCGGCGGCCTCGACGCCCGTCGTGTAGTCGACGCCGGAGAAGGTCTCGCCCTGGTCGAAGGCCTCGCCGTGCCGGTTGTAGGTGCGGTGGTCGTCGGCCGCGAAGACGGTGTCCTTGGTGTACTTGCCGGACAGCAGACCGGAGGCGAGCGGCACGCGCGCGATGATGCCGACGCCGGCCTCCTGGGCGGCCGGCAGCACCTCGCGCAGCGGCTTCATGCGGAACGGGTTGAGAATGATCTGGACGCTGGCCACGCCCGGGCGGGCGATCGCGGTGAGCGCCTCCGCGCAGGTCTCGACGCTGACGCCGTAGGAAGCGATGCGTTCCTCCTCGACCATCGTGTCGAGGGCGTCGAACACCTCGTCCGAGGAGTAGACCGGGGTCGGCGGGCAGTGCAGCTGGACCAGGTCCAGCCGGTCCACGCCGAGGTTGCGGCGGGACCGGTCGTTCCACGCGCGGAAGTTGTCCAGGACGTAGTTCTCCGGGATCTGGTCGACCCGGCGCCCCATCTTGGTGGCCACCATGACATGCAGATCGGGCCTGCCGCGCAGGAAGGCGGCGATGGTCTGCTCGCTGCGCCCGTCACCGTAGACGTCGGCGGTGTCGAAGAACGTCACCCCCGACTCGGCCGCGGCCTCCAGAACGGCCAGGGCCTCCTTGTCGTCCACGTCGCCCCAGTCGGCGCCCAGCTGCCAGGTGCCGAGGCCGACGACGGATGCCCACTGCTGCGACCTGCCGATTACACGTTCGTCCATGCGGCCAGTCTGCCACCCACCGCCGACAACGGTGTCAGGGGTCTGCTCTGCCTGGCGGAACCCGGGTCTCGGGCCGGTCACGGACCTCCCTCGCCGGCCGCTCCGCGGACCCTGACCAGGGCGTCAACTGGGCCTGGACGGCCGGGCCGTAGCGGTCGGCGAGGTCGTCGATCGCGGAGTCGCGCAGCCTTGGGCCGCGGGCTATGCCGTACATCACGCCGAGGCCGATGAGCTGGGCGACGGCGAGTTCGGCGCGCAGTCCGGCGTCGGGGCCGGTGAGCCGGGCGGTCACGCGGTCGACCACCTGGGCGCGGAAGTTGGCGCGCAGCACGTCTCCGTGGTCGCCGTGCAGGGGGGCGAAGACGATCCGCAGCAGCGGGTCGGCGCCCCGGTCGCGCTGGCCCTCCAGGACGTGCCGGACCATGTGCCGGCCGAGGTCGTCCAGGGGTGCGTCGAGCAGGGCGGCCGCGTCGGTGTCGAAGGACATCACGCGGGCGAACAGGCTGTCCTTGTTGCCGAAGTACTTGAGGATCAGGGGCGCGCTGACCCCGGCGCGTTCGGCGACGTCCTTGAGCGTGATGTCGGCGTGCGCACGCCGGGCGAGGAGGTGGCGGGCGGCCTTGAGGATGGCGGCCTTGGTGGCCTCCGCGTCGCGGCGGGCGGGGGCGGGCGCGGAACCGGCGCCGGCGTCGGGTCGGGTGCTCACGGCACTCATGCTCCCTCCAGCGCGTCGTCCCGGGCGCCCCGGGTGCGGGCCTTGGCGCGCAGGGCGTCGTCCGTGGCCTTGTCCCCGGGTATGGACAGGGCTGCGGCGCTGGCGGCGAGGGCGATGACGCCGGCCATCGCGAACGCCAGCAGATAGCCGTGCAGCGTGGGCAGCTGGGCACCGCCGACGAGGCTGGTGTGATGGGTGAGGACGGCGGCCACGGCCGCGCTGGAGGTGGCCTGGCCGATGGTCCGCATGAGGACGTTCACGCCGTTGGCGGAGGCGGTCTGGCCCGCCGGGACGGCCCGCAGGATCAGCGTGGGCAGCGCGGAGTAGGCGAGGGTGGTGCCGGTGGCGACGACGGTGGCGCCCAGGATGATCATCCAGAGGTCGCGGCTGTCGGCGATGCGCACCGCGTAGCCGCAGGCGATGACGGCGGCACCGAGGGCGAGGGTGACGCGCGGGCCGCGCGAGGCCGAGATCCGGGCGGAGAGCGGCGAGAACAGCAGCATGGTGATGCCGCCGGGGAGCAGACACAGGCCGGTGGCGACGATGGACAGGCCCAGGCCGTACCCGGTGGCCTTCGGCGCCTGCACCAGCTGGGCGGTGACCAGGGAGTTGGCGTAGAAGGCGAACCCGGTGAGCAGCGCGGCGACATGGGACAGGCCGACCCGGGGCCGGGAGACCAGATGCAGGTCGACCAGGGGCTGCTCGGTGTGCAGCTGCTGCCACCACCACAGGGCCAGGACGAGGACGGCGGCGGCGAACAGTCCGAGCACCCGCGGGCTGCCCCAGCCCCACTGGCCGCCCTGGGAGACGCCGAGCAGCAGGCAGGTCAGCGCGACGGCCAGGCCGAGCGCGCCGAGCACGTCGAACCGCCCGGGTTCGCGCACCGGTGACTCCCGCACGGCCCACCACACGGCCGACACGCCCAGCGCCCCGAGGAGGCTGGTCAGCCAGAACATGGTGTGCCAGTCGTAGTACTGCACCACCAGCGCGGCCAGCGGCAGGCCCAGCGCGGCGCCGATGCCGACGGTGGAGCTCATCAGCGCCACCGCCGATCCCCGCCGCTCGGGCGGCAGTTCGTCGCGCAGGATGCTGATCGACAGCGGTACGACGGAGGCGGCGGCGCCTTGCAGGGCGCGGGCGACGATGAGCACCGTGATGTCGGACGACAGGGCGCACATCACGGAGCCCACGGTCATCAGCGCGAGGGCCCCGGTGAGCACCCGGCGCTTGCCGTACATGTCGCCGGCCCGGCCGAGCACCGGGGTGAGCACGGCTCCCGCGAGCAGGGTCGCGGTCACCATCCAGGAGACCGCGCCGGCCGAGGAGTGGGTGAGCCTCGGCAGGTCCGGGAGCAGGGGGACGACCACCGTCTGCATGACGGCCATCAGGATCCCGCCGAAGGCCAGTACCGGGATGGTCAGCCGCTCCCGCAGCCGGGGCGGTGCGAGGGACGAGCCCGAGGGGCCGGCTGTCGGGGCGGGGTGGTCCATCGGCGCTCCTGCGTGCGGCACAGATATGAAGGTGAATACGAATTCACCCTATCGAGTGAATCGCCTTTCACCAACTCGTGCCGCCCTCAACGGGCCGCCGCGGCGCGCGCTCAGGACCGGGAGTGCAGGGCGCGCGCGGCGCGTGGCCCGGCCCACCTCTTGAACCGGCGCAACACCTCCAGCCGTCCGGCCGCCTTGTCGATCCCGTAGTAGATCTGCGGGGGCACGTACGGCAGCAGCGGCGAGTGACGCTGACCGAGCAGGGCGAACATGCGGTGCGCCGGGAGGTCGATGTAGCGGGGCAGGTTCTCGTACCACTGGGCGCTGAGCCGGGCGGCGCTCTGGGCGGAGACCAGTTCGGCCCTGCGCTGCCGTTCGTAGGCGACGAGGGCCTGCGGTACGGCCCCGTGCCTGCGCAGGGCGTCGGCGAGGCACATCGCGTCCTCCAGCGCGAGGGTGGTGCCGGCGCCGATGGAGTAGTGGGTGGTGTGGGCGGCGTCGCCGAGCAGGACGAGGTTGCCGTGGTGCCAGGTCCGGTTGGTGACCGTGCGGAAGGTGGGCCAGGCGGTCGCCGAGGAGCCGCCGATCAGCGGCCGGCCCTCCAGGATGCCGGCGAACAGCTTCTCCAGCAGGGCCAGTTGGTCGGCCTCGTTCAGAGTGTCGAGGCCGAGGCCGGTGAGGGTCCGGGGGGCGCACTCGATGACGCAGGTGCTGTGCCCGTCGTCGTAGGGGTAGCCGTAGCACCAGACCCAGCCGTGCTCGGTCTCGGCGAAGGCGAAGGTGAAGGAGTCGAAGACCTTGGCGGTGCCGAGCCACACGTAGTGGTTGCGGCCCTCGGTGGCCTCCGCGCCGAGGGCGTCGGCGTGCCGTGCGCGCAGGGCGCTGTGGATGCCGTCGGCGGCGACGACCAGGTCCGCCTCGGGGAGGTCGTCGGGCGTGATCTCGCTCTCGAACTCCAGTCGTACGCCGAGGGACCGGGCGCGGGCGGCGAGGATCTCCAGGAGGCGGTGGCGGCCGATGCCGTGGCCCGGGTCGCCGGGCCGCCGGGTGACCTGGTCGCGGACGTGGGCGACGCCCTGGTTCCAGCGCACCGAGCTCTCCTCGACGGCACGCGCCGACTCGGGGTCGTACGTGTGCAGCCGGTCCATCAGGGCACGCCAGCAGGTGACGCCCCAGCCGTAGGTCGAGCCTTCGGGGTTGCGCTCATGGACGGTGATGTCGTGGGACGGATTCTGCCGCTTGAGCAGGATTGCCAGATACAGGCCTGCGGGCCCGCCTCCGACGCAGACGACCTTCACACGCACCCCTGGAAACTACCGAATGTGTTTAATTGGCACCGCAGGGTAGCAGCGGAGGCGGGTCCGGCCGGGTTTTCGAATCACGCCAGATTGACGGCGTGAGCCACGCCACCCGGGCAGTGGATCGTTGCGAAGGATCACCGGAAACACCCTCGACCCGGCAAGGAATTCCCCGTTCCGGTACGTGTGGCCCACCCATCGCAGCAAGATCATCTTTGTTAAATCTTGTATGACATGTAGTCAATTGTCCTGATCATGGCCAACCCGGTCCGGGCGATTTCTCCCGCTCGGAAATCCGCGGATAGGCATACGGAGTCATCACCCGCACCCAGCACAGGAGCATCCGTATGCCCGAACTCACCCGGCGTCGCGCACTCACCGCCGCGGCCGCCCTCGCCGCGGCGGCCGGCACCACGGCCCTGATCGCCCCCGGCACCCCGGCCGCAGCTCACCCGCAGGAGGGAGCCCTCGAACCCTTCGACGAGGTCTACAAGGGCCGCCGGATACAGGGCCGTCCGGCGGGCACGGACGGCACGGGCGGCATGGGGAACATGGGCGGCATGGGCGGTCACCACCACGGACACGGCGCCGGCTACGTGGTGTCCGTGGACGGGGTCGAGCTGCACGTCATGCGGAATGCGGACGGCAGCTGGATCAGCGTGGTCAGCCACTACGAGCCGGTGCGCACCCCGCGTGCCGCCGCCCGCGCCGCGGTGGACGAGCTGCAGGGCGCGCCGCTGCTGCCGTTCCCCGCCAACTGACCACCCGCGCAAGGACTTCCGGAGTTCCGAAGCACATGACCATACGCAAGAACCAGGCCGGTCTGTCCGCCGACGAGAAGCGGTGTTTCGTCGCCGCCGTCATCGAGCTGAAGCGCAGCGGCCGGTACGACGACTTCGTGCGCACGCACAACGCCTTCATCATGTCCGACACCGACGAATCGGAACGCACCGGCCACCGTTCGCCGTCGTTCCTGCCCTGGCACCGCAGATTCCTGCTCGACTTCGAGCAGGCGCTGCAGTCGGTGGACTCCTCGGTGGCACTGCCCTACTGGGACTGGAGCACCGACCGCACCGTCCGTGCCGCGCTGTGGGCGCCGGACTTCCTCGGCGGCACCGGGCGCAGCTCGGACGGACGGGTGACCGACGGGCCGTTCGCCGCGGCGGGCGGGAAATGGCCGCTCAACGTCCGGGTGGACGGGCGTACTTATCTGCGCAGGGCGCTCGGGACGGGCGTGCGGGAGCTGCCCACCCGGGCCGAGGTCGAATCGGTGCTGGCCATGCCGACGTACGACATGGCGCCCTGGAACAGCGCCTCGGACGGCTTCCGGAACCATCTGGAGGGCTGGCGCGGGGTCAATCTGCACAACCGGGTCCACGTCTGGGTCGGCGGGCAGATGGCCACCGGGGTCTCTCCCAACGACCCGGTGTTCTGGCTGCACCACGCCTTCATCGACAAGCTGTGGGCCGAGTGGCAGCGCCGGCATCCGCAGTCGGCCTACGTGCCGGGCGGCGGGACGCCGGACGTCGTCGACCTGAACGAGACGATGAAGCCGTGGAACGACGTGCGGCCGGCGGACCTGCTCGACCACACGCGGTTCTACACGTTCGACGCCTGAGCGCCTCTGATCAGGCGTCCGCCGTTCGGCACTCCGGGTGGCCCCAGCTCTGCCCGTTCTTCGCGATCGGCTCACCCGCCGCGTAGGAGCGGCCGCACAGGCAGCGGCCGGGGAACTTGGCCTTGATGGTGCGCGACGAGGCGCCGCCGGCGGCGCTCCTGCGCGGTGCCGCCTTGCGGCGCGGGGCACCGGCGGAGGAGGCGGAGGTCGGCGAGGGCGGCGGTACCGGGGAGCCGAGGGCGCTGCCCGCGGCCTCCTGGGCCGTCGCCGCCTGGCTGGCCGCGCGGTCGGCGAAGTCGTTCAGCGGGTCGCCGTCCACCTGGTGGGCGGGCACGTACCGGAAGTCGACCGTGCGGCCGTCGAGGAGCGCGTCGATGCGGACCACCAGGTCCTGGTTGGCGACCGGCTTGCCCGCCGAGGTCTTCCAGCCGTTGCGCTTCCAGCCGGGCAGCCAGGCGGTGACCGCCTTCATGGCGTACTGCGAGTCCATCCGCACCTCGAGCGGCACGTCCGGGGCGACGGCCGTCAGCAGCCGCTCCAGCGCGGTCAGTTCGGCCACGTTGTTGGTGGCCTTGCCGAGCGGGCCGGCCTCCCAGCGGTCCGGAGTCGCCGCGTCGTCGGACACCACCCAGGCCCAGCCGGCCGGTCCCGGGTTTCCCTTTGAAGCCCCGTCGCACGCGGCCACCACTCGTTCACGCATGGGCCCGATCATGCCACGGCCGGCCGGGGCCCCCGGCCGTGGCCCGGGTCCGCCCTGGTCAGACGTCCTTGACCGAAGGCTGCTCGCCCTCGGTGGTGGTGATGTCGATCACGGAGAAGTTTGCGCCCTGCGGGTCGGTGAGCGCCGCGAACCTGCCGAAGGGGCTGCTCATCGGGCCGAAGCGCAGCACCGCACCCTGCTTGACGGCCTTGGCGACGGCCTCGTCGCAGTCGTCGACGGTGAAGTAGACATTGACGTACGAGGGCACCTCGGGCGGGAAGTCGTCGGTCATCCCCATCCGGCCCAGGACCGTGTTCCCGCCCACGTCGAACATCCGGAAGTCGACGTTGTCGTCCTCGACCTGCCGGGCCGTGTAGGAGAAGACGGCGGTGAAGAAGGCGTCGGCCTTCGCGGGCTCGCGGGTGAAGACCTCCGCCCAGCAGTAGGCGCCGGGCACCGCCGTGGCCTCGAAGCCCTCGTGGACGCCGCCCTGCCAGATGCCGAACACGGCGCCGCTGGGCTCGCGCGCCAGGCACATCGTGCCGAAGTCGCCGACCTGCATCGGCTCCATCAGCACCTCGCCGCCGTTCTCCCGGATCCGCGCGGCGACGGCCGCCGCGTCCGGCGAGGCGAAGTACAGACACCACTGCGACTGTCCCTCCTGGCCGGGCATGGGCGGTACGACGGCGGCGACGGCCTTGCCGTTCGCGTAGGCCCGCGTGTAGTTGCCGTACTCCGACGCCGACTCGCCGAACGTCCAGCCGAGGACCTCCCCGTAGAAGCTCTCGGCCCCCTCCAGGTCGCTGAACATGGCGTCGGCCCAGCAGGGGGTTCCTTCAGGTTGTACCGCCATGCCCGCGGCCCTTCCGATCGCACGGATTCTCCCCGGTTCCTCACGCTAGCCATCCGGCGGACCGCCCGCGCGCCGAACACCGGACTCCGGCGGACACTGGGAAGGACGACCGGGTGGCCTTCGGCGGACGGGGCACGGCATGGCGGACGTGATGCGGGCGTGGACGGTGGAGCGGCCCGGACCGGTGGAGGCGGATCCGCTGCGCCTGGTCGAGCGTGCGGTACCGGCCCCCGGGGCCGGTGAGCTGCTGGTCCGGGTGCGCGCCTGCGGGGTGTGCCGGACCGATCTGCATGTCACGGAGGGCGATCTGCCCGTCCACCGGCCCGGGGTGACGCCCGGGCACGAGGTGGTGGGCGAGGTCGCGGGCCTGGGGACCGGGGTGGCGGACTTCGCGGTGGGCGACCGGGTGGGGGTGGCCTGGCTGCGGCGCACGGACGGGACCTGCGCCTACTGCCGGCGAGGCGCCGAGAACCTGTGTCCGCACTCGGAGTACACCGGCTGGGACGCGGACGGCGGCTACGCGGAGTACACGACCGTGCCGGCGGACTTCGCCTACCGGCTGCCCGGCGCCGTGGACGACGTGGCGCTCGCCCCGCTGCTGTGCGCCGGGATCATCGGCTACCGCGCGCTGCGCCGGGCCGCGCTGCCGCCGGGCGGCCGGCTCGGCTTGTACGGCTTCGGGGGCAGCGCCCACCTGTGCGCGCAGGTGGCGCTCGCGGAAGGCGCGACCGTGCATGTGCTGACCCGGGGTGCCGAGGCCCGCCGGCTGGCCCTGGAGCTGGGCGCGGCCTCGGCCCGGGGTGCCTCCGAGGCGCCGCCCGAGCCGCTGGACAGCGCCGTCCTGTTCGCACCGGTCGGCACTCTGGTGCCGGTCGCGCTGCGCGCCCTGGACCGGGGCGGGGTGCTCGCGGTGGCGGGCATCCACCTCAGCGACGTACCGGCGCTGAACTACGAGCGGGAGTTGTTCTACGAGCGGGAGCTGCGCAGCGTCACCTCCAACACCCGGGACGACGGGCGGGAGTTCCTGGCCCTGGCCGAGCGGCACCAGGTGCGCGCGACCACCCACGCCTACCCGCTGTCCGAGGCCCCGCGGGCCCTGCGGGACCTGAAGGCCGGGCGCTTCGACGGGGCCGCGGTGCTGGTCAACGACCTTTCCTGAGTCCAACCCGCGCCGCACCCGAGCACCGGAGCGATCAACGGCGCACGATCAGGAGACACCACCTTTTCCACCCCGGACATCGGGTTTGCACAACCAAGGCGCGCAACCGCCCCTTTCACGCCGTACCCGTAGATCACCGCGGCTGTTTGGCTGGTCCTTGCGCGGCGCCACCTCGCACACCACCGACCCTCCGGGTCACCTCTGTTCGCCTCTCTGCTGGAGGGAATGTGTCCACACCGGACAGCGTCATCGGTTCCGCCGTCGACGAGCCCGAGCCGGATCCGACCACCGACGCGGAGCTCACCAGTCTGAGCACCCGGGCGGCGCGTCAGCTCGCCACGACCACCAAGTCCGAACCGCAGATGCAGGCCATCACCTCACGATGGCTGCTGAAGACGCTGCCGTGGGTGGACGTGAAGGGCGGCGCCTACCGGGTCAACCGGCGTCTCCAGCTGCGCACCGGACGCGGCCGGGTGAGCTTCGAGCAGAACGGCGGCGACGACATCCGGGTCATCCCGGGAACCCTCACCGAGCTGCCCGTCCTGCGGGGTTACGACGACCTGGACGCGCTGACCCAGATCGCCGAGCGGTTCCAGCCCCGCGAAGTACGTGCCGGCCAGGTGCTGTTCGAGGCCGGACAGCCGGTCACCGAGACCTACCTGGTCGTGCACGGCCGCTTCATCCGGTTCGCCACCGGCAAGTACGGCGAGGAAGAGGTCGTCGGAGTCGTCACGGACGGCGACCAGATGGGCGACGAGGCGGTCGGCCAGACCGACCCGCTCTGGCTCACCTCGGTCCGGGCCGAGACGGCCGGGGTGGTGCTGGCGCTGCCCTGGACGGTCGTCGAGGAGATCATGGACCGGGTGCCGTCGCTGGGCGCGCATCTCCAGGCGTACGTCGACCGGCAGCGGCTGCCGATGAACCGCAAGGGCGAGGCCGAGGTGCCGGTACAGGCCGGCCACCGGGGCGAGCCGACCCTGCAGGGCGGCTTCGTGGACTACGAACTCACGCCGCGCGAGTACGAGTTGTCGCTCACCCAGACCGTCCTGCGGGTGCACTCCCGGGTCGCCGACCTCTACAACAACCCGATGGACCAGACCCAGCAGCAGCTGCGCCTCACGGTCGAGGAGATCCGTGAACGCCAGGAGTGGGAACTGGTCAACAACCGGGAGTTCGGGCTGCTGCACAACATCGACTACGGGCAGCGGATCAGCTCCTTCACCGGCCCGCCGACACCGGACGACATGGACGAGCTGATCTCCATGCGCCGCAAGACCAAGGTGATCCTGGCGCATCCCAAAGCGATCGCGGCGTTCTTCCGGCAGTGCAACCGGCGCGGCCTCGTGCCGCCCAGCGCGAACATCGACGGGCACGAGATCCCGGCCTGGCGCGGGGTCCCGATCTATCCGTGCAGCAAGATCCCGATCAGCGACGACCACACCAGCAGCATCATCGCGCTGCGCACCGGCGAGGCCGACCAGGGGGTCATCGGCCTCTACCAGACCGGCATCCCCGAGGAGTTCCAGCCCGGCCTGAACGTCCGCTTCATGGGCGTCAACGAGCAGGCCATCGTCAACTACCTGGTCACCGCCTACTACTCGCTGGCCATCCTGGTCCCCGACGCGGCCGGGATCCTGGAGAACGTCCAGCTCGGCCGCACCGCCGACTGACGGCCTGGAGCACAGTCATCATGACCACACCCACCACCTCCTACGTCCCGCCCGGGCCGCCGAGCATCGCGCGGAGTCTGCGCCCGGCCAGGCGTACCGGGGCGGTCCCCGGACTGCACTACCGTCCGGCGGTGCCCGCCGACCCGGCGAAGGCCGCCGAACTCGACCTCCGACTGGAGACCTGGGCACGGGAACTCGACCTGTTCCCGGAAGCCTGGAAGGGGGACTTCTCGGGCTTCCAGTTCGGCCGGGCCGTCGTACTCCAGCATCCGGGCGGTCTCGACCTGGACCGGCTCACCGTCGCCGGCAAGCTGCTGCTCGCCGAGAACATCGTGGACTCCTGCTACTGCGAGGAGGACGAGGGGCGCGGCGGCTCCCGGCGCGGGCTCGGCGGCCCGCTGATCATCGCCCAGTCGGCGCTCGACCCGTACCACGGCGTCCCGGAGCTGGAGGAGGAGTGGCGCGAGGGCATCCGGTCCGACGGTCCGCTGCGCTCGTACCACTTCGCCCTCGCGGAGTTCGCGGAGTTCGCCACCCCCAGCCAGACCGACCGGTTCGTGCACGACGTCGCCCGGCTGCACCTCGGGTACCTGGGCGAGGCCGCCTGGATGGAGACCGGGTACATGCCGCGGGTCTGGGAGTACCTGGTGATGCGGCAGTTCAACAACTTCCGGCCGTGTCTGTCGATCGTGGACGCGGTGGACGGCTACGAACTGCCCGAGCCGCTCTACGCCCGCCCGGAGGTCCAGCGGATCACGGCGCTGGCCTGCAACGCGACCACGATCGTCAACGACCTGTACTCCTTCACCAAGGAGCTGGCGAGCGATCCGGACCACCTCAACCTGCCCCAGGTGGTGGCCGCCAACGACCGGCGCGGGCTGAAGGCGGCCTATCTGAAGTCCGTCGACATCCACAACCGGATCATGGAGGCCTTCGAGGAGGAGTCGGCCGCGCTGACCGCCGGCTCGCCGTTGCTCGCACGCTACGCGGAGGGCCTCGCCGCCTGGGTCTCGGGCAACCACGAATGGCACTCCACCAACACCAACCGCTACCACCTGCCCGACTACTGGTAGCGGCGGGTCCCTCCGCACCACCCGTACCACCGGCACCACCCGAAACACCGTCAGAAACACTTCGAGGAGAACCTGTTGACCACTGCGCCTGTCGCTCGGAAGACCACCACGTCCGCCCCGGTGCCGACCCAGTCCAGGTACCAGAACAGCGTCGCGGAGTACTGGAACGCCGAGGAGAACCCGGTCAACCTCGAACTCGGAAAGATCGACGACCTCTACCACCACCACTACGGCATCGGTGAGGCCGACTGGTCGGTACTCGACGAGACCGACCCCGAACTGCGCAGGGAGCGCGTCACCAGCGAGCTGCACCGCCTGGAGCACGCGCAGGCCGAACTGCTCGCCGGGCATCTGGGACCGCTCACCGCCGACGACCGGGTCTTCGACGCCGGCTGCGGCCGGGGCGGCGGCAGCATCGTGGCGAACCTGCGCTACGGCTGCCACGCCGACGGAGTCACCATCTCCGCCAAGCAGGCCGGCTTCGCCAACGACATGGCCCGCAAGCGGGAGGTCGGCGACAAGGTCCGCTACCACCACCGGAACATGCTGGACACCGGCTTCGAGACCGGCGCGTACGCGGCCTCCTGGAACAACGAGTCCACGATGTACGTCGAGCTGGAACTGCTCTTCGCCGAGCACGCCCGGCTGCTGCGCCGCGGCGGCCGCTACGTCACCGTCACCGGCTGCTACAACAACACCTACGGGCAGGCCTCGCGCGAGGTGTCCCTGATCAACGCCCACTACATCTGCGACATCCACCCGAGGTCGGAGTACTTCCGGGCGATGGCGAACAACCGGCTGGTGCCGGTCCATGTGGAGGACCTCACCGAGGCGGCCATCCCGTACTGGGAGTTGCGCAAGCAGGCCGACCACCTGGTCACGGGGATCGAGGACGCCTTCCTCACCGCGTACAAGAACGGCAGCTTCCAGTACCTGCTGATCGTGGCCGACCGGGTCTGACCCGGGACGGCGCGGGCGCGGGGCGGTGTCCGCGGACACCGCCGCGCGTCGCCGTGCGGGTCACTCGCCCGCGTACGCCTTCTTCAGCTCGGCGATGTCCAGCTTGCCCATCGCGTACATCGCCCGGGTGGTGCGGGCCGCCCGCTCCGGGTCGGCGTCGCCGATCATCTCGATCAGTCCCTCCGGGATGACCTGCCAGGAGACTCCGTACCGGTCCTTGAGCCAGCCGCACGGGCCGGGCTCGCCGCCGTTCTCGGCGAGCTTGGTCCAGTAGTGGTCGACCTCCTCCTGCCCGTCGCAGTAGATCTGGAAGGAGATCGCCTCGTTGAACTTGAACTGCGGGCCGCCGTTGAGGGCGACGAACTTGTGCCCGTTGGCCGTGAAGTCGACGGCGATCACCGATCCGGCGGGGCCCGGTCCGGCCTCGGTGTAGTGGCCGATCCGCCCGATGCCGGAGTTCTTGAAGATCGACACGTAGTAGTGGGCGGCCTCCTCGGCCTGGCCGTCGAACCAGAGACACGTGGTGAATCCGTCGGTGGTCATGGGCACCTCCTGGAGCGTGGAACAGGGTCATCTGTACCGACCCCCACACGGCGGGAAACTCATCGCCGGCCGCTCATCAGGACACCTAGCATGCCGACCATGATCTCTTCGTCAGCCGTCGAACCGTTTCGTGTCTCGATCCCCCAGAGCGACCTCGACGACCTCCACGACCGGCTCGACCGCACCCGCTGGCCGGCCGAGCTGCCGGGCGCCGGCTGGGAGTACGGCGTACCGACGCCGTACCTGCGGGAGCTCGCGCACTACTGGCGGCACGAGTACGACTGGCGGGCGGCCGAGGCGGAGCTCAACGCGTGGCCCCAGTTCACGACGGTGATCGACGGCGCTCACGTCCACTTCGCCCACATCCGCTCCGCCGAGCCGGACGCCACCCCGCTGGTCATCACCCACGGCTGGCCGGGCTCGGTCGTGGAGTTCCTGGACGTGGTCGGCCCGCTCACGGATCCCGCCGCGCACGGCGGGGATCCGGCCGACGCCTTCCACGTGGTGGTGCCGAGCGTCCCGGGTTTCGGTTTCTCCGGTCCCACCTCGGCGCCCGGCTGGGAGGCGGGCCGGATCGCGGACGCCTGGGCCGAGCTGATGGGGCGGCTGGGTTACGAGCGGTTCGGCGCGCAGGGCGGCGACTGGGGTGCGGCGATCTCGCGCGAACTGGGCCGCGCCCATCCCGAGCGGGTGATCGGCGTCCACCTCAATCTGCTGCCGGGCGCCCAGCAGGCCACCGAGCCCACGGCCGAGGAGCTGGCCGCGCTCGGCCCCGAGGAGCAGGCGCACACCCTTGACTCCTGGCACCGCTGGGCCGCCTGGTCCCGGGAGAGCACCGGGTACGCGGTCCTGCAGAGCACCCGCCCGCACACCCCCGGCTTCGCGCTCACCGACTCGCCGGTGGGACAGCTCGCCTGGATCGTCGAGAAGTTCCAGGAGTGGACGGACTCCGAGGAGCTGCCGGAGGAGGCCGTGGACCGGGACCGGCTGCTGACCGACGTGATGCTGTACTGGCTGACCGGCACGGCCGCCTCGTCCGCCCGCGTCTACTGGGAGCGGGCGCACGCCGCCGGCCTCCGCGCCACCGCGCCCTCCCTGCCGTCGACGGCACCGACCGCCCTCGCGCTCTTCCCGGCCGAACCCCAGCGTCCGCTGCGGCACAAGGCCGACCGCACGGAGAACATCGTGCGCTGGACGGAGTTCGACCGGGGCGGACATTTCCCGGCGATGGAGGAGCCGGACCTGCTGGTGGGCGACGTCCGGGCGTTCTTCCGGCAGTTGCGGGAGCAGGGCGCGGCCTGACCCGCCGTCAGGCGACCAGGCACAGCCCGTTGTAGGGCGCGGGCCGGCCGGCAGCGGTCTGCCGGGCGAACTCGGAGTGGACCAGGGACAGCAGGTTCCCGAGGTCGAGTCCGAGGGCGTGGGCGGCGGCCGCGAGGACCTCGGAGGAGGCCTCCTTGCGGCCGCGCTCGATCTCCGAGAGATACGGCAGGGAGATCCTGGCGGTCTCGGCGACCTCCTTGAGGGTCCGTTCCTGGTCCAGCCGCTCGCGCCGCAGGACGTCTCCGACCAGGTCACGCCAGAGGGGCTCTCTCGGCTCCGGGTCCGGCTGGCGCGGGCGCAGCGGAATGACAGGGGCGTGGTCGCGCGGTTGGCTGCTCACTCCGACAGCCTAAAAGCAGTGGCCCCTCGCAGGAGCGGATCGGCATGCTGCCCGGCATGGATACGGTGGAGTGCACGGGAACGGGGCCGGAGCTGCGGGACACCTTCGACCAGGACGCGGAGCGGTACCTGCGTGCACGGCCCCGCTATCCCCCCTCTCTGGTGGCGGAGCTGAGTCGGGTCACCGCTGCCGGCCCGGGGGTGCGCGTGCTGGAGATCGCTCCGGGCACCGGGCAGCTCACCGTGGACCTCGCCGGGTCCGGCTGTGCGATCACGGCCGTGGAGCTGGGGCCGTCCCTGGCCGCGGTGGCCCGCCGGAAGCTGGCCGCGTTCCCCGCCGTGGACGTCGTGACCGCGGACTTCGAGCGGTGGGAGCCGCCCGCGGAGCCGTTCGACGCGGTGGTGTGCGCGACCGCGTTCCACTGGATCGACCCCGCGGTCCGGGTGCCCAGGGCGGCCCGGGCACTGCGCGCCGGCGGACTGCTCGCCGTCGTCACCACCCACCATGTGGCGGGAGGCACCGAGGCCTTCTTCGCCGACGTGCAGGAGTGCTACGAGCGCTGGGACCCGGCCACCCCGCCGGGACTGCGGCAGACCCCCGAGTCGGAGATCATCCCCGACACCGCCGAGTTCAGCGGCTCCCCCTACTTCACGGACGTCACCGTGCACGGCCACTCCCAGGAGATCACGTACACCACCGACGCCTATCTGGACGTACTCCTCACCTACTCCAACCACCGCGCCCTGCCCGAATCCGCCCGGAAGGGGTTGCTGGACGGTGTCCGGGACCTCATCGACTCGCGGTACGACGGTGTGGTCACCAAGCGGTACCGGCACGAACTGATCACGGCCGTCCGCGTCGGAGACTGAGCGGTTGACCACCGGACGTCGACGACCTTTTTCCGCCAGCCGTGTAAACGGGGTGCATGCGACGCGTCACCCCGGGTACTCGTCGTTCAAGCACGCATGGGATGTCCGACAGCGGGTACCCGGGCCAGGGCGATCAACTGGACAAGGCCGGAACGACAGAGGCCGAAGAGGCACACGCCGTACCGTGACTTTCGTGGGGAGAGGCAATGAACACCGGGATCCGGTCCGAAGCAGTGAAGACCGCGCAGTGTGTCGGAGAACGCTCGGCGGCAGGGACGCTGCCCGGAATAAAGGACCCGAAGACCGTCGCTCCCCGGGACGCGCGCGAGCTGTCCCGCCAGTTCTTCCGGCGGATCACCGAGCTGGAGGAGGGCACGGCCGAGTACCAGTACGCCCGCAACACCCTCATCGAGATGAACATGTCGCTGGTGCGGTTCGCGGCCGGACGGTTCCGCAACCGGGGCGACGAGATGGAGGACATCGTCCAGACCGGGATGATCGGCCTGATCAAGGCCATCGACCGGTTCGAGCTGTCGCGTGAGGTGGAGTTCACCTCCTTCGCGCTGCCGTACATCGTGGGCGAGATCAAGCGGTTCTTCCGGGACACCACCTGGGCCGTGCACGTCCCGCGCCGGCTCCAGGAGCTGCGGGTCGAGCTGGCCAAGGCGCGCGAGGAACTCTCCAGCCGCCTCGACCGGGATCCGACGGTCGCCGAGCTCGCCACCCTCATGAACCTGTCCGAGAACGAGGTGGTCGAGGGCCAGCTGGCCTCCAACGGCTACAACTCCTCCTCGCTGGACGCCGCGCTCACCGGCGACGGCCCCGAGGACGGCGAGTCCGTGCTCGCCGACTTCATCGGGGTCGAGGAGGACGGGCTGCGGCTCGTCGAGGACTTCCAGTCGCTGGCCCCGCTCATGGCCGAGCTGAGCGAGCGGGACCGGGAGATCATCCATCTGCGGTTCGTCGAAGAGGCCACCCAGGCGGAGATCGGCGAGCGGCTCGGCTGCTCCCAGATGCATGTCTCCCGCCTCATCAAGCGGATCATCGCGCGGCTGCGCCAGGGGATGCTGGGCGAACTCGGCTGCGCCTGAGTCCGACGGCGGATCGCACGGGTGCCGCCCCAAACCGCCCAGACCGGCGCACGGGGCGGCACCCGTGCGATCCGGTCGGTGCGAGATCAGTGCGAGAGGGGCACCAGCGCGCGGACCCGCTTGCCGACCGGCACCCGCTCGGCGGTCACTTCGGCGGCCAGGGCGTGCACGATCTCCAGACCGTGCCGGCCGACCCGCTCGGGATCCTTGGGGAACCGCCGGGGCAGCGCGGCACTGCTGTCGTACACGGAGACCAGGACCGCGCTGTCCGTACCCTCCAGTTCGAGGATGTACGGGCCGTTGCTGTGCCGGTCCGCGTTGGTGATCAGCTCACTCACGACCAGGAGCAGCTCACCGTCGGCCCGGGGATCGATCGCGGCGCACCACTCGGTTCTGAGCTGTTCCAGGAAGCGGGCCGCGAAGTCCCGTGCCTCGGCGATGCAGCCAGGTTCACCGGTGTAGTGCGCCGCCCGCCGCAGCGGCTCCACGGGTACGTCGAAGCCAGTCGGTATCACTGCCCCGCCCAGGTGTTCGATCATGCGTCTCTCCAGGAGGCCGGTGCCGGCCGGATCGCTGTTGCAACCATGCTCGTACCCCGAGTGTCGTCCCGCAGTCCCCGAGGTGTTCGCCGACCGCGCACAAAAGACGTCACGCTGGTCACACCGCCGGGGAACCGGGGCTTCCGGATTCCGGGGGGACGTGGGGAGCCGAGCTGGGTGGGGCCTGCGGGGAGGCCGGGGAGGCCGGGGACAGCGCGGACTCGGAACCGGGCGACGCCGGGGAGGGCACCTGGGAGGGCGGGGCCGCCGACTTGGGCGACTGCGGTGCGGGCGCCTCGGACTTGGGGGACTGGTTCTTGGGGGGCTCCGTCTTCGGGGACTCCGTCTTCGGCGCCTCGGACCCGGGCGCCTCGGTCTTCGGAGACTCCGTCCGCGGTGATTCCGTCTTCGGTGATTCCGGCTTGGGGGACTCCGACTTCGGAGACTCGGTCCTCGCAGACTCCGACGAGGACGGCGGCTTCGAGGACGGCGACTCGGACGACGGCGGCTTCGAGGACGGCGAGTTCGACGACGGGGACGGGGAGCCGGTGCCGTGGCTCGCGCCGGGGCTGGACGGCCCCGAGGGGTGGCTGGAGGCCGGCGGGTTCATCGGGTTCGGGTCGGCCGGGGGCTTGACCGGGCGGTCGTCGTGCCCGGTGTGGTCGCCCCGCTGACGGCCGAACCAGTCGTCGTGCTTGTGGTCGAAGAGGACGAAGACGTTGACGATCCGCGCGGCGGGCGCGACGACCACCACGTTCGAGGGCCGGTACCCGGACCAGGCGGCACCCGTGGTCCTCGGGGTGTTCTGCTGCGCGACCGGCGGGGTCAGCGGGTTGCCGCAGGCACAGCGCACCTGGGGCACCCCGTGCCCGTCGACCAGGACGGCGGTGCCCGTCTGGAGGACGGACTGGTACGTGGTCGAGCCGCCGTCGCGGTAGCCGTGGGCGGTGACCCGGGTGTCCGCGCGCAGCTGCACGGGGGTGAGGGAGCGCAGGTAGGCGGGGACGCCGGAGGGCCGGACGCCGACCTGGGCGGCGAACGCCTTGTTGCGCGAGGGTGAGGCCTGGAAGTACCTGATCTGTTTCTCGATGTCGCAGCTGCTGCTGTTCTTCGTTCCGCTGTAGAGGCCGGGCGCTCCGCCGTCCACCCCGCGCACCTCGTTCACCGGCGCGGCGGGGTTGTCCGGCCCGGCGGGTACGGAGGACGCCGGAGCGACGGAGCTCTTCGTGGCACTGGACTCGGTGAACGGGTCCTGCCCGGAGCTGTTGGCGGCCTGCAGGAAGACCTCGCCGGTCTTCCCGGAACCGCCGTCCGAACGGGTGAGGACCACGGCCAGGACCGCGGCGACCACCACCGCGGTGGTGAGCATCGCGATCCGGGGAGCGGACCGCCACCACGGCTGGTGCGGCGGTTCGCCCTGGCTGCCGCCTCCCCCGCCGCCGGGCGGCGGTGAGGGCGGGCCGGGAGGTGGTCCGGCGGGCCCGGACAGCGGGCCGGAGGGCGGTCCCGTGGGACGGCCGGATGACGGCGGTTCGATCCTCACGCTCATCTCCCCGTTGCGACGGACGGCATTCGCGACGATCGGCTTGAAACACCTTTTGCGAAAAATGCCTCATCTGATGCACAACGAGCCCAATGTGCGCCGGTCCCCCACCGCCCGCAAGCCGAGGTCCCCCGCCGCCCGCAGGCAGACGCGGACGGCGCACCCGGCGGGCGGGGCGCCGGCAGGCTGCCTAGCGTGGCACCGTGAGCGCCCGAATCGCTTCCGCACGGCACGGCTGGCTGCCCGCCCTCGGTGTGGTGCTCGCCGCGCTGGTCGCCATGGCGGTGGTGGCCGCCGTGGGGCTGTGGGCGGCGGGCGCGGCGGACCTGCCGAAGGGCGCGTTCCTGCCGGTACTGCTCGCGACCGTGGTGTCGGCCGTCGGCGGCACCGTCGAACTGTCCGGCGACGCGGGCGACCTGGCCCGGACGAACGCCGGCCTGACCGTCGTACCGCTCTCGGTCACGCTGGTCGGGACGCTGGTCGGCGCCGCGGGTTTTCTGCGGCCGCTGCGGCACCGGGCGGTGGCCGGCGCCCGGGAGCTGGCCGGCTGGGCGGCCCGGATCGCGGTGCTGTGGCTGCTCGCGCTGGTCGGGCTCGCGCTCGGCGCCCGGCACGTCTTCGCCGTGGACGTGGGTGACGGCACCCTCGGTGACCTCTCCGACCTGCTGGACGCCGGGCCGACGGTGGGCTTCACGACGGACGTGCCGCTCACCGTCGTGTTCGGGCTGCTGTGGCTCGCCGGGATCCTGGTGCTGGCGCTGCTGGTGTCCCCGGGGGCCCCGCTGCCGGGGCGGCTGCTGCGGTTCCAGACGTCGGTGCGCCCGGCGGCGTTCGCGATGGTCGTGTACGTGCTGGCGTCCGTCGCCCTGGCGCTGGTCGCCGCGCTGGTCGCGATGGTGACGCGCGGGCATGCCGAGCAGACCCTCGCGGTGATCCTGCTGGGACTGCCCAACCTGGCGTGGCCGGCGCTCACGCTCGGTCTCGGCGCCACCTGGCAGGGCCGGGTCGACGGGCCGTTCGGGCTGCCGGTGCCGCATGTCCTCGCCGAGGTGCTGCGCACCCCGGACGTCTCGACCCTCGACCTGCGTACGGTCACCGCCCACGACGGCCGCTGGTGGTGGCTGGCGGTGGCGGCCGCGGTGCTGCTGCTGGCGGCCGCCTTCCTGATGGCGGCGCGCTCGCCGGCGCGGGTCCGCGCCTGGCGGCACGCCCTGCACCTGGCGGTCGCGCTCGCGCTGACCATGCTGACCCTCTGCCTGGCCGGCCGGGTCTGCGCCCACTACGGCCTCTCGCTGCTCGGCATCGGTGACCTGGGCGGCAATCTGTCGGGTGAGCTGCTGCTGGAACCGCGGCTGTGGCCGGCGGTGGGCCTGGGCGCCCTGTGGGGTCTGATCGCCGGGTTCCTGGGCGCGCTTGCGGCCGGCCCGGTGCGCCGCCGGGGCGAGGTCGCGGCCCCAGAACCCTGAGGCCCTAGCGCTGCCGCTCACCGTCGGTGGTCACGACCCGCGTGGGGTGGTGGCCGGGATCGTGGCCGGCCGGCCCGGGCCGGTCGGTGCGATGTCCGTCGGCCGGGCCCGGGCCGGTGAAGTCCCCCTCCACGAGGTCCCCGTCGGTGACGTCCCGGTCGGTGAGGTACGTCGTGAGCCGCCGTCCGTCGCCGTACAGCCAGCGTCCCTCGGCCGGGTCGTACAGCCACATGGACTCCCCGTCGACCACCACCCCGATGCGCAGCCCGCGCGTACGGCCCTGGAAGGTCTCCCCGTCGAGGCTGCCGCCGGCGAGGTCCTCGACGGCGTCCCGGTAGTCGGCGAGGGCCCGCGCCGCCCGGTCCAGCAGGGGGCGCGGGTCGGTGGCGTCGGCGGCCGGGCCGCCGGTCAGGGGCGGGTCCACGGGTACGGCGACGAGATAGCGGCCGTCGACCCAGGCGGCCCAGCCGTTGGCACAGCCGATGTGGGCCCAGTCGCCGCGCCGCTCCACGAGCTGCACCGGCAGCAGCGGGTCCAGGGGCACGGTCGGCCGGGCGGGGTCGGGGGCCTCCCAGGCGGGCATGCCGTCGGACGGGACGACGTGGGTGGGCCGGAACCCTGGGCTCGTGGTCATCGCCTCGCCTACTTCCGCATCACGGCGGGTTCGTGGCGGCGCAGCAGCCGTGACAGGACACAGCCGAAGGCCGCGGACAGCACCACCAGCATGACCATGTTGCGCAGCCAGACGCCCGCCGAGTGCCGGAAGAACGGGTCGGCGGTGAGTTTGCCCGGCACGATCCGGTGCAGGTCGACGGTGCCGGCCATGGCGCCGAGCGCCCACCGCGAGGGCACCAGCCAGGCGAGCTGTTCGAGACCGGGTACGCCGTCCAGTTTCAGCAGGGTTCCGCAGAAGACGACCTGGACGACGGTGAGCAGCACCAGCAGCGGCATCGTCACCTCCTCCTTGCGGACCAGGGCGGAGATCAGCAGGCCGAGCATCATCGCGGTGAAGGAGAGCACGGCCACGGCGACGGTGATCTCCAGCAGGGGTGGCATCAGCACCCCTTCGCCACCGGGCGCGTCGAGGTCGACGCCGGCCAGACCGACCTGGGTGAGCACGATCGCCTGGAGGACGGTGATGGCGCCGAGGACCACGACCTTCGACATCACGTACGCCGATCTGGGCAAGCCGACCGCTCTTTCGCGCTGGTAGATGACGCGTTCCTTGACCAGTTCACGGACCGCGTTGGCCGCGCCGGTCAGCACGCCGCCCACGCACAGGGTGAGCAGGGCGTTGGTCGCGGTGTCGAAGGTGAGCCTGTTGCCGGCCACGGCCCGGGCCATCGCACCCATGACGAACGGCAGTCCGATCATGATGGCGAGGAAGGTGCGGTCGGCGAGGAGCGCGGCGGTGTAGCGGCGCACCAGGGTCGAGAACTGGGCTCCCCAGCTGCGCGGCCGCGGCGGCGGGGGCGTGGCGACCGGTCCGCTGCGCGGCAGGACGGGCTGGCCGCTGGAGTTCACGATGTACTTCCGGTGGTACGACGAGGCGCGGAACTCCCCCGCCCAGTCCCGGTCGGTGTCCCGCTCGAACGCCTCGAAGGCCTCGGGCCATTCGCCGAAGCCGAAGAAGCCGAGGGCGTCGCCGGGCGGGCCGAAGTACGCGGTCCGGCCGCCCGGCGCCAGGACCAGGAGACGGTCGCAGGCGTCGAGGCTGAGCACGCTGTGGGTGACGACGATGACGGTACGGCCGTCGTCGGCGAGGCCGCGCAGCATGTTCATCACCGAGCGGTCCATGCCCGGGTCGAGTCCGGAGGTCGGTTCGTCGAGGAAGAGCAGCGAGGGCTTGGTCAGCAGTTCCAGGGCGACGCTGACCCGCTTGCGCTGGCCGCCCGAGAGGCTGTGCACGGGCTGGTCGGCGCGCTGTTCGAGGCCGAGTTCCCGGATGACCTCCTCGACCCGCTCCCGGCGCTCGGCCTTCGCGGTGTCCTCGGGGAAGCGCAGTTCGGCGGCGTAGGTGAGGGCGCTGCGCACGGTCAGCTGGACGTGCAGGATGTCGTCCTGCGGGACCAGGCCGATGCGCTGGCGCAGTTCGGCGTAGTCGCGGTAGAGGTCGCGGCCGTCGTAGAGGACGGTGCCGTGCTCGGCGGGGCGCTGGCCGGTGAGGGCGCCGAGCAGGGTGGACTTGCCGGCGCCGCTGGGCCCGACCACGGCGAGCAGGCACTTCTCGCCGACCGGGAAGGAGACGTGGTCGAGCAGGATCTTGCGGCCGCGGTCGACTGCGACGGTGAGTTCCTGGACGTCGAGGGAGACCTCGCCGGTGTCGACGTACTCCTGCAGCTGGCCGTCGACCAGGCAGAACGCCGAGTGGCCGATGCCGACGACGTCCCGGGGTCCGAGCGGTGCGCGGACCACGGAGCGCCCGTTGAGGTAGGTGCCGTTGTGGCTGTCGAGGTCGACGATCTCGTGGCTGCCGTCGGGGTGGACGCGCAGTTCGGCGTGGTGGCGGGAGACGATCAGGTCGTCGACGACGACGTCGTTGTCGGTGGCGCGGCCGATCCGGACGGTGCGGGCGGGCAGTCGTCGTACCGAGGACGGCTGCCGGAAGGTGCCGGTGTGGCTGGGCATCGAGACGACGGAGGGGCGGTCCGGGGCGGGTGGCGGGCGGCCGACGAGAACGGCGCTCGGTCCGTCGGCGGGGCTGCCGAAGCGGATGACGGTACCGGGGCCCACTTCCCATTCCCGGATGCGGCGGCCGTCGGCGTAGGTGCCGTTGGTGCTCTGCTCGTCGTGGAGGGTCCAGTGGTCGTCGGCGGGCTTCAGCACCGCGTGGTGCCAGGAGACCCGGGAGTCGTCGATGACGATGTCGCTGTACGGGTCCCGTCCGACGTGGTAGTCGCGGCCCGGGCTCATCACCGTGGATCCCGTGTCGGTCTCCAGGACGAGTTCGGGCGCCGTCGAGGTGACCGGCCGCTCCGCCATGACCAAAATTCTACCGATTTGTCAGCTCATACGCCCTACGCGTCCGACCACGTCGCCGGGCTGCGGACCGCACGGGCGGCGGCTGTCACGCGTCAGGCCACGGGGACGACGAGGGAGGGGATGGTGCGCTGCATACGGAGGGCGTCGACGGACTCGGCGAGCAGTTCGTACTCGGTGGTGTCGTCCTGGACGGCGATCCGCACCAGCCGTCCGCCGGCCAGTTCGTCGGCGACGAGTTCCTGGCGGACCACGTCGGCGCACCAGGCGCGCAGCAGACCGGGTACGTCCGAGACGGTCGCCCCCACCGGGACGAGCGCCCCCTGCGGATATCGCGGATTCTCGGGTAAGGGGTCCAGCCGTTCCGCGATCCACGACGCCCGGTCCCGTAACCACCACAGCGCGAGTGCCAGGGTCGGCGCACGGTAGGTGCCGAGCGGAACGCCGATACGCTGCCCGCCGCAGACGCCGTATGCCGTGACATGGCACAGGAATTCGTCGTGCACGATCACTCCCCCGTAGCTCGCCGGTGTGCCGTCGCGGGCCGGTGTTCCGTGCGGCTCCTGTGCGGTGAAGTGCTCCTGACATTCGAGTATGTTCACTTTCGAAACACTGTCACCACATCTTTCCGGCCAGTCTCTTGGCATATTCCGCCTACGAATTGGCCGAAATGCGCCAGCTGTACGGACCCGTCTTCATTACCCGAGGGGTAATCGACCCGTCACGCGGATCCGGGCATGGTGATGCCAACGGATCGCCGCAAGCCGCGATCCACTCCCTGACCAGCCATGACACCCTCGTTGGAGGCTGATTCACCATGTCCGTGAACACCGAGCGTCACCAGGCCGCCGCCGCCCGCTACTTCGAGGCCTGGAACGCCGCCGAGCCCGAGGCGCTGGGCAAGGCGGTCGCGGAAGCCTGGACTCCGGACGGCACCTACACCGACCCGCTCGCCGACGTGGCCGGGCACGCCCAGATCACGGCCGTGATCGCGGCGGCGCACGAGCAGTTCCCGGGTTTCGCGTTCCGTCTCCTCGGGGCCGTCGACGGCCACCACGACACCGCGCGCTTCGGCTGGGAGCTGGTGAACCAGGCCGACGGTTCGGCGCCGGTGGCCGGTTTTGACGTGGTCACACTGAGCGAGGACGGCCGCATCCGGCAGGTGCTGGGCTTCCTGGACCGGGTGCCGGACGGGGTCTGACCCGGCCCGGTGAGGCGGACGCGGTGCGGTCCGCCTCACCGGGCCGGTCACCGGCGGGCGACGACGCTCAGCGGCTGACGATCGCGTCGATCCGGGCCAGTTCCTCGGCGTCGAAGTCGAGGTTGGCGACGGCGCCGACGCAGTCCTCGACCTGCTGCGGGCTGCTCGCGCCGATCAGCGCGGAGGTCACCCGGCCACCGCGCAGCACCCAGGACAGGGCGAGCTGGGCGAGGGTCTGGCCGCGGCCCTTGGCGACCTCGTCCAGGGCGCGCAGCCTGCCGACCAGGTCCTCGGTGACCGCGTCCGAGTTCAGGAACGGGCTGCCGCTCGCGGCCCGGGAGCCCTCCGGGATGCCGTCGAGGTAACGGCCGGTGAGCAGCCCCTGCTCCAGCGGGGAGAAGACGATGGAGCCGACCTGGAGCTCGTCGAGGGCGTCCAGGACGCCCTCCGTCTCCGGGCGGCGGTCCAGCATCGAGTAGCGCGGCTGGTGGATCAGGAGCGGGGTGCCCAGCTCGCCGAGGATCCGGGCCGCCTCGCGGGTCTGCTCCGCCGAGTAGTTGGAGACGCCGACGTACAGCGCCTTGCCCTGCTGGACCGCGGAGTGCAGGGCGCCCATCGTCTCCTCCAGGGGAGTCTCCGGGTCCGGGCGGTGCGAGTAGAAGATGTCGACGTAGTCCAGGCCCATCCGGTTCAGGGACTGGTCCAGCGACGACAGCAGGTACTTGCGCGAACCCCACTCGCCGTACGGGCCGGGCCACATCAGGTAGCCGGCCTTGGTGGAGATCACCAGCTCGTCGCGGTACCCCGCGAGGTCCGCCTTCAGTGCCTCGCCGAACGCCGACTCGGCGGAGCCGGGCGGCGGACCGTAGTTGTTGGCCAGGTCGAAGTGGGTGACCCCGAGGTCGAAGGCGCGGCGCAGGATGGAGCGCTGGGCCGTCACGGGCCGGTCGGGCCCGAAGTTGTGCCACAGGCCGAGCGACAACGCGGGAAGCTTCAGACCGCTGCGGCCGCTGCGGCGGTAGGGCATGTCGGCGTAGCGGTCGGGGTGTGCGGTGTACAACGCGACTCCAGAGGGGTGGGCACAGGATCTACCGGCTCCACTCTTCCCCGAGCCCCGGCAGTGGTCCAACAGGAGAATGCGATGGAATTGTGCGGCTAGGCTTCTCAATCATGGAACTGCGCCACCTTCAGCACTTCGTCGCCGTCGCCGAGGACCAGCACTTCACCCGGGCCGCGGAACGGCTGCTGGTGTCCCAGTCGGGCCTGTCCGCCTCCATCCGGGCCCTCGAGCGGGAACTGCGGGCGCCGCTGTTCGTGCGGACCACCCGCCGGGTGACGCTCACCGAGGCGGGCCGGGCGCTGCTCGGCGAGGCGGAGCGCATCCTCGCACAGGTGCGGTCGGCGCACGAGGCGGTGGCCGCGGTGCAGGGCGTGCTGCGCGGGACGCTGGCACTGGGCACCGAGCAGTGCATCGCCGGTGTGCATGTGGCCGGGCTCCTGGCCGCCTTCCGGCGACGCCACCCGGATGTGGAGATCCGGCTGCGGCAGGCCGGTTCGGGCGCCCTCGCCGAGGAGGTGGCGGCCGGGCGGCTGGACCTGGCGTTCGCCTACCGCACCCAGGACGACACCGACCAGCTGCGCTCGGTGGCCCTGACCGGCGAGCCGATGACCGTGCTGTGCCATCCCAGCCACCGGCTGGCCACGGCCGGCGCTGCGGTGGTCCCGGCGGACCTCGGCGGGGAGGTGTTCGTCGACTTCCACCCGGACTGGGGCCCGCGCCGTACGACCGACTCGGCCTTCGCCGCGGCGGGCGTACGGCGCACGGTCGCCCTGGAGGTCAACGACGTGCACAGCCTCCTCGACCTGGTCGACGAGAACCTCGGGATCGCCGTGGTGCCCCGGCACTTCCGGCACAAGCGGCCCGCGCTGACCGCGCTCGCGCTGAAGGACACGGACGAGGACGTGTACGAGACGGTCGCCCTGCTGCCGCCCGAGACGGCCACCAGCCCGGCGGCCCGGGCGCTGATCACCTTGCTGGAGACAGGGGGTCTGGCAACGCTCCCGGAGGGGGGCCATCCCTCCTGACCTCGGCTTCCCGATCGGCGCGGACGCGCCGACGGTGGAAGCGACGTCTCGTCAGTTTCCGTTCCTCCGGGGTGCGTTCGCGCCGGTCACGGAGGAACTCACGGCCTCGGCCCGGTGGCCGCCGAGGCGGGCACCGGGGCGCCGTACGCCTGGAACCGGGAACACCCGGCCCGGGTGGGGCGGCGAGCCGGGTCCGTCCGCCCGGCAGGGTCCGCCGGGATTCCACGGAAGCCGGATTCCGGACGCACGAAGCGCCGCGATGCGCGATCGTGGTCACATGCATGCAAGGGACATCCTCATCGACGGCTTCGGCCGCATCCAGGAAGAAGTCCACGCCGCCCTCGACGGCCTCGACCCCGACCTGCTCAACAGGCCCCCGGCGCCCGGGGCCAACTCCATCACCTGGCTGGTCTGGCACCTCACCCGGATCCAGGACGACCATGTCGCCGACGCCTTCGACCTCGACCAGGTGTGGCTGGCCCAGGGCTGGGAGAAGCGTTTCGGCCTTGACCTGCCGCCCCGTGACCACGGGTACGGCCACACCCCCGCGCAGGTCGCGAAGGTCACGGTGGACTCCGGCGACCTGCTGACCGGCTACTACGACGCGGTGCACGAGCAGACACTGGGGGTGCTGCGCGAGCTCCCCGCCAAGGATCTCGAACGGGTCGTGGACACCCGCTTCGATCCGCCGGTCACGCTGGGCGTCCGGCTGGTGAGCGTCCTGTCCGACGATCTCCAGCACGTCGGACAGGCCGCCTATCTGCGGGGGCTGCCTCAGAGCACGGACGCGTAACCGGGCAGGACGACGTCCTCGATGAGGGCCGTGCGCTCGTCGAACGGGATGAAGGCGCTCTTCAGCGCGTTCAGCGTGACCGTGCGCAGGTCCTCGGCCGTCCAGCCGGCCTCGTCCACCAGCAGGGACATCTCCCGGGTCATCGTCGTCCCCGACACCAGCCGGTTGTCGGTGTTGAGGGTGACCCGGAAGCCCAGCTCCTTCAGCGCGGTGATCGGGTGCCCGGCGACGGAGGAGGCACAGCCGGTCTGGAGGTTGGAGGTCGGGCACATCTCCAGGGCGATCCGACGGTCGCGCACCCAGCTCGCGAGGCGGCCGAGCTTGCCGTCGACGATGTCCTCGGTGATCCGCACCCCGTGCCCGATGCGCTCGGCGCCGCACACCTGGACCGCCTGGTGGATGCTGGGCAGGCCGTGCGCCTCACCGGCGTGGATGGTGAAGGGCACGCTCTCGCGGCGCAGGTGCTCGAAGGCGGCGAGGTGGTCGGCGGGCGGGAAGCCGTCCTCGGCGCCGGCGATGTCGAAGCCGACGACTCCGGCGTCCCGGTAGGCGACGGCGAGCGCGGCGGCCTCGCCGACCCGGTCGAACATCCGCATGCCGCACAGCAGGGTGCCGACCCGGACCGGGGTGCCCGCCGCGGCGGCCTTCGCCATTCCCGCGGCGAGTCCCTCCTGCACGCTCTCCACGACCTCGCCCATGCCGAGGCCGCCCTTGACGTTCAGCTCCGGTGCGTAGCGCACCTCGCCGTACACCACACCGTCGGCGGCGAGGTCGAGGACGTACTCCTCGGCGACGCGGCGCAGCCCGTCCTTGGTCTGCAGGACGGCGAGGGTGTGCTCGAAGGTGGCTATGTAGCGCACCAGATCACCGGAGTCGGCGGCCTCGACGTACCAGGCGGCCAGCTCGTCCGGGTCGGTGGTGGGCAGCGTGTGGCCGACCTCGGCCGCGAGCTCGACGAGGGTGGCGGGGCGCAGGCCGCCGTCGAGGTGGTCGTGCAGGACGGCCTTGGGGAGGCGGCGGATCACATCGGCGTCTACGCGCGTAGCAGTCATGGCGGAGCTTTCCTCGGCAGGTGGTTCCGGTGGATCGGTCAGAGAGCGGGCTGGAGCAGGTCCCAGCGGTTGCCGTACAGGTCCTGGAAGACGGCGACACTGCCGTACGGCTCGTGCCGCGGCTCCTCCAGGAAGGTCACGCCGGCGGCGGTCATCCGGGCGTGGTCGCGGGCGAAGTCGTCGGTGTGCAGGAAGAACCCGACTCGCCCGCCGGTCTGGTCGCCGACGCGGGCACGCTGCTCGTCGTCCTTGGCGCGGGCGAGCAGCAGTCCGGTGCCGTCCCCCTCCGTCCCGGGCGCCACGACGACCCAGCGGGACCCGTCCGGCCGTGGCGCGTCCTCGACCAGCCGGAACCCGAGGGCCTCGGTGTAGAAGCGGATCGCCTCGTCGTAGTCGCCGACGACAAGGGTGACCAGGGCGACGCGTCGCATGGGGGCCTTTCGGTGGAGCGGTTAGCGGAAGAGGTTATACGTAAAACTTGCCGGACGCCAGTCGTCTGTCTCCGCAGGCCCCGGCTGGGACGCGGGGAGCGGGGTCCCCGGACCGCGCCGGTCGGCGGTGTGTGAACGCCCTACCGCCGTGCTTCCCCCTGCGCGACCTCCACCCGATGGTGGAGGTCGGCCATCCCGGTCGCGGAAGCGGCGCACGACAGCACGGCGCACGCCACGAGCAGCGCCGCGAATCCGGAACCGGCCCGGCGCCGGCCCCGCGGCGCGGCCAGCAGCGCCGCCACTCGTCGCGGCACCGGCCCCGACGCCGCCCCCGACACGAACGCCGGCCGCACCATCCCTCTGTACTGTCCCGCCAGCGCGGCCCGCGCGATCGCACGGGCGGTCAGCCGCCGGTCCCCCACCGTGCGCGCCGCGGCCTCGTCGGCGACCCGCTCCACGGCCAGTCGCACCTCGGCCCGGACCCGCCGCAGCGCGGGATGGCAGTGCGCCGCGAGCTCCGCGGCGGCCAGGAAGTAGTGGTGGCCGCCGCGGTTGTGCGCCCGTTCGTGCGCGAACAGCGCCTCCCGTTCGGGTCCGTCCAGGCTGCGCAGCATCCCCGTGGTGACGACGATCCGGTGCGGCCGTCCGGGCAGCGCGTACGCGTCCGGAACCGGCGACTCCACCACGCACAGATCACCCGCGGCCGGTCGCCGCCCGGCCTCCGTACGAGCGGCGCGGAAGGCGCGGGCCTGCCGGAGCGCCCACCGGGTGCCGGTCCCGGCCCAGACCGCGAGTGCGCCGGCCGCGAGGGCCGAGAGCGGCAGGGCGTAGCGGTCGGAGAGCGTGTGCAGCGGCCGGATCAGCTCGCCGAGCGATGCGAAGAACGGCAGCCTGAGCAGCCCGGCCAGCAGGAACGCGCCGAGCGCGGTCAGGGCGCAGCCCGCCAGGGCGACGGCTGCGGCGGTGATGACCCAGAGGGCGGCGGCGGGCGCCAGCCGGTCCAGAGCCCGCCGGGCGAGCGCGGGCAGCGTGAACGGCACCAGCAGCGGCAGGATCAGCAGTACGGTCATGACGCCCCGGGCCGTTCGCCGGCGTCGAGCAGACTCCGCAGGAGACGCTCGTCGTCGGGGCTGAGCTGGGCGACGAACCGGGCGAGCACGGCCTCCCGGTCGGCATCGCGGTCCAGTTCGCTGTGCATCCGCTTGGCGGTCAGGCCCTGCGCGTCCTGCACGGGGAAGTAGGCGAAACCCCGGCCCTGACGGTGCCGGCCGACCACGCCCTTGTCGTGCAGCCGGGTGAGGATCGTCGTGACGGTGGTGCGGGCCAGGTCCGTGCCGAGGCTGTGCTGGACCTGTCCGGGGGTCTGGGGCTCGCCGGCGGCCCAGAGGGCCGCCATGACGCTCGCCTCCAGCTCACCGGCGGGCCGGCGTTCGTCCTTCGCGTCGGCCATGGAAGGTCCGTCACCCCTTCTTCCTCGTACCAGGTCTCGCAGACCGTCTACGGCAGTGTAGGCGGACGGACGGCACGCGCCGCCCGTGAGCCCGTCCCCGGAAGACGCCGCGGGCGGCGGCGGAGGCCCGTCGCCGGGGCGTGCGGTACCGCAGGCCTGGGGCCCGCGCGCGAGGTGCGCGGGGGATCCGGCCGACGACGCCGTTACCGGTGCAGAAGATGTGGTCGAAGCGTTCGGCGAGCAGGGCCGTGGTCTCGGGGACACCGCCCTCGACGACGGCGACGGCCTTCGAGACAGGCCGGCAGCAGGCGGCCGGCGCGGCCGAGGCCGCCGGGGCCGGCTCGCTGGGCCTGGCGACGACCGCGTCGCCCGCGGCGAGGGCTCCGGACCCTGGGGCGAGCAGCAACTGGGCCGGGCAGTTCCACGGGGCGGTGACGAGGACGACGCCTGGGGGCCCGGACGGAGTCCGGGGGAGGGTCGTACTGCGCCCAGGCGCTCGCGTCGCCGCCCAGGTGCGCCGGGACGGGGGCGGGTTCGGGACGCGGCCACTCCGCCAGGTGGCCCAGGCTGTGGTCGATCTCCCGGACGGTGAAGTCGATCTCCGTGCGGTGCGCCTCGGCGGCGCTCTTGCCCAGGTCCGCATGGAGAGCGGCGGCCAGCTCGTCGCCGCCCTGCGTGAGCAGGGCGAGCAGTCGGCGCAGCTGGCCGGTGCGCCATTCGACGGGCTTGGTGCGGCCGGTGCGGAAGGCGGCGCGCGGCCGCGCCACGACGTCGGCGGGCTGCTCGGAGGCGGACTGGTTCACGGATGCCGTGCTGGTGGTGCGTACGGGCCTGGCGGCCCGGCAGGATGCCGATCAGCCGGATGCATGGTGCAACCTTTCAGGGGCCGAAGCGGATTCCGCCACCACGGAACCCCTCTCGGCCGCGCCCCCGCCCGCACTCCCGCCGGCAGGCCGCTCAGCCGGCCGCCTTCCACACGAACGGCGGGTCCCCGGATCGGCACCCCGCCCCGGACAGCCGGAAGAATCCCGTCCATGACCATCTCCGCGCATCCCCTCGTCATCCGCGCCCGGGAACTCGCCGACAGCCTCCTCTCCCCCGCCGCGGAGCGCGTCGACCAGGAGGGAGTGCCGGTGAGCCACATCGAGGCGGTCAGAGGCTCGGGCCTGCTCGGCCTGAACGCCCCGGTGGCGTACGGCGGGTCGGCGGCGCCCGCGGCCGTGGCGCGGGAGACGGCCGAGATCCTGGCCGGGGCGTGCTGCTCGACCTGGTTCGTGCAGACCCAGCACCACACTCCGGTGCTGACCCTGGCCCAGGCCGAACTGCCCGTCCGGGAGCGGCTGCTGGGTCCGCTGGCGCGGGGCGAGCTGCTGTCCGGGGTGGCGTACGCGCATCTGCGGTCGTACCCGCGGGTCCCGGTGCGGGCCCGGCGCGAGGGCGGCGCCTGGCGTTTCCACGGCACCGTCCCCTGGTACACCGGCTGGGGCCTGAACGACGTGCTGCTGCTGGCCGGGGTCACCGAGGACGACGAGGCCCTGTTCGCCTTCGTCGAGGCACGGGTGCAGCCGGGGCTGCGCCCGTCGGAGCCGATGCGGCTGGCCGCGCTCACCGCGTCCCGGACCGTCTCCCTGGACCTGGACGGCCTGCGGGTACCCGAGGACGCCGTCGCGCTCCGCATGCCGTACCGGGACTGGGCGGCGACGGACCGTCTGAGGACCCGCGACGCCAACCCGGCGGTCTTCGGGGTCACGGCGGCGGCCCTGGCCCTGGTAGGCGACGAGTACGCCGCACCGCTGCGGGCCCGTGCCTGCGAGGTCCGCCGCCGGGCCTACGCGCTCGCGGACCATCCGGTGCCGCAGGAGTACGGGGCGCAGCGGCTGGCGCTGCGGGCCGAGGCGTTCACGCTGATGCGTACGGTCACCACGGCGGCCTTGGTGACCGGCGGCGGCCGGGCGATGTCCGTCACCGCCCGCGCTCAGCGGCTGGCCCGGGAGGCCCTGTTCCTCCTGGTCCAGGGCCAGACCGCGGAATCACGCACGGCCCACCTGGAGCGGCTCGCGCAGGAATCCCGCTGAGACGACGGCGGGCGCCGCTCAGGCGTGTTCGACGGCCGCGTCCAGCAGCCAGTCCACCAGGTAGCCGGCGAAGGAGGAGCGCACCAGAACCCAGAAGCCGCCCCGGCTCCCGTCCCGGGCGACCAGCACGACCTGGGTGCGGGCGAGGGTGGTCTGGGCGCATCGGCCGGGGCCGAAGGCGCGCGGGTGCAGGTCCAGCGCACAGCCGTGGGACAGCAGATCACGGGCGCGGGGGCCGCCGACCAGCAGGGTGGTGCGCTGGGCGGAGACATCGGTGACGGCGACCGGCTCGTCCCCGGCCGCCGACCGGATCCTGCGCTCCAGGTCCCGCTCGGTGCCGGGCCTGCCGACCACCAGCCACTCGTCCGGACCCAGCCGCACCGCGCTCACCTCCCCCGCGTGCACCGCGGTGTCGGGTTGCGGGGGCAGGGTGAGTCCCAGGGCCGCTCCGACCGCGTCCGCCGCCGGGCCCTTGGCGTCCAGGCGGACGTTCACCTGCGCCAGGAAGGGGAGTTCGGCCAGCCGGACCGCGCCCCGGGAGGCGCGGGTGACGCCGGCCAGCCGGTGCGCGGCATCGGCCAGCGGGCTGCGCGGCGCTGCGGCCGGGGCGGTGTCAGCCGTCACGGCGGGCTCCCTCGGGGTCGTAGAGGACGGGACCGGCGACGGTCACCGGCAGCAGCCGGGCGCCGACGGGTGCGTAGAGACGGTCGCCGATGCGGTCCCGGCCACCCTTGACCAGGGCCAGCGCGAAGGTCCGGCCGAGCGCCGCGCTGCGGTAGCTGGAGGTGACATGGCCGAGCATCGGGACGGGCGGGGCGGGCAGTTCGCGCCCGGCGACCAGCTGGGTGCCTTCCGGGAGGAGGGCGCCGGGATCGTCCGTGAGCAGGGCGACCAGCTGCTTGCGGCCGGGGCGGGCGGTGTCGGGGCGGGTGTGGGAGCGCTTGCCGATGAAGTCGGTCTTCTTCCTGGACACCGCCCAGCCCATGCCGAGGTCCTGCGGGGTGACCGTGCCGTCGGTGTCCTGGCCGACGATCGGGTAGCCCTTCTCGGCACGCAGGACGTGCATGGTCTCGGTGCCGTAGGGGGTGATGCCGTACGGCTCCCCCGCCGTGCACAGCGCCTCCCACAGCGCGCCGGCCCGCCACGGCGACACGTTGATCTCGTAGGCGAGTTCGCCGGAGAAGCTGATCCGGCACACCCGGGCGTCGAGGCCGGCGACCGCGGTCTGCCGCCATGTCATGAAGGGGAAGTCGTCGTTGGACACGGCGAGCCGGGGTGCGAGGGAGCCGAGGACCTCGCGGGACCTCGGGCCGACCAGGGCGACCGTGGCCCAGTGTTCGGTGACCGAGGTGCAGTGCACCCGCAGGCCGGTCCACTCGGTCTGCAGCCACTCCTCCATCCAGTCCAGGACGGCCGCCGCGTTGCCGGTCGTGGTGGTGACCAGGAACCGGTCCGGGGCCAGCCGGATGACCGTGCCGTCGTCGAAGACCATTCCGTCCAGGCGGCACATCACGCCGTAGCGGATGCTGCCGACCTTCAGGGTACTGATCATGTTGGTGTAGAGCCGGTCCAGGAAGAGCGCGGCGTCCGGACCCTGCACGTCGATCTTGCCGAGCGTGGAGGCGTCCATGAGGGCCACGCCCTCGCGGGCGGCACGGCACTCGCGCAGCACGGCCGTCTCCCTGTCCTCGCCGTCCCGCGGGTAGTACCAGGGCCGCTTCCACTGACCGACGTTCTCGAACAGCGCGCCGTGCGCGACGTGGAGGCCGTGCAGGGCGGTGGTTCGGACGGGGTCGTGCAGCGCGCCCCGGTGACGGCCGGCGAGGGCGGCGAAGGCGACGGGGGTGTAGGGCGGTCTGAAGGTCGGCAGGCCGAGCGCCGAGACGTCCACGCCGAGGAGTTCGGCGACGACCCCGCTCGCCAGCACCCCGCCGGTCTTGCCCTGGTCGCCCGCGGTGCCGGCGGTGGTGTAGCGCTTGGTGTGCTCCACCGAGCGCAGGCCCGCGCCGGTCGCCCGGGCCAGGTCGGCGACGGTGACGTCGCGCTGGAGGTCGACGAAGCGGGGGGCGCCGGTGGCGGTCGGGATCGTGAACACCTGCATGGGCGGGGTGTAAGGCTGGGCGGTGACGGTGGGGAGGGCGGGGGTCCGGGCGGCGTAGCCCTCGGCCTCGGCCGCGCGGGCGCCGGCCGCCGCGCCCTGGGCGAGGGCCGTGGCGAGGTCGAACGCCCCGTTCGCGGCGCCCGCGGCCACCACCGCCTGACGGCAGCCGTCGGGGACGAACGTGCCGAGCGTCTCGTCGTGGCGGAGCCTGCCGCCCGCCTGGCTGAACAGGTGCGCGACCGGGTTCCAGCCGCCGGATACGAGGAGCAGATCGGCGGCGAACTCCCTTTTCCCGCCGGGGCCGTGGAGCGGGGCGACGGTCACGGAGGTGAGCCGCGTATCACCCGTCGTGCCGGTGACCGCGCCTGCGGCCAGCACCTCGATCCCGGCGGTCCTGGCGCGTTCGGCCCACTCCCCCGGCTCCGGCCGGGTGTCGGCGATCGCCGCGATCTCGGCGCCGGCCGCCGCCAGGTCGAGTGCGGCGCCGTAGGCGCTGTCGTTGGTGGTGAACACCACCGCGCGGCGGCCGGGCACCACGGCGTACCGGTGGAGGTAGGCGCGGGCGGAGGCGGCCAGCATCACTCCCGGGCGGTCGTTGTCGCCGAACGCGAGGGACCGCTCGTGGGCGCCGGTGGCGAGGACGACGTGCCGGGCGCGGATCCGCCAGACGCGTTCGCGGGAGACGTGCGCGGGGGCGGCGGCGCCGAGGTGGGCGGTGCGGCGCTCGACGGCGAGGAGGTGGTTGTCGTCGTAGTGGCCGAAGACGGTGGTGCGGAGCAGGACACGGACCTCGGGGGCGGCTTCGAGGCGGCCGCGGGTCGCGGCCACCCAGTCGGGGTGCTCGCCGGTGCCCAGGAGGCTGCCGCCGGGCTCCGGCTGGTCGTCGGCGAGGATGACGCGGGCGCCGCCGGTGGCCGCGGCCGCCGCCGCCGCGAGGCCGGTCGGCCCGGCGCCGACGACCAGCAGGTCGCAGTGGGCGTGTACGGCGTCGTAGCGGGCCGGGTCGGGTTCGGTGGCGAGCCGTCCCCGGCCGGGGAGGCCGGTGGCCACCAGGCCGTCGTACAGCTCGACGGTGGTGGCGGGGAGCATGGGTTCGGGGAAGGGTGCCTCGATCTGGACGACCGCGTTGGGTTCCTCCGGGCCCGCGGTGAAGATGCCGCGGGGGCGGCCGAGTCTGATGCTCGTGGCGGCCCGGACGACACCGTTGGCGAGGAGGGCGGAGGCGAGGGTGTCGCCTCGGTAGCCCTGGTGTTCGGTGCCGTCGAAGGTGAAGGTGAGGGGGGCGGTGCGGTCGATCCGGCCGCCGGTGGGGGTGCGGTAGGGCCCCGCGCTCCGGCCGCGGACGGACGCGGTGCCCCCGCCGCCCCTGCCCGTCCGGTCCTGAAGGGGCGCCGCCGCCACGGCCCCGCCGGCGCCCGCGCTGCCGGATCCCCCTTCGCCCTGGGGGGCCTTGTCCTCGAACGCCGGACCGGCCGGATTCGACGGGCGGGCCGCAATCGGCGGACGGGGCCGGACGGTTGCCGGGCGCGGTTCCCCCGGGCGGTACACCGTCAGGATCTCGTTCGTCGACGTGTCGCGTACGGCGTTGAACCATCGCCGGCAGCCTGCCGTGTGGGCCCAGCGTTCGGCGAAGGGGCCCTTCGGATTGGCACGGAAGAAGAGGTACCGGGCCCACTCCTCGTCGGTGAGGGACGCGGGGGTCTCGGGGTAGGGCACGTGGGCCTGGCCGCCGTAGTGGAACTCGGCCTCGTCGCGGGGCCCGCACCACGGGCAGGGGATGAGCAGCATGGTGGGGCTCCCTAGTGGGCCACCGCGGCCGCGCCGTGCTCGTCGACGAGCGCGCCGGTGGTGAAACGGTCGAGCGAGAAGGGGGCGTTGTGGGTGTGCGGGGTGTCGTGCGCGATGGTGTGGGCGTAGACCCAGCCGACCCCGGGGGTGGCCTTGAAACCGCCGGTTCCCCAGCCGCAGTTGAGGTAGAGGTTGGCCACCGGGGTGAGGCCGACTATGGGTGAGGCGTCGGGGCTGACGTCGACGATGCCGCCCCAGGTGCGCAGGACGTGGGCGCGGGCGAAGACCGGGAAGAGTTCGAGGGCGGCGGCCATCTGCTCCTCGATGATGTGGAACGCGCCGCGCTGGGTGTAGGAGTTGTACGCGTCGATGCCCGCGCCCATCACCAGCTCGCCCTTGTGGGCCTGGCTGACGTACACGTGGACCGCGTTGGACATGACGACGGTGGGGTGCACCGGCTCCAGCAGCTCCGATACGAGTGCCTGCAACGGGTGGCTCTGGAGCGGGAGTTCGATGCCCGCCATGGCGGCGAGGACGGAGGTGTGGCCGGCCGAGCACAGGGCCACCTTGCCGGCCGCGATCGGGCCGAGGCTGGTCTGGACGCCGACCACCCGGCCGGCCACCACGTCCACGCCGGTGACCTCGCAGTTCTGGATGATGTCGATGCCGGCCGCGTCCGCGGAGCGGGCGAAGCCCCAGGCCACGTAGTCGTGCTTGGCGATGCCGGCGCGCGGCTGGTAGGTGCCGCCGAGGACCGGGTGGCGCACCTCGGGCGAGGTGTTGACGATCGGGCAGACCTCTTTGACGCCGGCCGCGTCGAGCCACTCGGCGTCCACTCCGTTGAGGCGGTTGGCCTCGACCCGGCGGACGCCGTCGCGGACGTCCTGGAGGCTGTGCGCCAGGTTCAGCACGCCGCGCTGGGAGAAGAGGATCGGGTAGTCGAGTTCCTCCTCCAGGCCCTCCCAGAGTTTCAGCGCGTGCTCGTAGATGCCGGCGCTCTCGTCCCAGAGGTAGTTGGAGCGGATGATGGTGGTGTTGCGGGCCATGTTGCCGCCCGCCAGCCAGCCCTTCTCCAGGACCGCCACGTCGGTGATGCCGTGGTTGCGCGCCAGGTAGTGGGCGGTGGCGAGGCCGTGTCCGCCGCCGCCGACCACGATCACGTCGTACGAGCGCTTCGGCTCGGGGGTGCGCCACAGGAAGTCCGGGTGGTCGGGGAGGTCGGCGCCTGGGGGTCCCCCCACGCCCGCAGGGCGCAGGGGGCGGGTGCGGGGGCTCATCGGACGTCTCCGTCGTGCGGCAGGTGCGGGTAGAGCGGATGCCCGGCGGCCAGTGCCCCGGCGCGGGCGCGCAGGGCGGCAAGGTCCGGGCCGGACTGGAGGGCCAGGGCGATCACGTCGGACACCTCGGCGAAGTCGGCCTCGGTGAAGCCCCGGGTGGCGAGCGCGGGGGTGCCGATGCGCAGGCCGGAGGTGACCATGGGCGGACGCGGGTCGAAGGGGACGGCGTTGCGGTTGACCGTGATGCCGATCCCGTGGAGGAGGTTCTCGGCCTGCCGGCCGTCCAGCGGTGAGTCGCGGAGGTCGACGAGGACGAGGTGGACGTCGGTGCCGCCGGTCAGCACCCGCACTCCGGCCGCCGCGGCGTCCGGCTGTGTCAGGCGCTCGGCGAGGATGCGGGCGCCGGCCAGCGTGCGGGCCTGGCGTTCGGCGAACTCGGGTGTGGCCGCGACCTTGAAGGAGACTGCCTTCGCGGCGATGACGTGTTCGAGCGGGCCGCCCTGCATCCCCGGGAACACGGCCGAGTTGATCTTCTTGGCGAGGTCGGCGTCGTGGGTGAGGATGACTCCGCCGCGCGGTCCGCCGAGGGTCTTGTGCGTGGTGGTGGTCACCACGTGGGCGTGCGGGACGGGGCTCGGGTGCAGTCCGGCGGCGACCAGGCCGGCGAAGTGCGCCATGTCGACCATGAGGAGGGCACCGACCTCGTCGGCGATGCGGCGGAAGGCCGCGAAGTCGAGCTGCCGCGGGTACGCCGACCAGCCCGCGATGATCATCTTGGGGCGGTGTTCCTTGGCGAGCCGCGCCACCTCGTCCAGGTCCACGAGGTGGTCCGTCTCGGAGACGTGGTACGGCACCACGTCGAACATCCTGCCGCTGTAGTTGAGGCGCATGCCGTGGGTCAGGTGGCCGCCGTGCGCGAGGTCGAGACCGAGGACCGTGTCGCCGGGCCGCAGCAGGGCGAAGAGGACGGCGGTGTTGGCCTGGGCACCGGAGTGCGGCTGAACGTTGGCGAAGCCCGCCCCGAAGAGCGACTTGACCCGCTCGATCGCCAACCGCTCGGTGACGTCGACGTGTTCGCAGCCACCGTAGTAGCGCCGGCCTGGATAGCCCTCGGCGTACTTGTTCGTCGCCACCGAGCCCTGCGCCTCCATCACCGCGACGGGCGCGAAGTTCTCGGAGGCGATCATCTCCAGGGTGGACTGCTGCCGGTGCAGCTCGGCACGGAGCGCGGCGTGGACCTCGGGGTCGAGCTCGGCCAAGGGGGTGTTCAGCGCGTTCATCTGAGTTTCGCGATCCTTTCGAACGACCTTGGCGAGGGTGCGCCCCAAAGGGGCGCTGGGGGCCCCGGCCGAAGGCCGGGGGGAGGAACTGCGCGGCCCTTCACGACGAGCCTGCGGCCGAACGCCGACGCCACCCGGATCCGTCACCCACGGAGACGACTCATCCCCGGGTCGAACAACGGCTCCTCGGCCACCACCGCCTCCACGCGCTCGTCGAAGTAACCGATCTGAACCCCGGTTCCCGGCACCGCCAGCTCAGCCGGCAGCCACGCGTAGGCGATCCCCTTGCCGACGGTGTAGCCGTACGCCGCGCTGGTCACGTAACCGACCGCGCGCTCACCGTCGTACACCGGCTCCTTGCCCATGACGACGGCCCGGGGGTCGTCGACGGTGAGGCAGCTCAGCCGGCGCCGCACCTGCGCCCGGCGCCGCTCCAGCGCGGCCCTTCCGACGAACTCGCCCTTGCCGGGCCTGACGGCGAATCCGACTCCGGCCTCGTAGGGGTCGTGCTCGTAGGTCATGTCGGTGCCGAAGGAGCGGTAACCCTTCTCCAGGCGCAGGCTGTTGAAGGCGCCCCGGCCGGCGATGATCCCGCCGAGCGGCTCGGCCGCCCGCCACAGGGTGTCCCAGAGCTTCGCGCCCTGGTCGGCGGTCGTGTACAGCTCCCACCCGAGTTCACCGACGTAGGACAGCCGCATCGCGGTGACCGGTACCGAGCCGACGAAGGCACGTTTGGCGCGGAAGTACCTGAGGCCCTCGTCGGAGAAGTCCTCGTCGGTGAGGGGCTGGAGGACCTCCCGGGCGAGCGGGCCCCACAGGCCCACGCAGCAGGTGCCGGGGGTGATGTCGCGGACCTGGACCCTGCCGTCGGCGGGCAGGTGGCGGGTGAACCAGTCGAGGTCCAGGTTGCCGTTGGCGCCGACCTGGAAGAGGTCGTGGGCGAGACGGGCGACGGTGATGTCGCTGCGGATGCCACCGTCGTGGCCGAGGAGCAGGGTGTACGTCACCGAGCCCACGGACTTGGCGACCTTGCCGGTGACGAGGCCCTCCAGGAATCCGGCGGCGCCCGGGCCGGTGACCTCCAGCCGCTTGAGGGCGGTCATGTCGTACAGCGCGACGGTCTCGCGGGTGACCTGGGCCTCGGCGCCGACGATCGGCGACCAGTAGCGGGCGGCCCAGTCGTTCGGGGTGGGGATCGAACGGCCTTCGGTCAGAGGGGCGTTGGCCTCGTACCACTGGGGGCGTTCCCAGCCGTTCGCCTCCAGGAAGAACGCGCCGTGCTCCCGCTGGCGGGCGTAGAAGGGGCTGGTGCGGATCGGGCGCGGGTCCCCGCCCGGCTGGAGGGGGTGCAGGATGTCGTAGACCTCGACGAAGTTCCGGCAGTCGCGGGCCAGGACGTACTCGGGGGCGAGTTGGTGCGGCTCGAAGCGGTTGACGTCGCACTCGTGCAGGTCGAAGGACGAGCAGTGGCCGTCCACCAGCCATTCGGCGACGGCCCGGCCGACGCCCGCGGAGTGGGTGACCCAGACCGCCTCGGCCACCCAGAAGCCCTTGACGTCCGGGGACTCGCCGAGCAGCGGGTAGCCGTCGGTGGTGAAGGAGAACAGGCCGTTGATGCCCTCCTCGAGCTTGGCCTCGCGGGTCGCGGGGAGCAGTGACCGGGTCTCGGCCCAGGCGCCCTCGAAGTCCTCCTCGGTGAACTCCAGGACGGAGGGCATCTGTCCGGCCTCGTGGAGGGAGCGGATGTCGTCCGCCGCGACGGGCATCGGGCGGTGGCCGTAGGAGCCGATGCCAAGGCCGTCGAAGCGGTCGCGGTAGTAGAGGCCGGCGTCCTGGTGGCGCAGGATCGGGCGGACGGCCTCCTCGGTCTGGCCGGCGAGGACGGGCACCGGGCCGGTCCAGGCGAGCTGGTGGGCGAGCGGGGTGAGGGGCAGGTTCATGCCGACCATGCGGGCGATCCGCGGGCCCCAGATGCCGGCGCAGCAGACGACGATGTCGGCGGGGATCTCGCCCTGGTCGGTCACCACCGCGGTGACGGCGCCCTTGTCGTGGCGCACGTCGAGGACCTCGTGGCGGGCGAGGAAGCGGACGCCGCGGCCGGTGGCCCGGCGGATCTGGGCCTCGACGGCGAGCACGGCCTTGGCGATGCCGTCGGTGGGGACCAGGAGGCCGCCGAGGACCCGGTCCGGATCGAGCAGCGGGTGCAGTTCGACGCACTCCTCGGGGGTGACGACCCGGGCCTCGACGCCCCAGGCGGTGATCCAGCCGTGGCGGCGGTGGAGTTCGGCGAGGCGCTCGGGTCCGGTGGCCACTTCGAGGCCGCCGACCTGGAGGAAGCAGGGCCGGCCGTCGACGTCCAGGGAGCGGAACTTCTCGACGGTGTAGCGGGCCAGTTCGGTCATGGTCTTGGACGGGTTGGTCTGGAAGACCAGGCCGGGGGCGTGCGAGGAGGAGCCCCCGGTGGCCGGCAGGGGGCCCTGGTCGACCACGGTCACCTCGGTCCAGCCGCGCGCGGAGATCTCGTCCGCGAGGGCCGCTCCCACGACGCCCGCTCCGATGATGACCACTCGGGGTCCCGCCATCGCCCAACCTCCGAACTTGAGACCGGTGCAGTCGCCTTGGACGCGCAGTTGCTTCGTACGCAACGTGGTTCAGGCTGCGCAACTCAATGTGCCCGTCGTCGAGGAGGGGTGTCAAGAGGCCCGGTGACGTCGGGAAACGGCTCGAAGGCGGGCGCCGAACGGCAACGCCCGGCGGGCGGTGCGCGCACGTGCGCGCACCGCCCGCCGGGCGTACTGGACCGGCCCTTTCGCCCCTCGTTACTTCAGCCAGGCCTCGACCTTGTCGCGGTTGGCGTCGACCCACTTCTTGGCCGCCGCGTCGTCGGACATATTGTCGACGGCGATGTACCTGGCCACCGTGTTCTGGTCGTCGTTGGTCCAGTTGAACTTCTTCACCAGGTCGTACGCCGGGCTGCCCGACTTGGCGAAACCCGCGCTGACGATCTTGTCCAGGTCGTAGACGGGATAGTCGCAGGCCACCTTCGCCGCGTCGGCGTCACAGCCTGACGTGTACGTGGGCAGGTCCACCTTGACCAGCGGCACCTCGGAGAGGAACCACTGCGGTTCGTAGAAGTAGCCGATGAGCCACTGCTTGTTCTTCTCGGCCGTCCGGAACGCCTGGATGAGCGCGGTCTCGCTGCCCGCGTACACCACCTTGAAGTCCAGTTTGAGGTTCTTCACCAGAGCGGCGTCGTTGGTGACGTACGACGGGTCGCCGTCGAGGAGTTGCCCCTTGCCGCCCGACTCGGACGTCTTGAACCGGGCGGCGTACTTGTCGAGGTTCTGCCAGTTCTTGATGTCCGGGTGCGCCTTGGCGAGCCACGGCGGGACGTACCAGCCGATGATGCCCTTGTTGCCGGTCGAGCCGGCCTCGACGGCCGTCTTCTGCCCGGTGACGAACTTCTTCTTCAGATCGTCGTGGCCCCAGTTCTCCAGGACGGCGTCGACCTCTCCGGTGCCGAAGCCCTGCCAGGCGATCTCCTCCTTGAGGTCCTTCTTCTGCACCGTGCAGCCGAGGTCGTGTTCCGCGACGTACGCGACGACCGCCGCGTCCGCCTCGTAACCCACCCACGGGTTGACGGCCAGGTTGAAGGTGCCGCACTTGCCGCCCGAGGACTTCGAGCCGGCCGCGCTGTCCTCCCCGACCTTCGCCCCGCCGCAGGCCGTGAGGGTGAGGCCGAGGACGGCCAGGGAGGCCGCGCCCATTCGCCAGTGTCGTGCCATGGTGTCGGTGCTCCTTATGCCCGGGTGCGTCGCGCCGCAGCCTGAGTGATCCGGTCGAACATGACTCCGAGCAGTACGATGGCGAGCCCTGCCGCCAGCCCCTTGCCGTACAGCTCGCCCTGCGAGAAACCGGCCACGACGTCGTAGCCGAGGGCGCCCGCGCCTACCAGGCCGCCCACCACAACCATCGACAGCACGTAGATCAGGCCCTGGTTGGTGGCGAGGGTCAGGGCGCCGCGTGCCATCGGCAGCTGGACCTTGGTGATGATCTGCCAGGTGTTGCATCCCGCCGAGGCGGCCGCCTCCACGGTGGCCTCGGGCACGTTCCGCACCCCGTCCGCGATGATCTTTACGGCGACGGGTGCCGCGTAGACGACGGCCGCGACGATCGCCGTGAAGCGGGTGGCGCCGAAGAGCGCCAGGAACGGCACGAGATAGACGAACGGCGGCATGACCTGGGCGGCGTCCAGGGTGGGCCGGATCAGCCGGTCCGCCCACGCGCTGCGGCCCATCCACACGCCGACGACGGCGCCGAGCAGCATGACCAGCACGGTGGCCACGGTGGTCGAGGCGAGGGTGGTCATGCTGTCCGACCACAGGCCCGTGCCGACGAGCAGCCCGACGCAGGCGCCCGCCGTCACCCCGGCGCGCCATCCGCCGAGGACCGTGCCGAGAGCCACCAGGGTGGCACCGACGAGCCACCACGGGGAGTCGGTGAGAAGCGTCTGGAACGGGTTGAGCAGACCGTTGGTGAGCGCGTCCCGCACCCCGTTGGTCAGGCCGGAGAGGTGGTCCTGGAGCCAGGTGGTCGTGGTGTCGGCGGCGCTCGCGACATGGGTGCCCACACTGCCGTCACCGGGGAACTCCGCGGCCCAGACGTAGGTGTGGGAGAGGTACACGAGGACGGCGGCAGCGATGCCGCCGGCCGCCAGCAGCGGACGGCGCCACCTGGCGAACGGACCGCCGGTGCGGCGGACCTCGGTACGCACGGCCGCGGCCGTGGTGACCCGGTCGAGCACGATCGCCATGACGACGATGGCGAGTCCGGCGTTGAAGGCGGTGCCGACGTCGAGGGACTGCAGGGCCTGGACGACCGTCTTGCCGAGGCCGGGCGCGTCGATCAGGGCGGCGATGGTGACCATGGCCAGAGCGGCCATGATGGTCTGGTTGACGCCCATGACCACCGTGCGCCGGGAAATCGGCAGCAGCACCTTCAGCAGTTGCTGCGCCCGTGTGGCGCCGAGCGATTGGGCCGCCTCCACGCTGGTGCCGGGCACCGAACGGATCGCGTGCGCGGTGATCCGGATGGCGGGCGGTGCCGCGTAGATCACCGTGGTGATCACCGCGGAGGCCCCTCCGATGAGGAAGATCAGGGTCAGCGGGGCGAGGTAGACGAAGGTCGGCATCGTCTGCATGAAGTCCAGCACGGGCGTCATGATCCGGTTGAACCGGTCGGAGAGGCCGGCCCAGACGCCCAGCGGGATGCCGATGAGCAGGGCCACCAGGACCGCCGACAGGGTCAGCCCCAGGGTGTCCATGCTCTCCTGCCACAGGCCCTGCAGCCCGAAGAAGGTGAACCCGGCCGCGGCCAGCAGCGCGACCCGCCAGTTGGCCACGGCCCAGGAGACGTAGGCGGCGAGTCCGACGATGCCGAGCCAGCCGATCTGCGGGACCGGGCGGGAGCCGCTGGGCTGGGAGATCAGCGACTGCACGAAGGTCACCAGGTTGTCGATGACCAGCCGGATCTCGTTGAAGAAGTAGAGGAAGACCGGGTTGGAGTTGCGGTGGGCGCCGATGCTGTCGTTGACGTCGTTCAGCCGGCGGTGCAGCCCGGTGAGATCGGCGGCGGCCAGGGTCAGCGTCTGGTGCCCGCGCAGCACGGTGAAGAGCACCAGCCAGACGACCAGGACCGCCGCCACCACCAGGGGACGGCTCACGTGGCGGCGCGGGGTGACGACGGGCGCGGTCGCGTCCGCGACGGCGGCCATCAGGCGCCGCCCCCCTGTCCCGCGACGACGCCTCCGGCACCGGGATCTCCGGCGACGACGGCGAGGATCTCCTCGTCGCCGACGATGCCGACCAGCTTGCCGTGCTCGACGACCTTGACCGGTTTCTCGGCGGCGAGCACCGCCCGGGTGGCCTCGCGCACCACCACGTCCGGACCCAGCTCCGGGCCGTCCAGGGCGTCTTCGGGCGTGACGGGCCGCATGATCCAGCGCAGGGTGAGGACGTCGCCGCGCGGTACGTCCTTCACGAAGTCCCGTACGTAGTCGTCCGCCGGGGCGCCCACGAGTTCGTCGCCGGTGCCGCACTGGACGGTCCTGCCGTCCCGCATGATGAGGATGCGGTCGCCCAGTTTCAGTGCCTCGTTGAGGTCGTGGGTGATGAACACCATGGTCTTGCCGACCTCGTGGTGCAGCCGGACCACCTCGCTCTGCATGTCACGGCGGATCAGCGGGTCGAGCGCGGAGAACGGCTCGTCGAAGAGGAGGACGTCGGGGTCGCCGGCCAACGCCCGTGCCAGGCCCACACGTTGCTGCATGCCGCCGGAGAGCTGGTCGGGGTAGGAGTTCTCGTACCCGGCGAGGCCCACCAGTTCGACGACCTCCATGGCCTTCTCCGTCCGTTCGGCCCGGCTCATACCGCGGATCTCCAGGCCGAACGCCACGTTCTCGACGACCCTGCGGTGCGGCAGCAGACCGAAGTGCTGGAAGACCATCGAGAACTTGCTGCGCCGCAGTTCCCGCAGCCGCCGCGGGTCGGCGCCCCGGATGTCCTCGCCCTCGAAGACGACCTCCCCGGCGGTGGGTTCGATCAGCCGGGTCAGGCAGCGCACCAGGGTGGACTTGCCGGACCCGGACAGGCCCATGACGACGAAGACCTCGCCCGGCGACACCTCGAAGCTCACGTCGCGGACGGCGGCGGTGCAGCCGGTGCGGTCCATCAGCTCACGGCGGGTCAGTCCGCACAACTCCTCGGATTCCGGCACCTGGTCGGCCTTCGGCCCGAACACCTTCCACAGCCGGCGCACGGAGATGACCGGGGTGCGGTCCCCGGGGTCCTCGGACGTGTCGCGCCGCTGCGGCACCTCGGTCTGGGCTGGGGTCATGGTCGGCCTCTTTTCGCCGTCAGCCGCGGAACCAGTGCTGCGGCCGGGGGTGGATGTTCTGCCAGACGTGCTTGGCCTCCCGGTACTCGTCCAGGCCGGCCGGTCCCAGTTCGCGGCCGACGCCCGAGTGCCCGAAGCCGCCCCATTCCGCCTGCGGCACATAGGGGTGGTAGTCGTTGATCCACACGGTGCCGTGGCGCAGCCTGCGGGCGACCCGCTGCGCCCTGCCCGCGTCCTGCGTCCAGACGGCTCCGGCGAGGCCGTACTCCGTGTCGTTGGCGATGCGGACGGCGTCGTCCTCGTCCCGAAAGCGCTCCACGGTGAGCACGGGCCCGAAGGACTCCTCGTGCACCACCCGCATGTCCTGCCGGCACTCGTCGAGGACGGTCGGCGGGTAGTAGAAGCCGTTCGCCAGCGCGGGGTCGTCGGGGCGCGCACCGCCGCAGCGCAGCACGGCGCCCTCGGCCAGACCGGCAGCTACGTACGCCTCGACCTTCTCGCGGTGCTGTGCGGAGATCAGCGCCCCGGTGTCGGCCTCGGGGTCGAAGGGGCCGCCCAGGCGGATGAGCCGGGCGCGGCGCACGACCTCGTCGACGAAGGCGTCGTGGACCGTGTCCTCGACGATCAGCCGGGCGCCGGCCGAGCAGACCTGCCCGGAGTGCAGGAAGACGGCGGTGAGGGCGAAGTCGACGGCGGTGTCGAAGTCGGCGTCGGCGAAGACCACGTTGGGGTTCTTGCCGCCGAGTTCGAGGGCGACCTTCTTCACCGTGGCGGCCGCGGCGGCCATGAGGCGCCGGCCGGTGGGCAGCCCGCCGGTGAAGGACACCAGGTCGACGGCCGAGTGGTCGGCGAGCGGTGCGCCCGCCTCGGGGCCGGCGCCCAGCACCAGGTTGGCGGCACCGGCCGGAAGGCCCGCCTCGGCGAGGGCCTTCATCAGCAGGACCGAGGTGGAGGGGGTGAGTTCGCTGGGCTTGAGGACGACGGTGTTGCCCGCGAGCAGGGCCGGGGCGACCTTCCAGGAGGCTTGCAGGAGAGGGTAGTTCCAGGGGGTGATCAGGCCGCAGACGCCGACGGGCTCGTAGGTGACCCGGCTGAGCGCGTCGTCGCGGCCGGTGTCGACCACCCGTCCGGCGCTGGTGCCGGCGATGCCGCCGTAGTAGCGGAAGCAGGAGACGACATCGGCGATGTCGTACTCGCTCTCCACCAGGCGTTTGCCGGTGTCGAGGGACTCGGCGCGGGCGAATTCCTTGGCGTCGCGCTCGATGACGCCCGCGGTGCGCAGCAGCAGCGCGCCCCGCTCCCGCTCGGGGGTGCGCGGCCAGGGGCCGTCGTCGAAGGCGCGCCGGGCCGCGGCGATCGCGGCCTCGGTGTCGGGGCGGGTCGCCTCCGAGACGGTGGCGACCAGGGTGCCGTCCGCCGGACAGCGGATCTCGCGGCGGCCGCCGGCCGCCGCCGCGCGCCATTCACCATCCACATACAGATCTGCCACGGTCGCGCCCTTCGAGCCCGAAATTGTTGCGCATTGTGCATTGGATTGCTTTTGGGGGAACACCCTGACGAACGGACCGACCGCCGTCAAGAGGACCGGCGAGAGTGCGCTACCCGGCCTGTTTCCGGGTGTCGGGGTGCCGGTGGTAGGCGGCTTCGGACGCGGGCAGCGGTTCTCTGCCGAGGACGATGTCGGCCGCCTTCTCGGCGATCATCATCACCGGGGCGTAGATGTTGCCGTTGGTGACGTACGGCATCACCGAGGCGTCCACCACGCGCAGTCCGTCCACCCCGTGCACCCGCAGGGTCAGCGGGTCCACGACGGACATCGCGTCGGTGCCCATCTTGCAGGTGCAGGAGGGGTGCAGGGCGGTCTCGCCGTCCTTGGCGACCCAGGCGAGGATCTCCTCGTCCGTCGCCACGGCCGGGCCGGGCGAGATCTCCCCGTCGTTGTAGGGGGCGAGGGCGGGCTGGCCGAGCAGTTCGCGGGCCACCCGGACCGCCTCGACCCATTCGCGGCGGTCCTGTTCGGTGGAGAGGTAGTTGAAGCGCAGCGCCGGGTGTTCGCGGGGGTCCCTGCTCCGGATCTTCACCGAGCCGAGGGCGTCGGAGTACATGGGCCCGACATGGACCTGGTAGCCGTGGCCGCCGGCGGGCACGGAGCCGTCGTAACGGACCGCGACGGGCAGGAAGTGGAACATCAGGTTGGGGTAGTCCACCTCCTCGTTGCTCCGGCAGAAGCCGCCGGCCTCGAAGTGGTTGGTGGTGGCCGGTCCCTTCCGGAACAGCCACTGCAGGCCGATGAAGGGAGCGCGCCACTTCGCCAGGTACGGCTGTACGGAGACGGGTTGCTTGCAGGCGTACTGGATGTAGACCTCCAGGTGGTCCTGGAGGTTCTCGCCGACGCCCGGCAGATCGTGGACGACGTCGACGCCGAGGGCGCGCAGTTCCGCGGCGTTGCCGATGCCGGAGAGCTGGAGCAGCTGCGGGGAGTTGATCGCGCCGCCGCACAGGATGACCTCGCCGGCCCGGACCTGCCGGAGGGCGCCCCTGCCCCGCTGGAACTCGACGCCGACGGCCTTCTTCCCCTCGAAGAGGACACGGGTGACGAAGGCGCGGGTCCTGACGGTGAGGTTGGGACGCTTCCTGGCGGGCTTGAGATACGCCTTGGACGCGGACAGCCGGCGGCCGCGGTGCACGGTGCGGTCGAACTTGGCGAAGCCCTCCTGGCGGTAGCCGTTGACGTCGTCGGTGGGCGGGTAGCCCGCCTCCTCGGTGGCCTTGAGGAAGGCGGAGAAGAGCGGGCTCCGCGCCGGGCCGCGTTCCAGCACGAGCGGTCCGTCATGGCCGCGGAACTCGTCGTCGGGGTCGGCCGCCAGGCAGTTCTCCATCCGGCGGAAGTAGGGCAGGCAGTGGGCGTAGTCCCAGGTCTCCATGCCGGGATCGGCGGCCCAGCGCTCGTAGTCCATGGGGTTGCCGCGCTGGAAGATCATGCCGTTGATGCTGCTGGAGCCGCCCAGCACCTTGCCGCGGGCGTGATAGATGCGGCGGCCGCCCATGTGGGGCTCCGGCTCGGACTCGTACTTCCAGTCGTAGAAGCGGTTTCCGATGGGGTACGTCAAGGCCGCGGGCATGTGGATGAACACGTCCCACGGGTAGTCCGGGCGGCCCGCCTCCAGCACCAGCACCCGGTTGCCGGGATCGGCCGAGAGCCGGTTCGCCAGGGCGCTGCCGGCCGAGCCGCCGCCGACGATGACGAAGTCGTACTGCACGTCCTGCAAGGGAGCCATACCGCCTCGTCCCGCTCGTGCCCGTCGATGTGCGCGGCATGCTAGTACGGGTATCGCTATGCGCACCAGGTTGCGAACAACGCAACTTGTAAGATCTTTGTTCACATCGCGTTACTTGGGCGCTGTTGTTTACTCCGCGTATAGTTCCGTCATGAGCAACTACAGTCCGGACACCGAAACGCACGGCTCATCCTCCGGCGGCGTGCAGTCCGTCGACCGCGCCATCAGCGTCCTGGAGATCCTCGCCCAGCGCGGCGAGGCGGGCGTGAGCGAGGTGGCGGCCGAGATCGATGTACACAAGTCGACGGCGTTCCGGCTGCTCGGCGCCCTGGAGGCGCGCGGTCTGGTGGAGCAGGCGGGCGAACGGGGCAAGTACGCGCTCGGGTTCGGCATCGTGCGTCTGGCGGGCGCCGTCACGGGCCGTATCGACGTCACCCAGCAGGGCCGTCAGGTGTGCGAGCGGCTCGCCGAGGAGATCGGCGAGACGGTCAACATCGCGGTGATGCAGGAGCATTACGCGATCAACCTCTACCAGGTGCGCGGCACGGCCGCGGTCACCGCCCACAACTGGGTGGGCCAGCTGACCCCGTTGCACGCCACCTCCAGCGGCAAGATCATGCTGGCCCACCTGCCGGCGGGGGAACGGGCCGCGCTGATCTCCGACGGCGGCCTGAAGAAGCTCACCCCGCACACCCTCTCCGCCAGGACGAAGCTGGAGAGGAACCTCGCCGAGGCCCGGGAGCGCGGCTACGCCTGGACGCTGGAGGAGCTGGAGATCGGCCTGCACGCCATGGCCGCGCCGATCCGGGACCGGGAGGGCAAGGTCATCGCGTCGATCAGCGCCTCCGGACCGTCCTACCGGTTCACCGAGGAGCGGATGCACGAGCTGGCTCCGTCGCTGGTCGAGGGCGCCGCCGAGATCAGCCACCGGATGGGGTTCCTGGGCTGAGCGCCCTCACTCCGGCTGCCGGGCGCCGAGCCGCTGGTGGACCCAGTCGTGGAAGGCGCCGATGTGGTGTTCGCTGGGCACCAGCACACCGCCCCCGGCGTACAGCCGTGAGCTCATCCCGGGCTGGGTGCGCTCGCAGGCGTCGAAGTCCTGGCGGTTGACCCGGTCGAAGAGCTCCACGGACCGGCTGACGTCCTTGCCGCTCGCCACCACCTGCGGAAGGTAGAGCCAGTCGCACTCGACGACCGTCCGGTCCACGGCCACCGGGTACATCCGGTGGAAGATCACGTGGTCGGGTACGAGGTTGATGAACACCTGCGGTTTCACGGTGATCGCGTAGTACCGCCGGTCCTGGTCCGCGGCGACCGAGGGGATCCGGTCGAGCCCCTCGGAACCGTCGACGGTGAAGCCCTGGATGCCGGTGCCGAACTCGGCGCCGTGGCCCACGTAGTACTGCGCCGCGTACCCGTCGGCGAACTCGGGCAGCACCTCGGTCAGTTCGGGGTGGATGGTGGCGCAGTGGTAGCACTCCATGAAGTTCTCGACGATCAGCTTCCAGTTCGCCCGCACGTCGTAGACGATCCGCCGGCCCACCGTGAGGTGCCCGATGTCGTAGTGCTCGATCGCCGCGATGTCGCCCAGCCGCTCGACGACGGCCCCCGCCACGTCCTCCTCGAAGGACGGCGGGTCCTGCGCGAGGCAGACCCACACATAGCCCAGCCACTCCCGCACGGCCACGCCCACCAGGCCGTACTCGGCGCGGCCGACGTCGGGCATCCTGGTGAGGTTGGGGGCCGCGGCCAGTCTGCCGTCGAGGTCGTAGGTCCAGGCGTGGTACGGGCACTGGAAGGCGCGCCTGACCTCACCGGCCTCCTCGGTGCACAGCCTGGCTCCGCGGTGCCGGCAGACGTTGAAGTAGGCGCGTACCGAGCCGTCCCGGGCCCGGGTGACGAGGATGCTCTCGCGGCCCACGTCCACCGTGCGGAACGCGCCGGGCTTCGGCAGGTCCGCCGCACGGGCGACGCAGAACCACATCGCCTCGAAGATGCGCTCCTGCTCCTGGGCGAAGATCCCGGGATCCGTGTACGCGGCACCGGGGAGGGTGGCGATCAGGCTGTCCGGCAGGCTGGTCGAGGTCACGGTGCACTCCTCGGAGAACGTCGTGGATCGATGGGACGGCGCGGGCGGCCGGTCAGGACGCGGTGCCGAACTGCTTGCGCAGGCGGGTGAACAGCCGCGGCTGGTCCATCGCGAGCACGGCGACCGGCCGGCCCGCCCGCCGGTAGACGGCGAGGAAGCTGCGGTCGCCGGTCGAGCCCTCCTCGACCGTCACCTCGTCGGCGCCGGCCGCGTGCCCGACGAACTGGATCCGCACGCCGTACTGGTCGGACCAGAAGTACGGGGGCCTCGGGACGCCCGGTTCCCCCGCCCCGTGCGCGAGGAGTGCGGCGACGGCCACGGCCGGCCGCTCCAGGGCGCCGGTCCAGTGCTCGACCCGGCGATGCCCGCCGGTGCGCGGGTCGTACCAGTTGGCGCAGTCGCCCACGGCGACCACCGCGGCCACACTGCTGCGCCCGTCGGCCTCGCACTTGACGCCGTTGTCGAGCGCGACACCGGAGCCCTCCAGCCACTCGACGCAGGGGCGCGCCCCCACCCCGACGACGACGGTGTCGGCGGGCACACTGCGGCCGTCCTCCAGGAGAACCGCCGTCACCCGGCGCTCGCCGCTCAGCCCCTTGACCCCGGCCCCGCACAGCAGCCGCACCCCGTGGTCGGTGTGGAGGGCGGCGACGACGGCGCCCATGGCCGGGCCGAGCGGTCCGGCCAGCGGGGCCGGCGCGGCCTCGACCACGGTCACGTCGAGCCCGAGGGCGTACGCCGTGGCCGCCACCTCGGCGCCGACGAACCCGCCGCCGATCACCACCAGCCGACCGCCCCGGGCGAGGTCCTCCCGCAGGGCGCGGGCGTCGTCGAGGGTGCGCAGCACATGGACCCCGGCCAGGCCCCCGGTGCCGGGCAGGGTACGGGCGGCGGCACCGGTCGCGACGACCACGCCGTCGGCGCGGACCTCGCGGCCGTCGGCGAGCCGGATCGCCCGTCCGGTGCGGTCGAGCCCGGTGGCGCGGACCCCGAGCAGCCACTCCGCGCCGAGTTCCTCGTCGTCCCGCTCCAGCGCCAGGTCCGCCTCGCCGAGGGCGCCGGCCAGGAACTCCTTGGACAACGGCGGCCTGTCGTAGGGGCGATGGGGCTCGTCACCGATGACGACCAGACGGCCGTCGTACCCCCGTTGCCGCAGTGCGCGCGCGGCCGACAGTCCGGCCAGCGAGGCGCCCACCACGGCGACGGTCCTCACGCGGCGCCCCCGGCCAGCCGTGCGGTGACGCACGGCGGCAGGGCGGGGGCGTCCGCGGACAGCCGGACGTAGACCGTGCCGTCCTCGACGACGACCGTGTGGGTACGGACCGGGCGCTTGGCCGGGGGTGCGTCCACGGCGCCGGTGCGCAGGTCGAACGTCGAGGCGTGCAGGGGGCATTCGACTCCGCGGCCCTCCAGCCAGCCGTCGGCGAGCGAGGCGTCCTGGTGGGTGCACGTGTCGTCGATGGCGAAGAGCTCGCCGTCCTCGGTGTGGAACACCGAGACGGGTGGGTCGATATCGAGCCGACAGGCCTCGCCTCGCGGCAGATCCGCGAGGCGGCACGCGGGAATCATCATGACACCTCGGTGCGTATAGCGAAACGGAGTGCGATGAGCGCAACGTCAGTCTGAGGGCGGCTCCGAAGCGTTGTCAAGGCGTTCATCCGCCGGTTCGCACGGGTCGCCGCGCCGGTTCGCACGAGCCGCCGCTGCGGCCCCCGGGCATGCCGAAGTGCCCCGGGAATCAGGGGTGAACAGGGGGAAAGGGGATCTCTTCGAGGGGGTCGGCGGCGGTACGGCGGAGGACCGCGGCCGATACGCCCCGGGCTCCTCGCCCGAGCGCCGCCGGGCGCGGGACGGCATCGTGGAGCGACCGCCCGGACGCGTTCACGGCCTCGTCGGGTGGATGGCCCGGGGCACGGGGTCACGGGCGTGGCGGGTACGGCACCCGGCGTCGCTCTCAAGGGAGTTGCCGGTGCGGAGGCCGAGGCCCGGCACCTGCCGGCTCGGCAGGCGGCACCCCGGCCGGCCGGCGGGCGAGTCGCCCGCCGGCCGGCCGCTGAGGAGGTCAGTCGTCGTCAGAGCCGGGGACGACGACGAGGAAGGCGTCCGTCCGCAGGTCCATCACGACCGTCGCGGGCTCACCCGCGGCACGGCACTCCGCCGCGTACTCCTCCGCCGGCCACGAGCCCCGCGGAGCTCCGGCAGGGAAACGTTCCAACACCTTCGCGCTCATCGCGGCAGACACCTCCAGCGTCCTTGCCTCCGGCCGGCTACGGCTCCTGTCCTGCGGTTCGTCTGCCCGCGATGGACGCGGACATGCCCAGGAGCGGCCCGGTGCCGCCATCCGCCGCTCCCGGTCGACCGCGGTCCCCGGCGGGCAGATCATGGAATCTGCCGCATCCGGAACGGCGGCACACAGGGAAGTGATCTCCAGGGGGGCCGACGCGGAGGACGCAGAGCTGATGAACGCTGACGACCAGGCCCCCGGTCTGCGTTGCCTGGTCACCGGGGCGACCGGATACATCGGCGGCAGGCTGGTGCCGGAGCTGCTCGCCGAGGGCCATCGGGTGCGCTGTCTGGCGCGCTCCCCCGGAAAGCTGCGCGACCATCCCTGGGCCGGGCAGGCGGAGGTGGTGCGGGGCGATGTCACGGACGCCGCCGACGTCGCCGAGGCCATGCGGGGCGTGGACGTCGCCTACTACCTGGTGCACGCGCTGGGCAGCGGCGGCGACTTCGAGGCGACCGACCGCAGGGCGGCGCGGATCTTCGGCGAGGCGGCCCGGGCCGCGAGGGTACGGCGTGTCGTCTACCTCGGCGGTCTGACCCCGTCGGGCGTGCCGGAGTCCGAACTCTCGCCGCATCTGCGCTCGCGCGCCGAGGTGGGGCGGATCCTGCTGGACTCCGGGGTGCCCACGACCGTGCTGCGTGCCGCGGTCGTCATCGGTTCGGGCTCGGTCTCCTTCGAGATGCTGCGCTATCTGACCGAACGTCTGCCGGTCATGATCACCCCCAGCTGGGTGCGTACCCGCATCCAGCCGGTGGCGGTCCGGGACGTGCTGCGGTACCTCGTCGGCAGCGCCCGGATGCCGGCCGGCGTCAGCCGCGCCTTCGACATCGGCGGACCGGACGTGCTGACCTACCGGGACATGATGCTGCGGTACGCGGCGGTCGCCGGGCTGCCCCGCCGGGTCATCCTCCCGGTGCCGGTGCTCACCCCCGGCCTGTCCAGTCACTGGGTCGGGCTGGTCACCCCCGTCCCCGCGTCGATCGCCCGGCCGCTGACCGAGTCACTGCGCCATGAGGTCGTCTGCCACGAGCACGACATCGCGCGGTACGTGCCCGACCCGCCCGGGCATCCGTTCGGGTTCGACGAGGCGGTACGGCTGGCCCTGCAACGCATCCAGGACGCGCAGGTGACCACCCGCTGGTCGTCGGCGGCGGTGCCCGGCGCGCCCAGCGACCCGCTGCCCACCGACCCCGACTGGGCGGGCGGCAGCCTGTACACGGACCGGCGGGAACTGACCGTGAACGCCTCACGGGAGGCCCTGTGGCGGGTGATCGAGGGCATCGGCGGCGACAACGGCTGGTACTCCTGCCCGCTGGCCTGGGCGGTACGGGGCCGTCTGGACCGGCTGGTGGGCGGGGTGGGGCTGCGCCGCGGGCGGCGGGACGCGACACGGCTGCGGGTGGGCGACTCGCTGGACTTCTGGCGGGTGGAGGAGATCGAGCCCGGCCGTCTGCTGCGGCTGCGCGCCGAGATGCGGCTCCCGGGTCTCGCCTGGCTGGAGATGTGCGCCGACACGGACCCCGGGGGCCGTACCCGGTACCGCCAGCGGGCCCTGTTCCATCCGCACGGACTCCTCGGCCACGCCTACTGGTGGAGTGTCTCCCCCTTCCACGCGGTCGTGTTCGGCGGCATGGCCCGCAACATCGCGCTCGCCGCGGCCCGCGCCCCGGCCGCCCCCGCGAGCACATCAACGGCCGGCGGGTGACCGGCCGCATCCGCAGGGCCGCCTGGGCCGGAAGTACCTCACCGGCCGCCTGCCATTCGATCCCGGAGAAGTCTCATGAACGTCTCGGTCGTCCTGTTCACCGCCGACCTGCGCCTGCACGACCATCCGCCGCTGCGGGCCGCCAACGAGGCCCGCGAGGTGGTTCCGCTGTTCGTACGCGACCAGGGCGTCATGGACGCCGGGTTCGCGGTGCCCAACCGGCTGGCGTTCCTCGCCGACTGTCTGCGGGACCTCGACGGCGGTCTGCGCAAGCGGGGCGGCCGGCTGGTGGTGCGCTCCGGCGACGTCGTCGACGAGGTCTGCAAGGTGGCCGCCGAGACCGACGCCGACGAGGTCCATCTGGCCGGCGACGTCAGCGCCTACGCCCACCAGCGGGAACAGCGGCTGCGCCGGGCGTTGGAGGCGGAGGGGCGACGACTGCACGTGCACGACACCGTGACCACCGCCGTGACGCCCGGCGACCTCACCCCGGCCTCCTCGGACCACTTCGCCGTCTTCACCCCGTACTTCCGCCAGTGGTCCGGCGTACGGCTGCGCGATGTGCTGGCCGCGCCGCGCGTGGTGCGGGTGCCGGACGGGGTCGGCTCCGAGGCAGTGCCCTCCCGCGCGGACCTCTCCGGGGTGTCCGAGGGTCTGGCGGCCGGCGGGGAGTCGGAGGCGCGCACGCGCATGAGTGCCTGGCTGGGTGGCGGGATCGACGGGTACGAGGACCGGCACGACGACCTGGCGGGTGACGCCACCTCCCGTTTCTCGCCCCATCTGCACTTCGGGACGCTCTCCCCGATCGAGCTGGTCCAGCGGGCGCGCACGGTGGAGGGGCCCGGACCGGAGGCCTTCGTACGGCAGCTGGCCTGGCGGGACTTCCACCGCCAGGTGCTCGCCGCCCGGCCCGCGGCGGCCACCGCCGACTACCGCACCAAACGCGACCGCTGGCGCTCCGAGTACGCCGCGCGCCAGGACATCGAGGCCTGGAAGGAGGGGCGCACCGGATACCCGGTGATCGACGCGGCGATGCGCCAGCTGCGCCACGAGGGCTGGATGCACAACCGGGGCCGGCTGCTGGCCGCGAGCTTCCTCGCCAAGACGCTGTACGTCGACTGGCGTGTGGGCGCCCGCCACTTCCTGGACCTCCTGGTCGACGGCGACGTCGCCAACAACCAGCTCAACTGGCAGTGGATGGCGGGCACCGGCACCGACACCCGCCCCAATCGCGTCCTCAACCCCGTGACCCAGGCCAAGCGGTACGACCCCGACGGGGCGTACGTCCGCCGTTGGGTCCCCGAACTCGCCTCGGTCGACGGCCCGTCGGTGCACGAGCCGTGGAAGCTGCGAGGACTGGACCGGGCCGGGATCGGCGACTACCCGGATCCGGTGATCGAGCTGTCCGAGGGCCTCGCCCGCTTCAAGCAGGCCCGCGCCCGCGACTGAAGGAGCCCCGCGCATGGCCACCCCGCACTGGCTGTTCGGCGACCAGCTCGGCCCGCACTTCCTGGCCGCCGGCGACGGCGGACCCGACCGCGGCGCACCGGTCGTGATGGTCGAGGCCAGGTCGGTCTTCCGGCGCCGGCGCTTCCACCGGGCCAAGGCCCATCTCGTGCTGTCCGCGATGCGGCACCGCGCGGCCGAACTCGGCGACCGGGTGAGGTACGTACGGGCCGAGACCTACCGTGAGGGACTCCACCAGGCCCTCGGCGGCGGCTCTGTGACGGTCCATCACCCCACGTCCCGGGCGGCTCTGCGACTGGTGTCGGCGCTGCCCGGCGTCACGGTGCTGCCCGCGCGCGGATTCCTGGTCCCGCACGAGGAGTTCCGCGCCTGGGCGGACGGGCTCGACGGGCAGCGGCTGCGCCAGGAGGACTTCTACCGCCGGGTGCGGCGCGGCCACGGCATCCTCATGGACGGCGACGTCCCGGCCGGCGGCCACTGGAACCACGACCACGACAACCGTGAGCCGCCGCCGAAGGGCGCGCGGACCCTCGGCGCCCCGGCACCGTACCGGCCGCGCGAGGACGAGGTGGACGAGGAGGTCCGCCGCGATCTGGACCGCTGGGAGCGCGAGGAGGGCATCCGGTTCGTGGGACGGGACGGTCCGCGCCTCTTCCCGGCCTCCCGCCGGGAGGCGCTCGCCGCGCTGCGCCGGTTCGTCGAACGGCGCCTGGCCGGTTTCGGCCCCTACGAGGACGCCGTGCTCGCCGCGGACCCCGTCATGAACCACAGCCTGCTGTCCTCCTCGCTCAACCTCGGGCTCCTGGACCCACTGGAGTGCGTGGCGGGCGCCGAGTCGGCCTGGCGGTCGGGGGCGGCACCGGTCAACAGCGCCGAGGGGTTCGTGCGGCAGATCGCCGGCTGGCGCGAGTACGTGTGGCAGCTGTACTGGTACTTCGGCGAGGACTACCGCCGCCGCAACGCGCTGGGGCATCACGCGCCGCTGCCGGAGTGGTTCCTGGAACTGGACGCCGACGCGGTCACCGCGCGCTGCCTGGCGACGACCCTGGCACAGGTCCGCGACACCGGCTGGACCCATCACGTCCCCCGTCTGATGCTGCTCGGCAGCCATGCCCTGCAGCGGGGCTGGGACCCGGCCGCGGTGACCGACTGGTTCCATCGCTGCTTCGTCGACGGCTACGACTGGGTGATGCTGCCGAACGTGGTCGGCATGTCCCAGTACGCGGACGGCGGGCGCATGACGACCAAGCCGTACACCTCGGGCGGCGCGTACGTGCACCGGATGAGCGACCTGTGCGGTTCGTGCGCCTACCGCCCCGCCGACCGGGTCGGCGACCGGGCCTGCCCGTTCACGGCCGGCTACTGGTCCTTCCTGCACCGCCACCGGGCCCGCCTGTCGGACAACCCCCGCATGGCCCGGGCGCTGGGCGGCCTGGACCGTCTCACCGACCTCGGCGAGGTCCTCCGCCAGGACAAGCGGCGCGGCACGGGTCCGCCCTGACCCGGCGGAGCGCCAGGGCCCGTCCGGCGGATCGGGTCGCGGGCGGGCACCGGCGCCTCGTCAGCGCCGGTGAGCGGGGTCCGGTGCGTCCCACCACGAGGCGGAGGACGGCGGCGACGCGACGGGGGCACCTCCCGGCCCAGGGCCGGGGGACGTCGACGACCGACGACAGCGCCGTCATGGCCCCCTCCGGGGAAGGACGTGGCAGACCCCGCGTCCACGGCGTGATCCGCGGGACAGGCGCTGGGGCGTGTCGCGAAAGTCCCGTCGTTCGCCCGAAGGGCGGGCCGTGCGGCGTCAGGCGCGTGCTCCCGTCGTGCCGGGCGGAAGTCCTCGTACGGGATGTACTCGGGCCTTCGCCCGGTGCGGCGAGCGTGCGTGCACGGCGTCGCACCGCAGACGCGACTTTCGCAACACGCCCTCTAGCCGCGGTGCAGGTCCTCCAGCACCTCGCGGGCGGCGCGGGCCCCGGAGGCGAGGGCGCCCTGGACCGAGCCGGTGGCGCGGTGGTCCCCGCACACGTGGCGGCCCCGGGTCACCCGGCTGGTGCGGCTCAGCGGCCACGGAGGCGGCATCGCGGGCAGCGCGTCCGGGACCGTGCGGGTGGTGAGGAGGTCCCAGCCGGCGGTGTCGGTGCCGTAGGCCTCGGACAGGGCCGCGCGCAGCGACGGCTCCCGGCCGCCGGCGGCCGCGCCGAGGACCGAGGTGGCGACGAGCGCGGTGCCGGCCGGTGCGTGGCCGGGGACCACGTCGCTCAGGACGCAGGTGTTGAGGAAGCGGCGGTGCTCGTCGACGAGCAGGGTGGGCTCGCCCAGGGGCGAGCGCTCGGCGGCGTGGTAGTACGTCGTCACCGTGCGGCCGGCGGGGACGTCCAGGCCGGGGAGCAGGCCGGCGGCCGGGCCCGCGCCGGTGGCCACCACCACGGCGCGCGCGGGCACCTCGGTGCCGTCGGCCGTGACGGCGCCGTCGTCGGTGAGGGCGGTCACCGGTGTGCCCAGCCGGACCGCTCCGCCGGGCAGGTCGGCGGCGAGCGTGTCGGGCACCGCGCCGATCCCGTCGGCCGGCAGGCACAGGGTGCCGCGCAGCATGCTGCGCCACACGAGGTGGAAGAACCGGCTGGACGTCTCCAGGCCGTCCTCCAGGAAGACACCGGAGAGGAACGGCCGGAGGAACCGTTCGACGAAGTCGTCGGAGAATCCGGCCGCGGCCAGCTCGGTGCGGGTGGTGCGGTCCTCGGGCCGCTTCACCAGCCGCACCGGGGCGAGCATGTCCCGGGCCGACAGCAGCACGAGGGCCACGAGGTCGCGGGCTCCGGCGACCCGCCCCGTGACCAGGCCGGGGAGGGTACGGGGCCGCCGGGTGGGGTCGCCGAGGCGCACCGGCCCACCCTCCCCGGTGTGGACGAGGAAGCCGGGGGTGAACGGCCGGAGCCTGAGGGCACGCAGCGAAAGCCGGCGGCGGACCTGGGGGTACGAGGTGTTGAAGACCTGGAAGCCGCGGTCGACGACGAAGCCGTCGACCCGGTCGGAGCGCATCCGGCCGCCGACCGCGTCGGACGCTTCGAGCACCCGGACGTCGAGCCCGGCACCCAGCAGGTCCCGGGCGCAGGCCAGTCCGGCGACGCCCGCGCCGATCACGAGAACGTCGGGGATACGGGCGGACACGGACATGACGGGCCCCTCGGCTGCTCGGACCGGCGGGCGGGATCCCGGCCGGCGTCGGCCGCGCGCGGTGACGCACGCGTGTGTGAACGACTTCCCGTCCTGCGGGTACCCCGGATGCAGCGAAGGGCCCACCGGACCTGCCGAGGGGCGACCGTCAGGACGGTTCGCCGGCGGCCCCCTCCCGGTACGCGGCACCGAGGATGTCGAGGGCGTGCTGCAGGCTCGGCGGCCGGAGCATCCCGCGCGCCGAGGGACCGGACCAGCCGGGCCCGCCCAGCATCACCAGGGGACGGCGGCGCGCGCCCTTCACACCCCACTGGGTGTCGGCGACGTGCCGGGCCAGCGGCAGGCTGGCCGTGGAGCGCGCCTGGGCCCACAGCACCACGGCCGACGGGCCGAGCCGCCGCACCGCGGCCACGAGCGCCTCGGCGGGCACGGCGGCGCCGAACATGCGGGTGGGCAGGCCCAGTTCGGCCAGCCCGGCATTGAGCGCCTCGATCGGCAGGGTGTGCTGCTCGCCGGGCACGCAGGCGAGGACGACGGGTCCGGCGCCCTGCCGGTCGGGCGGCGGGGTGCGCCGGCGCAGGGCGGTGGAGACGTACCAGGACAGCAGGTGCTCGACCTCGACGTAACGGTCCCCGGACGAGACCCACTTGCGTCCCACGGCGTGCAGGGTCGGCACCATCACCTCCTGCCAGGCGACGGCGATGCCGTACTGCTCCACGGCGGTGGTCAGCAGTTCCTCGACGGCCGGGGCGTCCAGCCGTACGGCCGCCCGGGCCAGCCCCCGGCACTCCTGGCGTGCGTCGACGAGGGGCAGCGCCCCGGCCGCGTGCGAGGGGCCGCGGACCGGCGGTGGCACCGTCGCGGCCGTCCCCGGCGGCGCCTCGGCCGTCTCCCTGGCGGCTCGGGCGGCCTCGGCCGGCGGCACCCCCGACGAGGTGAGCCGGCACATCGCCTCCAGCACGGCCACGTCCCGCGGGCTCCAGCGGCGGTGCCGTCCGTCGGCGCGGATGGCGGGCCCGATGCCGTAACGGCGGTCCCAGGAACGGAGGGTGGTGGGCGACACCCCCAGCCGGCGGGCCAGTGCACCGGTCGTCAGGGGCATGTCCGCCGCCCTCGCGGCTCTTCCCGGCGGGTCCTGCGTCTCGCCGTGCGAGGCGTTCCCCCAGGCGGATGACTGACTCATGGCAGCGACTATACGACGCAGAAACGATGCGAGTTGATGACCAGGTTCCGGTGCTCGGACGATGAACGGTGCCAGGGCTCGTACCGGCGGCCGTTCCGGGTCCGCCCGTCCGGGCCGCCGGCCCCTCCGAGGGCCGCCCTGCGAAACGAGGAGCCGCCGACATGAGTCCGCAGGGCAGTGCCGCGGCGACGGAGCCGACGGCGGAGTCGCTCACCGACGAGGAGCTCGCGCGCGGCCTGGTGGCGGGCGACGAGGACTGTCTGGCGGCGGCCTATCACCGCTGGTCGGCGCTGGTGCACACGCTGGCCTGGCGGTCCCTTGGCGACGCCAGGGAGGCGGAGGACGTGACCCAGCTGGTGTTCCTCGGGGTGTGGCGGGGACGGCGGGGTTTCCGCCCGGAGCGCGGCACGTTCGGCGGCTGGATCACGGGGATCACCAGGCGGAAGATCGCCGACGCGCTGGCCGCCCGGACGCGTCGGCTCGCGGTGATCGCGTCGGCCGGTTCGTCGCTCGCCCTCGCCGATCCCGCGGCCCGGCAGCCCGACGCGGCCCTTGACCGGTTCGTCGTCCTGCACGAGCTGGCCAAACTGCCCGCCCCTCAGCAGCGGGTGCTCCGGCTGGCCTTCTACGAGGACCTCACCCACACCCAGATCGCGGAGCGCACCGGCTGGCCGCTGGGCACGGTCAAGAGTCACGCCCGCCGCGGCCTGCACCGGCTGCGCGGCACTCTCCAGCCGGAGGCGTTCGGCTGACTCGCTCACCCGGGCCGCCTTTCGCATTTCTCTTCGATGCAGAAGCGATGCACCCCGCACCCCACACCCCGACCTGCATCCCGCTCTACACATAAAAGGAAAATAAGGGCAGAATGTCCTATAGCGGCGTACAACGCACGCACCAGACGCGGTCAGGCTGCACAGTCAAAGGAGACGACTCATGGCCAACGTCTCGCACGGCAGAAGCGACATATCGAGCCACCCCGATGTAGGCGAGATGCGGGAGCGTTACGACCGCATGCTCGGCGGTCGTGATGTGGCCCTCGTGGACGGACCGGTGTTCCTGCTCGGTCTGTACTGCGCGGCGTCCCCGTGGATCCTCCACTACACGGCGAGCCAGCCGGCACTGATGACCCACAACCTGATCATGGGCATAGCGATAGGCCTCCTGGCACTCGGGTTCACCCGGGCTCCGGAGCGCATGTACGGCCTCAGCTGGGCCATGTGCGCCCTGGGCATCTGGATGATCATCGCGCCCTGGGTGGTCGGCCGCAGCCCGGACACGGGCGTCATCATCAACAACGTGATCATCGGCGCGCTGGCACTCTGCCTCGGGCTGGTGTGTGCCGCCTCGGCGGCCAAGCGGACGCCCGTGCCGTAGCCACACAGAGCTCCCCCTCAGAAGGGAGGACGCGGGACCGGTCCGGTGACGGCGGACCGGCCCCGCCGCGTCGTTCACCGGCCGGGTACCAGCCAGGGCTCCTGCGGAAGCGGACTGCCCGTCTCGATGAGGGACTTCAGGTTGGACAGCACGGCCGGCCAGCCCGCCGAGATGGCGCGCAGCTCGTCCTCGCCGTCCAGGTCCTCGTGGGTGACGGTGAGCCGGACGATGTCGGCGTGCGGCCGGATGTCGAAGGTGACCCGGGAGTGCCGGTCCGGGTCCCCCTCGTGCTCCGGCGCGGCCCAGCTGGTGACCAGCCGGCTCGGGCGGTCGCTCTCGACGACCGTACCCACCACGTCGGCGACGCCCGAGCCGTCGGTGCGCACGTGTTCCCAGCGGGAGCCGGGCCGCCAGTCGGAGACGTTGGAGTGCCCCCAGTAGACGGCGGTCAGGTCGGCGTCCGTGAGGGCGTCCCAGACCCTCTCGGGGGTGCTGGCGATGTAGGTGACATAGACATAGCTGGGTTTGTCGCTCATGGTTTCCTCGGCTCGTCGCTTCAGGTCGCCGAGCGCACGCAGCCGCGGGCGCTCGAACTTGTCGATCCACCGCTCCTGGATCTCCTGGAGCGGCACGGGGTTGAGGTAGTGCAGCTTCTCCCGCCCCCGCCGCACCGTGCTGATCAGGTTCGCGGCCTCCAGGACGGCCAGATGCTGGGTCACCGACTGCCGGGTCATCGCGATGCGCTCGCACAGCTCCCCCAGCGTCTGGCCGTTCTGCTCGTGCAGCCGGTCCAGCAACCGTCTGCGCGTGTCGTCGGCCAGCGCCTTGAAGACCTGGTCCATCCCGCTGTCGTCCCCTGATCGCACACTCAACGTTATGCAGGCAATTGCCTGCATGTCAAGCCGCGCGAGGAGCACGCGCGGTGTCCGGCACGAAAAAGGCCTCACCCGACGGGAGTCGCCCGTGCCGGGTGAGGCTGACGTGGGTCCCGGAGTCTCTAGACCGCGACCGGGTCCTGCGGTGTCAGGTACTCCTCGCTGATCTCCTTGCGGCCGAACGGCCACACCTTCTCCAGGCGCGCCCAGATCAGGAACGCCACGCACCCGAGGACGAGCCAGGCCAGGGACCACTCGATGGGGTGGCGGCCCGGGGAGTTCTTGTCGGCGTACCCGTAGATCACGCACCAGCCGGCGAAGGCGATGACGCTCGGCACGGGGTAGAGCCACATACGGTACGGCCGTTTCAGCGTCGGCTGGCGGCGCCGCAGCACACTGAGCGCGAGGATCTGGGCCAGCGCCTGCACGATCACCATCACGGTGGTGAGCAGCTGGATCAGCGTGGCCAGGTCGGTGTGGCGGCCGATCAGGAAGCCGATCGCGGTGATCACGCCCATGGTCGCCAGGCCCAGCATCGGGAAGCGGTGCTTGGGGTGGAGCTTCTCGTAGGGGCGGAAGAAGACCCGGTCGCGGGCCGCGTCGTAGGGCACCCGGGAACCGCCGAGCAGGCCGGTGAAGACCGAGGCGAAGGCCGTGATCAGGATCAGTACGGTCACCGTGTCGGCGGCGCCCTTGCCCCAGGTCTCCTCCAGGACCGCGGAGGCCACCGAGGTCGAGGCGATGTCGTGCGCGTTCGTCATGCGGTGCCAGTCGATGACCCCGAGCGTGCCGATCTGCAGCAGCAGGTAGATCGCCATGATGCCGACGATCGAGAAGAGGATGGAGCGCGGCAGGACGCGGCCGGGGTCCTTGATCTCGGCGCCCATGTAGGCGGTGGTGTTGTAGCCGAGGTAGTCGTAGATGCCGATGGTCAGGCCCGCGGCGAAGCCCACCCAGAAGTGGTCGCTGGTCAGGTCGAAGGCGTGCGCCGGGTAGGTGAAGGCGAGGTGCGGGCTGAAGTCGGAGGCCGCGGCGACGATCACCAGCAGCACCGAGGCGATCATCACCGTCCACATCACGGCGGTGATCCGGGCGATGTGCTCGATGCCCCGCCAGAGCAGCAGCACCACCAGCACGATGATGCCGAGCCCGATGAGGTCGCCGGAGGTCTGGCCGAGGCCGGGGGCCAGATAACCCAGGTACTGCACGAAGCCGACCACGCCCGTCGACATGATCAGCGGGATGAAGAGCATCGCCGTCCAGACGAACAGGAACGGCATCAGACGTCCGGTGCGGTACTGGAAGGCCTGGCGCAGATAGACGTAACTGCCCCCGGAGCCGGGCATCGCGGCGCCGAGCTCGGCCCAGACGAGACCGTCGCAGAGCGCGAGCAGGGCGCCCGCGACGAAGCCGATCACGGCCTGCGGGCCGCCGAACGCGGACACCATCAGCGGGATGGTCACGAACGGGCCGATGCCGCACATCTGGCTCATGTTGATGGCGGTGGCCTGGAACAGGCCGACGCGCCGGACGAAACCGCCGTCGGACGGCGGACTACCGGGACCGAGGGGACTGCCGGGACTACCGGACATGGGGGCTCCTGAGCGAGGCGCTGGGGACGGGGCGGGACGCGGCCGACGGACGGCGGCCGATTCGGCGGGATGGCCGATAAAGTTAAGGAGCCTTACTAGATGCGTCAAGTATGCGTCGGGAATCGGTGAGAATGGTGTGATGGCCGCCAGCGACGTCGTAGAGCAGCAGGAACAGCCCTGGAGCCGGCAGCGACTGCGCAGCACCAACGAGCGGCTGCTGCTGGACCGGCTGCGCCGGCTCGGGTCCGCCTCCCGCGCCCAACTCGCCCGTGAGACCGGCCTGTCGAAACCGACGGTGTCCAGCGCGCTCGCGGCACTGGAGTCGGCGGGCCTGGTCCGGGAGGCCGGCACGCACGCCCCGGAGCGCGGCCGCACCGCCGTGCTGTACGCCCCCGACCCGGCGGCCGGTCACGCGCTCGGCGTCGACGTGGGACGCGGCTGGCTGCGGGTGGCGGTCGCCGACCTGGACGGCACCCTGGTCGCCCGCTCCGACGTGCGCAACCGGGCCCGGGGCTCCGGCGCCATGGCCGACCTGCTGGTCACCACCGCACGGCAGGTCGTCGCCAACTCGGGCGTCGATCCCGCCGAGGTGGTGCACGGCGTGGTCGGCACGCCGGGCGTGTACGACGAGCGGCAGCGGCGGGTGCGGTACGCGATGCACCTGCCCGGCTGGGGGCGCGCCGGGCTCTTCGACCGGATGCACGAGGAGCTGGGCGTCCCGCTGGAGGTGCACAACGACGCCAATCTCGCGGCACTCGGCGAGTACACGTACGGCGCCGGGGCGGGCAGCCGGCTGTTCGCGTACATCATGATCGGGACCGGCCTGGGGATGGGGGTCGTCAGCGAGGGGCGGCTGTTCACGGGGGCCCACGGGCTCGCCGGGGAGATCGGCTTCCTGCCCTGGCCGGGACGGCAGCGCAAGCCGGAGCGGCTGGAGGACGCGGTGTCGGGGGTGGCCGTGGTCGAGGCGGCACGCCGGTTCGGGATGACCGGTCAGCTCACCGCGAAGTCCGTGTTCGACGCGGCCCGCCAGGGCGACCCCGCCGCCGTCGAGGCGGTGCGCCTGGAGGGCGAGCGGATCGCCCACACGGTGGCCGCGGCCGCCGCCGTACTCGACCCCGACCTGGTGGTGCTCGGCGGCGGGGTCGGCCACAGCGTCGACCTGCTGCTGCGGCCGGTACGGGAGCATCTGCGCACGCTCACCCCGCTGCGTCCGAAGCTCGCGCCCAGCCGGCTCGGCGAGGACGCGGTACTGCTCGGCGCGGTGGCCACGGCCCTCGGCACCGCCCGTGACCTGGTCTTCCAGCGCAGGTCGGGCACGTCCTGAATCCGCCGCCGCCAACTCGCGCGGACACCACGGTGATTGACACCACCCTCTCGGGACCCTAGCTTGAGCCGGGTTAGTAAAGTTTCCTAACTTTACGAGCCTGGAGACCACGTGTTCCCTCGCCGCGCCCCCGGACACCGCCTCGCCACGGCCGCCGTGGCCCTCGGCCTGCTCGGTTCACTCAACACCAGTGCCTGGGCCGGAGCCCGCGACCCGGCCCACGGGCCCGCCCGGATCACCCGTGTGCCGTCCGCCGCCGGATCGCGGACCGCACTGTCCGGATACGCCATCCGGTCGACGGCCGACGTGAGCGACTCGGCTGCGGCGGTCTCCTCCCCCGGCTATCCCGCCAGGGGCTGGTATCCGGCGGGCCCCCGGTCCACCGTACTGGCCGCGCTCCTCGCCGACGGCGCGTACGACGACCCGTTCGTCTCCACCAACCTCCAGAAGATCCCCAAGTCGCCCTTCCAGGTGCCCTGGTGGTACCGCAGCGACTTCACCGTGACGGACACCTCGCGGCGCACCTACCTCGACTTCAGCGGGGTGATCTCGGCGGCCGACGTCTACGTCAACGGCCACCGGGTGGCGACGACCGCCGACGTCACCGGCGCCTACACGCATCACGAACTGGACGTCACCTCGCTGGTCCGGTCCGGGACCAACACGGTCGCCTTCCGCATCCAGCCCAACGATCCGGACAAGAACCTCACCATGGGCTGGATCGACTGGCTCCAGCCGCCGCCCGACCAGAACATGGGCATCGTCCGTGACGTCGTGGTCCGGCGCGGCGGATCGGTCGCGCTGCGCGACGCGCACGTGGTCACCGAGCTGGCGGTGCCCTCCCTGGCGACGGCCGACCTGACGGTGAAGGCCGAGGCCCGCAACGATTCGGACCGGCCGGTCACCGCCGAGGTCTCCGGCACGGTCGCCGGAGTGGCCGTGTCCAGGTCGGTCGCGCTCGCCGCGCACCAGACCAAGACCGTCACCTTCACCCCCGCCGACGTGCCGGGACTGCACCTCACCTCCCCGAAGGTGTGGTGGCCGGCCGGCATGGGCGGTCAGCCGCTGTACGACCTCGATCTCACCGCCTCGGTCGCCGGCACGGCCTCGGACACCGCGCACGAACGCTTCGGCGTCCGTGACGTGCGGGCACCGCTGAACTCCGACGGCGCACGCCAGTACTCGGTCAACGGCCGCAGGCTGCTGATCAAGGGCGGCGGCTGGTCACCGGACGAGTTCCTGCGCTGGGACCGGACCTATGCCGAGGACCGGCTGAAGTACGCGCTCGACCTCGGGCTCAACGCCATCCGGCTGGAAGGGCACATCGAGCCGGACGAGTTCTTCGACCTCGCCGACCGGTACGGCATCCTCACCCTGCCCGGCTGGGAGTGCTGCGACAAGTGGGAGGGGCAGGTCAACGGCGACGGCGAGCGCGGCGAGAAGTGGACGGCCGCCGACTACCCGGTCGCACAGGCCTCCATGGCCGCCGAAGCCGCCCGGCTGCGGGACCACCCGAGCGTCGTCTCCTTCCTGATCGGCAGCGACTTCGCACCCGACGCGAAGATCGAGAAGCTCTACCTGGACGCCTTGGACGCGGCCGACTGGTCCGTCCCGGTGATCTCCGCCGCCTCCGACAACTCCACTCCGCAGCTGGGCAGTTCAGGCATGAAGATGACCGGGCCCTACGACTGGATCCCGCCGAACTACTGGTACGCCAAGCGGGAGGGCGGCGCCACCGGCTTCAACTCCGAGACCAGCGCGGGCCCGGACATCCCCACCCTGGACACCCTGCGCCGCATGATGACCCCGGCCGAGCTCGACACCCTCTGGAAGAACCCGGACCTCAAGCAGTACCACCGCTCCCCGTCCCCGGTCTTCGGCACCCTCAAGGTCTACGACGACGCCCTCACCGGCCGGTACGGCGCCCCGAAGAGCCTCACCGACTACGTCCGCAAGGCGCAGCTCGCCCAGTACGAGAACGTCCGGGCCCAGTACGAGGCGTACGGACGCAACCAGACCGACGCCGCGGCGCCGTCCACGGGGGTCGTGTACTGGATGTTCAACAGCGGCTGGACGTCCCTGCACTGGCAACTGATGGACCGTTATCTCGATCAGGGCGGTGCCTACTTCGGCGCGAAGAAGGCCAACGAGCCGCTGCACGTGCAGTACTCCTACGACGACCGCACGGTGGCCGTGGTGAACAACCGGCACGCCGCGGCGTCCGGCCTCACCGCGCGAGTGACGCTCTTCGACCCCGACGGAACGCAGCGGTACGACAAGTCGGTCGCCGGTGTCTCGGTCAAGGGCGACGGCGCGCACACCACGGCGCTCACCCTGCCGGCGTCGGTGAGCGGACTGCCGTCCACGTACCTGGCGCGGCTGGTCCTGACCGACGCGGCCGGCCACGAGGTGAGCCGCAACGTCTACTGGCTCTCCACCAGGGCCGACTCCCTCGACTGGGCGAAGACCGACTGGTGGCACACCCCGACGACCGGCTACGCGGACCTGAAGGGGCTGGCGTCGATGGCCCGGGTGCCGGTCACGGCGACGGCGTCGACGACGCAGGCCGACGGCACGTCCACCACCACGGTCACCGTCCGCAACACGGGAACCGGGAGGACTCCGGCCCTGCTGACGGACGTCCATCTGGTCGACGCGGACGGCAGGCCCGTGCTGCCGGTCCGGTGGTCGGACAACGAGGTGAGCCTGTGGCCGGGCGAGTCGGCGACCGTGACGGCCACCTACCGCACAGCCGACCTGCACGGCTCGGATCCCCGGGTGCGGGTCTCCGGCTGGAACGCGCTGGAGCGGACGGTTCCGGCAGCCGCGCCGGAACCGTCCGCCGGGATCAGCTCACGTTGAGCGCGGTGTCGTCGACGACGAACGACGTCTGGAGGGTCGACCCCTCGGCACCGGAGAACTTGATGGTGGCCGTGGTGCCGGCCAGGGAGGAGACGTCGAAGCTCTTCAGGACGTATCCGGAAGCCGCGTTGAGATTGGAGTACGTGGCCAGGGTGGTGGATCCGGCGGTCACCGTCAGCTTGTCGTAGGCGGTGCTGGTGGTGGTCTCCGCGGTGTCCACGTGGAGATAGAAACTGAGCGTCGCGGAGCAGCCGGACGGGATGGTCACCGACTGGGACAGGGTGTCGGTGTGGGCCGATCCGTAACCGTCGAGCCAGGCCTTGTACGAGCCGGTGCGGGCGGTCTCGCCGCTGGAGTTGGTGATGACCCCGCTGCTGCCGGTCCAGGTGGTGTTGCCGGACTCGAAGCCGGGGTTGCCGAGCAGCTGGGCCGCGGTGCAGGTGCCGCCACCGCCTCCGCCGCCGCCACCGCTGCTGCCGCCCCCGGCGAGCCAGGCGGTGGCGTTCAGGGCGAGCGCCGCGTCGGTGGCGCCGCTGTCGTTCCAGCCGTCGTACAGCGTGTTGCCGGACTGGCCGGTGCCGTCGTCGACGGGTGAGGTGTCGCCCCAGAAGGCCACGCGTCCGCTGCCGAAGGTGCTGGTGGCGAAGAAGGCGCCGGTGTTGCCGGAGTAACCGCTGCGGTAGAGCAGGCCCTTGACGGCGGAGTTGTCCGACGGCTTCAGGGTCGCCGTCGTCCCGTCGGCGATCAGGCTCTTGGTGACGGTCCCGAAGGATCCGTGCAGCACCGGGTTGGTGCTGTCGCTGATCGCCGCCGGGTAGCCGGAGCTGATGTCGAGCGTGTCGATCGAGAAACCGAACGGGTCGGTCGAGTCGACGCTGTTGTTCGTCATCAGGTCGTTGAAGATCTCGACGGCGTCGTAGCCGTCGTTGTTGCGGTCGGCGCCGGTGTGGTCGGAGACCATGAACAGGCCCCCGCCGTTCTTCACGAAGTTCATGATGGCCGTCTTCTCGGCGGTCGTGAACAGCGTGTTGGGCTCGGGCAGCACCAGCGCGTCGAAGTTCGACAGGTCGGTGGTCGACGAACCGCCGTACGCCAGCGCGCTGGTGGCGGTCTTGAGGCTGTAGCTGCCGGTCTTCTGGAGGGCGACGCCCCAGGACGACAGGGCTCCGGTCCAGTCCGTCTCCGAGGAGGGCGAGGAGTCCTGGGAGAGCGGGTCGGGCTTGCTGGTGGAGATGATCCAGTCCGCGTTGCCGGCCTCCTCGGCGTGCCCGTCGTCGAACAGGACGCGGTAGGTGGTGGCCGCGTGGGCGGGGGCGGCCGCGGTGCCGATCTGGAGGGCGGCTCCCGCGGCGAACAGGGCGAACCCGGCCAGGGCGGTGGTGATTCTGTGGCGGGATCTGCTGGATCCGGACATCCGGCGAACCTCCATGAGGGGGTGGGGTTGAGGCGGTGGGGGCGCCAACTCTTCGCGCGTAGAACCTGGTTGAGATTTCTACACGCGTCGACTCATTGAAAGGTACATGGCATGTCTGATCGATGAACAGAAAACCGCTGTAACAACCGGAGGAGACTGCGCGTGCATCGAGCGGGCAGATTTGACTCAGCGGGGCATCGACGAAGAGGGGCGGACATGGAGATCTCGGGCATCATCAGTGCCATCATCATCGGTATCATCATCGGTGTGCTGGGGCGCCTGGTCGTCCCCGGCCGCCAGCACATCGGCATTCTGCTGACCATCGTCGTCGGTGTCGTGGCGGCGCTGCTGGGGTCGGCGATCGCGGCCGGTTTCGGCGTGGCGGACACCAAGGGGCCGGACTGGATCGAGTGGTTCATCCAGATCGCGCTGGCGGCAGTGGGAGTGGCGGCACTCGACCGGTCCAGGGGCCGCCGCTGAGCCCGGGGCTCCCCGCCTTCGGCCACGCACGCCCCGTCCTGCGGCCCGCCGCACAGCGAGCGGCGAGGCCGCGGCGGACACCGGAAGAACACTCCGGGGCGGCCGCGGGGACGACCCCTGCCGGTCGCCCCGCGGCCGCACCACCGCCAGGTACCCGACGAGGCGGTCCCGGTTGCGGGCCAGGCAGTCGATCCGGGCCTGGACGCGCTCGCGCTCGACGTGCCCGCTCAGCAGCGCGGCCGCCCCCGGGGTCACGCACTCGCGCGGCGGATGGATCTGCCCGGGCCCGGCGGGATACGGCAGGATCCGGGTCACCCGCCTTCCGGTCGACCGGTACCCGCGGGCCACGTTGCTCACCCCGCTGGCGCTGTTCGCCTCCGTACTGCTGGTGCTCGGCCGGTACGCCGGCACGCCCGTCGTGCTGGTCGGCGCCGTCGCCCCGTGGGGCGTGGCCTTCGGCGGGGCACCCACCCTGATCCAGACGGCGCTGCTGGGCGCCTCGGGACCCGCCGGCGCCGAGGCCGCGACCTCGCTGCAGACCACCGTCCACAACACGGGCGAGGCCGCCGGCTCCCTGGTCGGCGGCCTCGCCCTGGACCGGTTCGGCCCGGCAGCGCTGCCCTGGGCCGCGCTGCCGCCGGTCCCGGTCGCGCTCGCGGTCGTCGCGCTGGGCCGCCGGTACGCCTTCCCGGGCGGCCGGCCCGGAACGGCACGCGGCGGCACGTCGGTTCAGCCGAGTTCGAGCGTCGTCACCCCGAAGACCCGCTCCAGGGCGTAGTCGCGGACCGGGCCCGTGTACATCCGGGCGGTCTCGAAGGAGGGGGTGAATCCGGCCTCTTCGGCGAGGGCGACACCCACCGTGCTGGTCTCGGGCACGTCGACGGCGACCTGACGGCCGGCCGCCTCGGCCATGAGCGCGGTGAACAGGGCGCGGGCGTCCTCGGCGGTGTCGGCGAACAGGGGGCCGACGCGCAGACAGTCGTGGCCGGGGCGGATCACGCCGTAGCCGGTGAGGCGGTCGCCGTCGTGGCGGACGAAGGCCCGGTGGCCGGTGGCGGTCAGCCAGGCGGCCAGGAACCGCGGCCGGTCGGCCGGACAGCAGACGCCGTCGTACGCCGTGACGGCCGGCAGGTCGGCGGCGCGTGCCGGGCGGACCCCCGCGGGGATCCCGGCGACCGGGGCGCAACCCACGAACCGGGCGGTGCGGTAGGCCAGTTCGAAGCCCGACCGGCGGTAGTTGTCCTGCTGGGCCACCACCCCGTCGAGACCCACCGTACGAGTGCCGGCGTGCGCCAGGGCGGTCTTCCAGGTGGCAAGGCCGTGGCCCTGGCCGCGCAGGTCAGGGCGGACCAGGTACCAGCCGAGGAACGCGTAGTGGGCGTCGTAGTTGACGACGGAGACGGCCGACACCGGCGTGCCGTCGACCCGGCCGATGAAGAACCCTCCGGGGTCCTGGGCGAAGAAGGCGGGGAGGTCCGACAGCCCGGGATTCCAGCCCTCGTCCACGGCCCAGCCGCGGACCACGGGCCAGTCCTCGGGCATGGCCTGGGTGACGACGAGGTCCTGGGGGGCCGGGGAGGTCATCGACGGGCTCCGTTCTGAGGTGAGGGGGCGCACGGGCGCGGCAGGCGGCGCCGCGCCCGCAGCATCCTTCCCGATCACCGGGCCCGGCACCACGCCGGGATCAAGTCGTCCGAAGGCCCGGCGGGGCCCGTCGGCGGGCTTGTCGACGGGGGCGGTCCGCCAGGACGCGCGCACGGCACCGGCCCCACCGGTCGGGGTCCCGCGGGGCCCGCACGCACGGATCCCGGCGAGCCGCCTCGGCGGCTCGCCGGAGGGTCAGCGCGTGCGGCCCGTGCGGAAACGCCGGTGCAGGACGGTTCCTGCGACCAGCAGCGCCGCGCTGCCCGCGACGGCGGCACCCGTGAGGTCCGCCCCGGTGTGGGCCAGCGTGCCCGCCGCGACCGACGGTGCGGCGGAGGAGTCGGCCTTGGGACCGGGGTGGGTCTTGACCGGGGTGGGGGGCGGCGTGCTCGGCGGCTCCGTGGTCGGGGTCTCACCGGAGGTGTTCACGGAGGTGTTGCCGGTGGCCGGATTGAGCGCCCCGACCACGTTCACGCTGTTGCCGCTCACGTTCACCGGAAGGTCGACCGGCAACTGGACGCCGTTGCCGGAGAGCACCCCGGGCGAGTCCTCCTCGGCGCCCCGCGCCGAGGCGCCGCCGGTCGTGGGGCCACCGGTCGTGGCGCCACCGGTCGTGGCCGAGTCGCCGCCGATGTTCTCACAGGTGTTGCCGGCCGCCGGATTCAGGAGCCCCACCACGTTCACGGTGTTCCCGCACACGTTCACCGGGACGTGCACCGGCAGCTGAATGCCGTTGCCGGAGATCACTCCGGGCGAGCCGTCCGCGACGCCGTCCGCGCCGGCGTCGGCCCAGGACGGGGCCGCGAAGGCCATCGCACCGGAGGCGGCGGCGACGGCGATCACACCGTTTCGGGTAACCCGCTTCATAGGTTCCCTGCCTTCCAGACATTGTTGCGGGCGGTCGCCCGCACCTTCTAAAACGGGGATACGCCGTCCGAGTTATGGCTTATCTACATTTAACCCAATCGAGTGACATCGATATCGAACTCGGGGCAAAACCCTGTAGGGAACCTGAAGCCGATGATCATGCCCGGGTACGGCAGTCCGCTCCGGCCCGCTCGCCGGGAGGCGTACCCGCCAGGACCCGCTTATGGTCGTCGAAAGCCCTGATTCCGGTCCGCCACGGAGCGTCCCTGGAGGCCCTCGATGCCGGCCATGCCCCCTAACCGGCCCGCCGCGCGTCGCTGCGCCGGAGCCGGAGCCGTCGCGCTGGCCCTGATCGGCGCCGGGCTTCCCGCGACCGCCACGGCGATCGGCAACGAGCCGGACCTGAGCCGCTTCTACCGGCAGAAGGCCCACTGGACGGCGTGCGAGGACGGGGCGCTGCCCAAGGACATGCAGTGTGCCCGGGTGACCGTCCCGCTCGACTACGCGAAGCCGGCCGAGGGCACCATCGACCTGGCGCTGTCCCGTTACCGGGCGACCGGGAAGTCGCGGGGCTCGGTGCTGCTGAACTTCGGCGGCCCCGGCGGTTCGGGCGTCACCGGGCTCGGGCTCGACGGCAAGGACTTCCTGAGCCTGACCAACGGCTACGACGTGGTCGGCTTCGATCCGCGCGGGGTCGGCCGCTCCTCCCCCGTCAGCTGCGGCGACGGCCTCGACGACCCCTCGGCGGACGCCGGCGCCCAGAAGCTCCCCGACGTCGCCCATCCGCAGGCCCTGATGAAGACTCTCGAGCAGCTGACGGTCCGGTGCACCGAGCACTCCGGCCCCGTGCTGGCCCACATAGGCACCGTGAACGCCTCCCGGGACCTGGACGTCATCCGCCAGTCGCTCGGCGACAAGAAGCTGAACTATCTCGGGTTCTCCTACGGCACCAAGCTCGGCGCGGTGTACGCGGCACAGTTCCCGGACAAGGTGGGCCGCATGGCCCTGGACGGTGTGGACACGCTGACCGAGTCGATGGCCGAGCAGGGAGTGGCGGGCGCCCAGGGGCAGCAGACGGCGCTGGACGACTTCCTCGACTGGTGCGTCACCGACCTGGGGTGCCCGTTCGGGCAGGACCGGCGCAAGGCCGGGGAGGCGGTGGTGGAACTGGTGCGCTCGCTGGACGAGAACCCGGTGCCGTCCGACTTCGGCGGTCCCTTCACCGGTCAGGACCTGGTGGGCGCCATCGTCCAGGCACTGTACAGCAGGGACCAGTGGTCGCTGCTGCAGCGGGCGCTGGCCTCCCTGATCGAGGACGGTGACACCCGGGGGGCGCAGAACATCGCGTCGGGCGGCTACGCCCTGCCGGTCGGGCAGCCGCGCGGCAGCGGGCCGGTCGGCAGCGCCGGCATCCCCGTGGACAACCTGTCGGCCGCACTGATGGCGATCACCTGCGCCGACGACCCCGATCGGCCGAGCGCCCGGCAGGTCGCCCGGGACGTCGACCGGCTCCGCGAGGAGTACCAGCAGGCCTCCCCGGTCTTCGGCCGGTTCCGCCTCACCCAGGTACTGCTCTGCTACGGACGGCCGCGTGGCACGGACTTCATCCGCGACGAGGTGAAGGACGTGCCGACGGCCCCGATCCTGCTGGTGGGCACGCGCGGCGACCCGGCGACGCCGTACCGCTGGGCGGTCGAGACGGCGAAGCGCCTCGGGCCGTCGGCCGTGGTGCTGGACAACAGGAGCGACGGCCACACCGGCTACACGTCCTCCACCTGCGTGCACGGCAAGGTCGACGACTTCCTGCTGTACGGCACGCTGCCGGCCGACGGCAGCTCCTGCCCGGCGGACGGCACCCGCGCCGGCTCGTCGGGCTGAGCCTCAGGACAGGGTGAGGTCGGGGGCGTAGAGGTCGAGCCAGTGGGCCAGGTCGAGGGTGCGTTCCAGGCCGCGCCGGGCGCCCTGTCCGTTGAGCCCGGTCCGGTGGGCCGCGCGGTCCGCCTTCTCGCGGTCGACGAGGTCGAAGACCCGGTGGCCGGGCTGGGCCAGCAGGTCCTTGACCTGGTCCTGGAGGGCACGGCCGTACTCCGGGTCCTGGGTGGACGGGTAGGGGCTCTTGACCCGGTCGTACACGGACTGCGGCAGGACGTCCCTGGTGGCCTCGCGCAGCAGGGTCTTCTCACGGCCGTCGAAGGACTTCAGTGCCCAGGGCGCGTTGTAGACGTACTCGACCAGCCGGTGATCGCAGAACGGCACCCGGACCTCCAGGCCGACGGCCATGCTCATCCGGTCCTTGCGGTCGAGCAGCATGCGGACGAAACGGGTGAGGTGCAGATAGCTCATCCGGCGCATCCGGAACTCGAAGTCGCTCTCGCCGTCGAGGCGTTGGACGCCGGTGACGGCGGAGCGGTAGCCGTCGGCGATGTACGACTCCAGATCGAGGGACTTGGTGAGGTCCGTGCGCAGTACGTCGGTGTCGTCGCCGAAGTGCCGGCCGGCCAGGTAGAGCCAGGGGAAGGTGTCGGCCGTGCGGGCGTCCTCGTCGAAGAACTGCAGGTAGCCACCGAACACCTCGTCGGCGGACTCTCCGGACAGCGCGACGGTGGACTGGTCGCGGACGGCCCGGAAGAGCAGCAGGAGCGAGGCGTCCATGTCCCCGAACCCGGCCGGCAGGTCACGGGCCTGGATCACCCGCTCGCGGACGGCGGGGTCGGCGAGGCTGTTCACATCCAGGACGATGTCCTGGTGGTCGGTGCGGGCGAGCCGTGCCACGTCGTGCACGAACGGCGTGTCGGGGGTGGAGCGCAGCTCGTCGGCGACGAAGTTGTCGGTCTGGCCGACGAAGTCGACGGCGAAACTGCGGACCTTCTCGCCCTGCACGGCGAGCTGTTGGGCGGCCAGCGCGGTCATGGCGGAGGAGTCGAGGCCGCCGGAGAGCAGGGTGCAGCGGGGCACGTCGGCGACCAGCTGGCGGCGCACGACGTCGTCGAGGAGCTCGCGGACGGTGGCGACGGTGGTGTCACGGTCGTCGGCGTGCGGACGCGTCTCCAGCCGCCAGTAGGTCCGGGTGCGCAGTCCGCGCCGGTCGACGGTGACGACGGTGCCGGGCTCCACCTCGCGCATGCCCTCCCACACGGCGTGCCCGGGGGTCTTGACCATGGTGAACAGTTCACGCAGCCCGTCCAGGCCGACCCGGGGGCGGATCAGCGGGTTGGCCAGGATCGCCTTCGGCTCGGAGCCGAACAGGACGCCGTCCGGGGTCGGGTAGAGGTAGAACGGCTTGATGCCCATGCGGTCGCGGATCATCACGAGCTTGTCGTGCCGGCCGTCCCAGACCGCGAAGGCGTACATGCCGTTCAGCCGCTCGGCGACGGCGTCCCCCCACTCCACGTAGCCCCGCAGTACCACCTCGGTGTCGGAGTCGGTGGTGAACCGGTGTCCGCGGTCGGCGAGTTCGCGGCGCAGCTCGGTGAAGTTGTAGGCCTCGCCGGAGTAGACCATCGCGACGGTGCCGTCCGGGGTGCGGACGGTCATGGGCTGGCGGCCGCCGGGCAGGTCGATGATCGCGAGCCGGCGGTGGCCCAGAGCGGCGGGGCCCTCGCTCCAGGTACCCCGGTCGTCGGGGCCGCGACAGGCCATGGTCTCCGTCATTGCATCCAATGCGTGCGTCTCGGTGGTGAGGTCACGGTCGAAGGAGACCCAGCCGGTGATGCCACACATGCGTTACCTCCTGCTGCCGGTCTGCCGGGCGACATGCGCCAACCTGCGATTCCGCGGCGGAGCCGATTGCCCGAGCGAACCACTTGTATTCAGCACCTATATATCGAGCGTGCGCCCCGCACCCGGCCCGGTCAACCTCGCCGTAACACGGACGGCTGCCCCTGCTCACCCTTTCGGCCGCGCTTTGCCCGCCCGAGGCCCGCGACGGCGCTCCGCACCGGGCTCCGGCCGCAAGAACAGGCCAACTGCAAAATGTTCGCCAAACGGAACCGGCGCCCCGGTTTTCACCGGGGCGCCGGTCATCGGCCGTCGTCGCGTCCTCGCGTCACTCCGCCGTCGTCACGAACCGGTCCAGCACCGCCGTCAGCTCGGCCGGCCGCTCCACGGGGAGCTCATGGCCCGCGTCGATGATCCGGACCTCGGCGTCCGGGCAGGCCTTGGCCATCCGCAGCATCTGTCCGACCGGCAACTGGATGTCGTGATAGCCGTGCACCATCAGGGTGGGCGCGGTGATCTCCGGCGCCCGGTCCAGGACGTCGAAGGCCCGCATGGCGCCGTACAGCGTCATCACCACCTCTCGCGGGGTGTCCGCCGACGCGCGGACGTATGCGCGGATCTCGTCACGCGGGTGGCCGGGGGCGAAGGCGCGCTGGATGTTGGCCGCGACGAACAGCTTGAAGGGGACCAGGGTGGAGGCCGCCATCAGCAGACCGCGGCCGCGGCTGTACGTCATCCGGCCGATGGAGTTGACCAGCACCATCCGCTCGATCCGCCCGGGGTGGGTGAGCGCGAGGGTCTGGGAGATCATGCCGCCCATGGAGTGGCCGACGGGGACGAAACGATCCACTCCGAGATGGTCGAGCAGGGCGACGACGTCCTGGGAGAGTGCCTCGATCGTCTTCACCCCCGCTCCCGTGCTCTCGCCGTGACCGCGAAGGTCGAGGCGTATCACCCGGCGGCTCTCGCCGAAGTGGGCCATCTGGTGGTCCCAGCGGTGCCGGTCGGCGGTCCAGCCGTGGATGAACACCAGGGGCGCGGCGGCGCCGTCCCGGGGGCCCTCGTCGTCGTACGTCAGCGTCGCTCCGTCGACTTCGAGCTGCGGCATGGGGCCTCCTGGGGCGCGATCCGGTTACTGGCCGGTACGGTAACCGGAGCCCCCGGCCGCCGTCATCGGGCAGCCGGCCTCAACACGGTTACGGCGTGCGTTTGATGGCCGCCACGGCCGCGTCGGCGTCGGCCGCGGACACCGCGAGCCGGGCGAAGGGGGCGGACGGCTCCAGGTCGACCAGGACGACCGGGCCGTGTTCGTGGACGGCGACGAAGTCCGTCCCGCCCGGGTACCGCCAGGCGCCGACGCAGAACCGGTCGGGCCGGAAGTGACCGGGGTGCGGTTCGCCGCGCAGCACCCGCCACCAGTCGGGCTCCACCGAGGCCCCGCGCACCTGTGCGAGCGGCACCCGCACTCCGCGGCGGTGGGCGAGCAGCCGCTCCCACCCTCCCAGACGCACGACCACCTCGTCACCGTCGACGCTCAGCCGGGCCATCGCGCTCACCTCCGGGTGAATCCCACTGAGGCTTATTACCCCAAATGCCGCAATGGCGAATCGGTCCTATGGTGCTGGTATGGAGCACGCACTCAGTCCTTCGACCCTCGCCGAGCTGCGCCGCCCGCGCCCCTACCCCGCCGTCTCGGTGCTGACGCCGACGCACCGCCGCGAGCCCGACAACGCACAGGATCCGGTCCGGCTGCGCAATGTCGTGGCCGAGGCGAAGAAGCAGCTGGAGACCGATCCCGCGGTCACCCGGGAGCGGCGCAGCGACGTCTTCGACCAGCTCGACCGGGCCCTCGCCGAGATCGATCTGGCGCACGCCGAGGACGGTCTGGTGATCTTCGCCGCGCCAGGTGAGCACCAGGTGTGGTCGCTGGCCCGCAGTGTGCCCGAGCGCGTGGTGCTCTCGGACACCTTCCTCACCCGCAACCTGGTCTCGGCCCGGGCCGCCGAGCGGCCGTTCTGGGTGCTGTCGATCTCGGCCGACCGCGTCACGCTGTGGAACGGCGGGGTCGACCGGGTCACCGAGAGCCGGGCCGGCGGCTTCCCGTTGTCCCGCGGCCAGGAGAACTTCGACGCCGAGCGGCTGCAGCGCATCGGCGACACGCCCAGCATCTTCCGCGACGAGGACACCAAGCGTTTCCTGCGGGACGCGGACACCCTGATGGCCGCCCTGCTGCGGGAGGAGCCGCGGCGCCTCTACATCACCGGTGAGCAGGCCGCGCTGTCCCTGTGGGAGGAGTTCGGCAACGTCGCCAGGCACAGCATCCCCGTGCAGCACGGTGGCCTCACGCACGCCGGCCCGGAGGCCGTGTGGCAGGTGATAGGGCCTCTGCTGGACGCGGACTCGCGCCGCAACACCGCTTCGGTGACCCGGGAACTGGAATCGGCACGCGGTCACAAGACGTTCGCGGCCGGCGTCGACGAGGTCTGGCAGAGCGCCCGCGAGGGCCGTGTCCGGCTCCTGGCCGTCGAGGAGAACTACCGCACGACCGTCCGCGACGACGGCGACCACCTGGTCCCGGCCGCGAGCGGCGACCTCGACTCCCGCGACGACATCGTGGACGAGATCGTCGAGCAGTGCCTGGAGACCGGTGCCGACGTCCGCTTCGTGCCGGACGGCACCCTGGACGACGAGAACGGCATCGCCGGGGTGCTCCGCTACTGACGCTCCGGTACTGACGGTCCCGCTCCCCCGGCCGACGTCTACGCTCTACAGCGTGATCGTCGGCCGAGAGGGAGTGAAGGCGTGGCTGAGCTGCTGGGCGTCGCGGTGCTGGGTGCCGGACACATGGGTGCCGACCACATACGCCGACTCGACCAAGTGGTCAGTGGCGCACGGGTGGCTGCTGTCGCGGATCCCGACCTGGACCGCGCCAAGGAAGCGGTGGCCGGTCTGGACGGGGTCACCGTCCACGCCGATCCGCTGGCCGCCCTGGACGCACCCGGTGTCGAGGCCGTGCTGATCGCCTCGCCCGGCCCGGCGCACGAGGAGCCGCTGCTCGCGGCCTTCGGCCGCGGGCTGCCGGTGCTGTGCGAGAAGCCCATGGTGCCGGACTCCACCGGTGCGCTCCGGGTCGTGGAGGCCGAAGCAGGGCTCGGCCGACGACTGGCGCAGATCGGGTTCATGCGCCGCTACGACGCCGAGTACCGGCGCCTGAAAGCACTGCTGGACGGCGGCGGCCTGGGGCGGCCGCTGATGCTGCACTGCACGCACCGCAACGTGTCCTCGCCGCCCGGCTTCACCAGCGCCATGCTGATCAACAGCTCGGTCTCGCACGAGATCGACGCGGCCCGCTGGCTGCTCGGCCAGGAGCTGACCGCGGTGACCGTGCTGCGGCCGCGGCCCTCCGCCGGTGCCCCCGAGGGGCTCATCGACCCGCAGCTGGTGCTCTTCGAGACCGACGGCGGTGCCCTCGTCGACGTCGAGGTGTTCGTCAACTGCGGCTTCGGCTACCAGGTGCGCTGCGAGGCGGTCTGCGAGCGGGGCAGCGCCCGCATCGGCGAGGACCACACCATGCTGGTCACCTCGGCGGGCGCCGCCCGCGAGGAGGTGCCCCAGGACTATCTGGTGCGGTTCGCCGACGCCTACGACCGCGAGGTGCAGTCCTGGGTGGACGCCACCCGGCAGGGCCGGGTCACCGGCCCGAGCGTCTGGGACGGCTACGCGTCCTCCGTGGTCGCCGAGGCCGGGGTCCGGGCGCTGGAGTCCGGCGGCCGTACGGCCGTCGAACTCGCCCCACGCCCGGACCTGTACGCCGGGGACGTCAGCCGCTGACGCTCGCCGAGCCCGTCTCCAGGTGGCCGGTGAACCGGCGCGACCAGGTCGCGTCGGAGTCCACCGTGACGGTGAAGTCGTACCAGCCGTCCTGGTGGGCAACCGCGTTGAAGTAGTCCTCGGCCGAGGCACCGGCGGCCACCTGGTAGGTCCAGGGGCCGTCGGTGCGGTAGTTGTTCGCGGTGATGGTGAACCTCACCGACGCGGAGCCCGAGTTGGTCATCTTGAACCAGACCGCGAGTTTGCCGGTCCCGGGCTCCACGGTGTAACGGGTGCTCACCTCGGCCGACTTGCCGGCCTTGGTGGCATCACCCTGGAAGCGGCGCAGGAAGCGGTTGGGACCGACCATGCTCAGGTCGTACTTCCCGGCGCCGTACCCCGTGCCGATGTTGAAGGAGTCGGAGGCGGTGCCGCCCGCGGCCACCGTGTACTGCCAGGGCGTGGTGTCCCGGTAGGCGTTCGGGTGGATGGAGAAGTGCGCGGAGCGGGTCGCCGGGGTGCCCTGGTTGGCCATGGTGAACCAGGCGAGGATCTTGCCGGCGGTGCCGAACTCCAGGTGGTCCAGGTATCCGTTGGGCTGGTAGGGCAGCGCACGGGCCGGGCGGGTGCCGGGCTCCTGGGCGGGCAGGGCGTTGGTGGTGGGTACCGGGTTGGGCAGCGGACCGCAGGTGGAGAGGCCGATGACGCCGGTCGCGGGCAGCGTCACGGCGCCGGGGACCGGGTGGGCGAAGTCGAAGACGCCGGTCAGGTCGCCGCTCACCGAGCGCCGCCAGTCGCTGATGTTGGGGCACTTCGCGGGCTTGCCGAGGGCGGTGGTCCAGGTCTCCAGGAAGCGCAGCACCGAGGTGTGCTCGAAGACCTCGGAGGAGACCCAGCCGCCCCGCGTCCAGGGCGAGACGACGATCATCGGAACGCGGAAACCGAAGCCGTACGGCACCCCGTTCAGGAACTCACCGGCCGTGCCGGCCGGCGGCGACGGGGGTGGTACGTGGTCGAAGAAGCCGTCGTTCTCGTCGTAGTTGAGGAACAGGACGGTCGAGTCGAAGACGTCCTCGTCGGCGGCGAGCGCCTGGTAGACCAGGTTGACGAAGTGGGCCCCGTCGCCGGGCGGGGCGTAGGGGTGCTCGGAGAAGGCCTGGTCGGCGACCACCCACGAGACCTGCGGGAGGGTACCCGCGAGGACGTCGGCCTTGATGGCGGCGGCGATGTCGTCGGGGGTGGAGCCCGTCACCTTCGGGACCGAGGCCATGCCCCGGTCGTACAGCGGGTTGCCCGCCTTGGCGCCCGCGAAGTTCTTGAAGTAGGCGCAGCCGTTGTCCCCGTAGTTGTCCTGGGCGTTCTGGTAGACCTTCCAGGTCACTCCGGCGTTCTGCAGGGCCTCGGCGTAGTTCTGCCAGGTCAGCCCGGACTCGTCGCCGCCGTCGTAGCTGGCGGAGTCGACCTTGCCGCTCCACAGGTAGGTGCGGTTGGGGCCGGTGGCGCTGAGGGTGGAGCAGAAGTAGGCGTCGCAGACCGTGTAGTTGTCGGCGAGCGCGTAGTGGAAGGGGATGTCGGACCGGTCCAGGTAGCCGAGGGACCGTACGTTGCCGACTCCCGCGACCCAGTTGTCGAGGCGGCCCTTGTTCCAGGCGGAGTGCTGGGAGGACCAGGAGTGCGGCAGGTCGCCGTTGCACTGGGCCAGGGTCTCGCCGGTCTGGCCGCCGGCGGCGGGGGTGGCGCTGAGCTTCCAGGGATACTGGCGGCCCGGCCCGTTGGGCTGGTTGAAGACCGGGTAACCGCCGCTCAGGGTGACGCCGCTGCGGTCCGCGAAGCCGCGGACGCCCTTGAGCCGCCCGAAGTAGTGGTCGAAACTGCGGTTCTCCTGCATCAGGACGACCACGTGCCGTACGTCCGAGATCGTGCCGGTCGCCGCGCTCTGGGCCGCGGCCGCCGTCCGTGGGCCGGCGGCGCCGACCGCCATGCCCGCCGCCACGGAAGCGCCCAGCCCCACGAAGCCTCTTCGGCTGATCGGTGTCATTCGCCCCGTCCTCGTCACGGGTGTGCTCCGGTGGCACACCACGCGCCAGGGTGCACGGGGTATCCGTCAGGCTCCGTTCCGGGGCGGTGAGGCGGGAGTGAACAACACAGGAAGGACGTGCCGTCTGAGCCGGATCCGGCTCACACACCGCCGAACAACGCGCTCAGACCCCGCTCCACGACCGCGTCGACGTCCTCCTCCCCCGGCGCCACCACCTCGTGGCTGCGCTGCAGAAAACGCACGAGCGCCTGAGTGTCGAACTGGAGCAGGGCGAGCCCGTGCGGCGAGTGGAACTCCACGGCCGTACGGCCCCGGCCGCAGGGCCAGATGTGCACGTCCCCGCGCCCGGCGGGGACATCGAGACCCTGGTCCAGCAGCGAGCGCGCGAAGGTCCAGGTGACCTCCTCGCCCCCGAGGGTGACCTCGGCCGGGAAGTCGATGAACACGGCGAGCGGATCACCGGAGGTGTACCGGAGCGTGGCGGGCACCGGCACCTCCTGGTCCTCGGCGGTGATCAGCCGGGCGCGAGCGGGTTGCTCGAAAGTGATGTCCATGCCTGTAGGACTCCACAGGTGCCCCTCGCATGACGCGAAATCCGGACAGAGTTGCCGCGGGTGGCCGAGACCGCGACACTGTGCACGCCGACGCGTCGAACAGTCGCCCGAGCGCGATACGCAGGCCCCCCGAAGTAGGCCAAGTCGCGTAGTCGTCCTACGCCTTGCGCCACCAGGTCGCGTACACCTTTCATAGTGGTCCACCAGGCAGTGGGGACTCTGACATATGCCAGAAGCACCACCGTATCGGGTGTTGCCAAATCCCTTACGGGGCGTCGCAGGCTGTGCCACAGTCGTAACCGGTCCCCCGCCCGCTCTGGCCGTACCGTCCCCGCATCGGAGTGCGTCATGCCGTCCCATGTCTCCGCGGACCGCCCCGCCGCCCAGCCGCCCGGGCGCGGCTCGGTCGAGGCGTTGATATCGCAGACGCGGCGGCTCAGGGGTGACGTGGACGCCGTGCGGCGGGACACCCGCGGCGACGGTTCGGACCCCCGCGACCGCTGGCAGCGCGCACTGTACGACCTGGCGCTCCATCAGCTCAACGACCTGGACGAGCACTTGGCGCAGCTGCGGGACGGCCCCGCGCCGCCACCACCCGTCCCGGACGCCGCGCCGGAGCACCGGTCCGCTCCCGCCGATCTCCCGCACGGTTCGCTGCTCAGCCGGGTCGGCAGCGCGGAGTGGAACCTCCTGACGGACGAGGCCAGTTGGTCCGGTGAGCTCTACCAGATCCTCGGCCGCGACCCGGCCGCGCCCGCGCTCACCCTCGACGAACTGCCCGCCGTGGTCCTGGACGAGGACCGGCCCGGGCTGACCGAGATGGTGACCGCCTGCCTGGTCGACGCCAAGCCGATCGACGGCGAGTTCCGCGTCCTGCGGCCCGACGGAACCGTGCGGACCGTGCACATGATGGGCGAGCCCGTCCTCGGCGGCGACGGCAGCACCGCCTCGATGTGGGCGGTGCTACGGGACGTCAGCGAACTGCGCCGCAGCCAGCGCACGGTGCGCGAGACCCGCGACTCGCTGCGTCGACACCACCCGGTGGACCGGAACCAGCAGCGGCTCGCGACCGAGCTTCGGGTGGCCGTGGTACCGGCGGGACGCGGTGCGCCGCGGCCGCCACGCCATGCGACGGGCGCTCTCGACGTCGCCGGCCGCCACCTGCCGGCCGGGGCCGGCGCTCAGCTCGGTGGCGACTGGTACGACGCGCTGGACCTGTCCGACGGCGACACGCTGCTCAGCGTCGGTGACCTCACCGGGCACGGTGTCGCCGTCGCCTCGGGCATGACGATGCTGTTGGGCGCCGTACGCGGCATGGCGATGGCCGGCACCCAGCCGGGACAACTCATGTCCCTGTTGAACCAGTTGCTCGACACGACCGTGCAACCCGCACTCGGCAGCGCCGTCTGCTGCCGCTACCGCCCCGAGACCCGCACCCTGGCCTGGGCACAGGCAGGACACCCCGCCCCGCTGCTGTTCCGCGACGGGACGGGGTGCGTGCTGAACGCGCCGGACGGCGTCCTGCTCGGCGCCACCTCGGGAGCCGGCTACGGGCAGGCCGAAGTGACCCTGGAACCGGGCGACCTGCTCCTGCTGCACACCGACGGGCTGTTGCCCGGGCACAGTGCGGCGGACTCCCTGGACCGTCTCCTCGGCCTGTCCCCGCGGTTCGGGCAGGCACCCACCGCCCAGGACTGTGTCAGGGCCGTGCTCGAGGAGTTCGGCGAGACCGAGCGCGAGGACGAGGCCTGCGTGCTCATCGCCAAGGTGAGTGAATAAGGTAAGGGCGGTCGGCCACCCCGGATCAACCAGTGTCCGGTCGCGCACCGGCCCCTATGCCTGTGCGCTGTTGTTCGTCCCCCTGTTCCTGGGCTTGGGCAGCGCGAGCTTGATCTCGTCCCGCAGGTCCTGGATCCGCGGGTAGCTGGAGTACTCGGCGGTGAGCCGGTACATCTGCCGCAGCCGGTCCCAGGTGCGGTGCGAGGAGTTCGATCCCATCGACACCAGGGCCAACCGGGCGTAGTGGCCGGCCTGCTCGGGGTCGTCCGCGATGAAGCAGGCGGAGGCCATGGAGAGGAAGTCGAAGATCTTCGACCGCTCCTGCTTGCTGTCGGCCCTGAGGGCCAGGGCCTTCTCCGCGTAGTGCCGGGCGTGCACGGCCGCGCTCGGGTCGTGGTCGGCCAGCGTGCGGTAGGCCAGAGCCTGCATACCGTACAGATCCGCCTCGTTGAACATCTGCATCCAGCTCGGCGGCGGCACGTCGCTGCGGTCCGAGACGAACAGGCTCTCCGCCTGGCCGAGGGTACGGCGCATCGCCTGGCCCTTGCCCATCGACGCCTGCGCCCACGCCTCGATGGTGTGGAACATCGCCTGGGTGCGCGGCAGCACCTCCTGACCCGAGCCCGACTGGGCGAGTTTCATCAGGTCGAGTGCCTCGTCGGGCCGGCCGATGTGCACCATCTGGCGAGCCGCTCTGGAGAGCGCCTCCCCGGCACGCGGCCGGTCACCGCCCTCACGGGCCGCGTGGGCGGCGATGACGAAGTACTTCTGGGCCGTGGGTTCCAGGCCGATGTCGTGCGACATCCAGCCGGCGAGCACGGCGAGGTTGGCGGCGACGCCCCACAGGCGCCGCTGGAGATGGTCGGGGTGACGGTAGGCGAGCATGCCGCCCACCTCGTTGAGCTGTCCCACCACGGCCTTGCGCTGCAGCCCGCCACCGCGGGCCGCGTCCCAGGCACGGAACACCTCTACGGAGCGCTCCAGTTCCTCGATCTCCTCGGATCCGATGGGGGCGGCCTCGTAGCGGTCGAACCCAGCGGGGTCGGCGTGCAGGGGGTCGTCGAGGACGGGGGCGTCGGCCTTCAGGGTGGGGTCGGTGTGCAGCCAGTCGTACATGGCGCTGCTGAGTACGGATCCCGCGGTGAGCGCGGCACCCGCGCCCACCAAGCCGCGTCGGTTGAGCATGAGGTCCATTCCCGTGAATTCGGTGAGGACCGCGGCGGTTCGTTCGGGCGCCCACGGCATGCCGTCGGGATGTTCCGCCATCCCGCCGTCCGGCCGTTTTCCCGTACGCCCGTGCCGTACCAGACCGAGGTCCTCGATGGTCACGACACGGCCGAGACGCTCGGTGAACAGGACCGCCAGCACCCGCGGCACCGGATCGCGCGGGATCTCTCCCGTGTCGATCCACCGCCGCACCCGGGAGGTGTCGGTCGACAGCTGGGGGTGGCCCATGGCCGCCGCCTGCCGGTTGACCAGCCTCGCGAGTTCGCCCTTGGACCAGCCGGCCAGGCCGAACAGGTCCGAGAGACGGGTGTTGGATTGTCCGCTCACGTCAAGCCCCCAGGTTCTCGGCTGAGTTGACAGTAGCCCCGGGCAGGTTGCCGGGCGACTATTCGCCACGGTTCGCCAGGGTGCGCCAGATGGTGTGCCACTGGGCGACGGGTGTCAGGTAGGAACGCGCCATCCCGACCCGGTCGCCACTCCACGGGCTCACTCCCCAGGGTGTGTCCGGGCGGCCGGGACGGGTGGGCGCCGAGGACCTCTCGCAGGACTTCTCAGGCAGGCACCGCAGGTACACGAAGGGATCTGTATCGCCCATGTACGCAGCATCGTCCTCCGTGTCCGCTCCGCCCCGGACGCTGCGCCCCCGCCCGGCGGGCAGCGGACCCTATCTCGACCCCGCGCGCACCGGGGCCGCCGTACCGGTCGTGGGCCGGCCACGGCGCGTCCCGGTTCCGGGCACCCAACCGCTCAGCGGGAGGCTGGACTTGTCCGGTCCCCAGGGCGCACAGCTGCGCACCGCCATCGCGTCGGTGCACCGGATCTGCCCGGAGTTCGCTCCGGTGCAGGTGCTGCGCCGCTCCGGACGGTCCGTGATCCTCGTCGGGACGACGGGGCGCAGCACGGCCGTGGCCAAGTGTCTACTGGACCACTCCCCCGCCTGGGCGGAGCGGAGCCGTCACGAAATAGCCGCATACCGTTCGTTCGTCCGGCAGCGGCCTCCGATCCGGGTGCCGCGGCTGATCGCGGCGGACCCGGACAACTGCACGCTGGTGATCGAGCGGATGCCCGGCCGGGTGGCGGCGGTCCAGCGGCACCCGGTGGAGGCTCCGCCCCGGGCGGACATCCGGGCCGCCCTGGGCGCGATCTGCCGGCTGAACGCCTGGCGGCCCCCGGCGGGCACCTTCGGCGCCCCCGTGGACTACGCGGCCCGTATCTCCCGGTACCACGAGCTGGGTCTGCTCACCGACCGCGACATGGGTGACCTGCAGAAGCTGGTGCACGGCATCGCGGTCGCGGCGGGCCGGCAGGGTATGGGCCAGTTCTGCCACGGCGACGCCCTGCTGTCGAACATCCTGCTGTCGCCGGCCGGTCCGGTGCTGGTGGACTGGGAGCACGCGGGCTGGTACCTGCCGGGGTACGACCTGGCGACGCTCTGGTCGGTTCTCGGGGACGCTCCGGTGGCGCGTCGTCAGATCAGTCAGATCGCCCAGTCGGCGGGGCCCGCGTCCCGGGACGCCTTCCTGGTGAACCTGATGCTGGTCCTCACCCGGGAGATCCGGACCTACGAGACCGCCGTGCAGCGTTCGATGCACGAGACGGCCCCGGCGGCACCGGGTTCGGCCCACCCGGGTGCCGCGCCGACCGGCGAGGAACAGCGGCTGCTGCTCCGGCGGCTGCACGACGACTGCCAGCTGGCCCGCCGGGCCGTGCGCGCGGCGGTCGGCACTCGCTGACGGGGACGAGGATCCGCGGTGCGCTCAGGACAATCGCGCACCGCGGATTTCTCGGACGGTCGTACCGTTCACTGGTGTACGCCACTGACGCCGCGCAGGCCGGGAGCCTCCGGCGCGAAACTCCCACGGTCATCGCATGACATGGGAATTCTCCGCCTTCTGGGCATGATTGACGGATCGTCGGCAAGCCGGTACCACTGAGCCACGCTCAGCCCCGCACGCCCCGCCGCGCTCGATCGCCCCAGGAGGCCGCATTGCGAGGATCCGTCACCGACCCAGCGCCCACCCACGGCGGCAGACATACGCGCAGGGCGGCGGCCGCAGCCGTCGGCTCCGCCGCCCTGCTGCTGCCGTTGCTGGGTGCCGCTCCGCCACCCGGCGAGAGCGCGTCGTCCGTCGGCCTGCTCCAGCGTGCGTTCGCGTCCGCCGCCACCGAGTACCACGTGCCGCCGAACGTTCTGCTGGCCGTCTCCTATCTCCAGTCCCGCTGGGACACCCACGGCGGCGCACCGAGTGTGACGGGCGGTTACGGCCCCATGCACCTCACCGACGCGCACACCGCGCTGGCCACCACCACCGAGCACTTCGCGGACGGCACCGAGGACGCGCGCGGCGACAGCGCCCGCCCGGCCCTGCACCCCGGCGTCAAGGTGCCGGCGAACTCCGCGCTCCCGGCGCGCCTGAAGACCCTCGTCCGGGCCGCCGGGCTGACCGGAATCCCGGCGGCGCGACTGCGCACCGACCCGGCCGCGAACGTGGCCGGCGGCGCCGCGCTGCTCGCGTCCGCGCAGCGGTCCCTGCACCAGCCGCTCAGCGCCGACCCGGCCGACTGGTACGGCGCGATCGCCCGTTTCTCCGGCGCCGACGACGCGGCGACCGCGGCGGCGTACGCCAACGACGTGTTCGACGTCCTCCACACCGGCGAGCAGCGCGTCACGGACGAGGGTCAGGTCGTCGCCCTCGCCGCCCGGCCGGATCTGAAGGCCGACACCGCACAGCTGAAGCTGACCGGGCTGCGCACCGTGGCGGCGGACGACACCGAATGCCCGACAACGGTGTCGTGCGAATGGATTCCGGCGCCCTACGAGGAGTTCGGGGACAACGACTACGGCAACCACGACCTCGGGGACCGGCCGGCCGCGCAGAGCATCAGGTACATCGTCATCCATGACACGGAGGGCGCCTGGGACGGGACCATCAACCTGATCCAGGACCCGACCTATGTGTCCTGGAACTACACCATCCGTTCGACCGACGGTCTGATCGCCCAGCACGTCAAGGCGAAGGACGTGGCCTGGCACGCGGGTAACTGGTACATCAACGCCAAGTCGATCGGCATCGAGCACGAGGGCTTCCTCGCGGCGCCGGACTCCTGGTACACGGAGGCGATGTACCGGTCGTCGGCCCGGCTGGTGAAGTACCTGACCACCGAGTACGGCATCCCGCTGGACCGGCAGCACATCCTCGGCCACGACACCGTGCCCGGGCCGACCACCTCCACGATCCCCGGGATGCACACCGACCCCGGCCCGTTCTGGGACTGGCGGCACTACTTCGAGCTGCTGGACCACCCCTTCAAGCGCACGGCGGGCAAGAAGGGCGGTGTGGTGACGATCCTGCCGGACTACGCCACCAACCAGCCGGTGTACACCGGCTGCGTCACCAGCGGCCAGCCGTGCGCCGCGCACGGTTCCAGTGAGGTGCGGCTGTACTCCGACCACGACGAGAACTCGGCCCTGATCGAGGACATCGGCCTCGGCAGGACTCCGACGGCCGACGTGAACGATCTCTCCTCGCGGGTCTCCACCGGTCAGCAGTACGCGGTGGCGGACACCTGGGGCGACTGGACGGCGATCTGGTACCTCGGGCAGAAGGCCTGGTTCAGGAACCCGGCGAAGGCGCCGACGGCGGTGACCGCCACGGGGCTGGTCGTGACGCCGAAGGCGGGCCTGACGAGCGTCCCGGTGTACGGCCGCGCCTATCCGGAGGCGGCCGCCTACCCCTCCGGGGTACCCGCGCAGGCGGTGTCGCCGCTGCCGTACACCATCCCGGCGGGCCAGGAGTACGTGGTCGGTGACGTGCTGCGGGGCGAGTACTACTACGCGGTCACGATCGACACCGCCTCGCACCGGGTCGTGGTCGGCAAGGACCTGTACTACGAGATCCAGTACGGCCACCGGATCGAGTTCGTCCGCGCGGCCGACGTGACCGTGGCGCCGGCCAGCCGGTGGGCACGGAGGTAACCCTCGTCAGCCCTGCTGGAACAGCTCCGCCGGGAGCGGTTTCAGCAGGGCGTACAGGTCGTCCGTGATCGGGCGGTCCCAGGCGGCGATGGTCACGAGGACGCCGTCGCTGCGGTCGAACTGGACGCAGGAGATCCGGCTCTCGGAGAGCTTGAGGCGGCGCACGATCAGCAGGTTGTCGCCCTGCAGCACCGGCATGTCCTCGGTGCCGGCGACGGTGACGTCCTCGTCGTTCTCCAGCGCGAGCAGGAGCTGGCCGACCTCGAAGGGGACCTCGTCCTCCGCGACCTCGCGGGCCGGCGAGCCCTCCGGGAGGTTGCCGATGATCATCGCGGGGCCACGGCCGCCGAAGAGGTCGTAACGCAGGAAGACGCCCTGGCAGGTGCCGTCGGGGGCGGGCAGCAGCCCGGCGCCGAGGTTGCCGGGCCAGTCGCCCGGGTCCATGGCCAGAACGTCGAAGTCGGGGCCGGCGGGAGTGGCGCTGCGGCGACGGAGGAACGACATGCGGTCCATGGTACGGGGCCGCGGGGCTTTCCCGGCCGCCGCGCGTCCTCGGGCCGTCAGGAGAAGTGGACGTCGCCCCGACCGATGCTCACCGTGACGTGATCATGATCGGGTCGTCCGTCGGTCCCGCTTGGCACGCGCGGCGCCCGACCGGGAACTTGATGCCGTCCGACTCCTCGATGCCGGTGGCGTACGCGGCGGCCGCGAGGCCGCCGGCGATGTCCACGTGGTGGTCGTGCCGCCTGCGGGGCAGGTCGTCCCCGAAGCAGAAGTCCTGGACCGTGCGGTGGCTCGCGACGGCGTCCGGGAACGTGGCCCGCGGACCGCGCCGCCGCTCGGCCGGCGATTCGGCCCAGGGCCCCTCGTCCTCCACGGCCACGCCGTCCGTGATCACGAAGAAGGGTGTGGTCAGGTGCGTCCACGGCGCGGAGCCGTTGAAGCAGGCGCGGTCCAGCGGAACCCGGGGGGTGTCCAGGACGTGCCCGGACGACGATGTGCGCGGGTCGAGGCGCTCGGCCACGACCGTGCCGCCGCTCCGCGTGATCGCCACCCGGCCGGTCGCGAAGTCGGTGTGCGGTCCGGTCGAGCCGAAGGGTTCACCGACGCCCGTTCCTCACGCAGGCCGACCGTCGTCCGGCGCGGCCGCAGGTCCTGGGGAGGATCCTTGGACGCGAAGAGTCCGCCCTCGCTGACGAGGCTGGCGGTCGCGGTCGTCAGCCGCTCCCAGCACCGCACGCCGCTGTGCGCGTCGAGAACCTCCGCGAGCGGACCGCTCGTGCTCCCTCCTCGACCCCCAGGCGGACACGACCACGTTCCGACGAAACGCACCGTCCCGCGTTCCGCGCCGCCCGCGGACGGCGCGGAGCACCAGGACCCGTCCGGCGGATCACGTCGCGGACGCGGGGCCCGCCGCGCCCTCCCCCGGAGGGGACCCCCGGCGGCGTTGCCGTCGGTCGCCGACGTCCTGCGGCCTTCGGCCGGGAGGTGCCCCCACCGCGCTGCCGCCCTCCTCAACCCTGCAGCCGGCCGCGCCGGGCCCCGCTCACCGGCGCTGACGAAGCAGCGTCGACCTCCCGCGACCTGATCCGCCGGACAGGCCCTGGTTCTAGAGTGCCGCCGTCTCCGTCGCCGCAAGTTCGGCTCGTGCCTCGTCCGCCAGGCCGTCCGCATGGCATCGCTCGGCCGTCTCCAGGCCCCTGCGGAGGTGGCCGGCGTCGCGGAGTTCCCGGCCCAGGGACACCTGCGCGCAAGCAAGTTCGTAGGCCGCCGGGGACCGTTCCAGGTGAGCCACCGCTTCCTTCAGGTAGGCCAGGCGTGCCGGGCCACTCGTGACCTCCGCGGCGGTGCGCAGGGCCTGGCCGATCGCCGACGGGGCGCCGAACTGGCGGGCGCGGCCGACCGCTTCCAGGGCCGTGGCCAAGGCACGGTCGGGTGCGTCGTGGCTCTCGGCGCGGGCCAGGTGGAGCTGCCAGGGGCACCACGCGGGGTTGCGGATCCCGCGTGGTTCCAGGCGGCGGCCCGCTGCCGAGAGCTCGGCGGCGGCGTCCCGGGTGAGGCCACGCGCGAGAAGCAGTTCCCCGTAGACCGTCTGGGCGTCGGGGAAGACCACCGCGGCCGGGAACGGCTCGTGGAAGGAGTGGTCCTCGGCGACCCGGGTGGCCTCGTCGGTGCGGCCGCGGGCGAGCAGGGTCTGTACGAGGGTGCCGACCGCGTACCAGAGGGCGGGGGCGCCGGGGCCGACGCGTTCGGCGAGGCGCAGTCCGGAGCGGACCAGGTCCTCGGCCTCGGCGAGGCGGCCGCGCCGGTAGCGGACGTAGCCGTGAAGCGTGTAGCCGAAGGAGAGGTGCGCCCCGCGCCAGCCCTGGCGTTCGAAGTCGGCGGTGCCGGTGGCGAAGAGTTCCTCGGTGCGATCGGGCCGGTCGGCGTACATGAAGGCGAGGGCGACCAGCACGGGCACCTCGAAACCGCGGTCCGACTCGGCCCAGCCGAGACCGCCCGCGAGGGCGCGCTCGGCGTGGTGGAGCGCGACGTCGGCGGGTTCGCCGCGCTGCACCGCGTCCCAGGTGCGCAGGCCGATGATGTACCGCTCGGTGAGGTCGCGGCCCTGGAGCCGGTCGGCGAGCCGGGCCAGCCGCCGGGAGCGGGAGGGGTGGTCGGGTTCGTCGGCGCGGAAGGCGTCCCACATGAACTGTTCGGAGAGCATCCGCAGCCGGACCCGGGCGTCGCCGGTCAATCGGATCTCACGGGCCAGGGTCTCGGAGGCATCGGCGAGCCGGTCGCTGTGGGCGAGGACCTGGGAGAGCCGGTAGACGATGTTCTGGCGCAGCCCGGGTTCGGCGATGGGTTCGGCGAGGGCCGCGCGCAGGTGGTTGACGGTGGTGGCGGGTTCGGTCAGCAGGGAGGCGCTGCCGAGTTCGTAGAGGACGGCGGCACGGTCCTTGGCGGCCGGGGGCTCTCGCAGGGCCCGGGCGAGGAAGCGGCAGGCGGCGTCGGGGGCGCCGGCCCGCAGGGTCTCGCCGGCGGCGGCACGCAGCCGCTGGACGACCCAGGGGTCGCCCTCGGGGTGGGTCTCCAGGAGGTGCCGGGCGGCGGTGGCCGCGGCCTGGCCGTCGTCGGTGACGCACCAGGCGGCCTGGCCGTGCAGGGCGACCCGGACGCCGGGCGGGATGGCCCGGTAGACGGCGGTGGCGATCAGCGGGTGGACGAACTCCAGGGTCTCGACGCCGGTCAGGACGCGGACGCCGCGCAGGGCGTCGGCGGCGTCGGCGGCCTCTTCCTGGCCGAGGCCGGCCACGGCGGCGGCGAGTACGGGATGGATCTCGGTGCCGAGCACGGCGCAGGCCCAGGCGAACCGGACGGTGGAGGGGCCGAGGCGTTCCAGCCGCGCGATCAGCCCGCTTCCCTTGACGGCGGCGGCGAGGTCGCGCAGCAGGGGTGCGCCCGCCTCGGTGGGGTCGAGGCCGCGGTCGTGGACCTTGGCCGTCAGTTCGACGGCCTCGAAGGGGTTACCGGCGGTGACGGCCCAGCACTCGTGGCAGAAGGCGTCGTCGGCGTCCGCGCCGAGGCTCTCGCGGACCAGTCCGGCCACGGCGTCGGCGCTGAGCGGTTCCAGGTCGTGCGGGCGGCCGCCGGCCCGGCCGGGCAGTCCCCGCAACAACTCGGCGTGGTCGGGGAGTTCGTCTGGCCGGTAGGCGACGACGACGAGCAGCGGGAGCTGCTCGGCGCGGGGCGCGAACGCGGCGAGCCAGCCGAGGGATTCGGGGTCGGCCCAGTGTGCGTCGTCGAGGACCAGGACCACCGGCGCCTGGCGCACCACGAGGTGGGTGAGCACCCAGTCAAGGCCGTCGCGCAGGCCCTGCAGGTCCGGCGGGGCACCCTCGGTGGGGGCGCACAGGCCCAGGGCGGGGCCGACGATGTCGTACCAACTGCCCAGTGAGGCGCGGAGTTCGGCCTCCGGTGCGCCGGCGAGGCGGGGCTGCAGGAGCTGGCGGGCGACATGGAAGGCGACGCGCTGCTCCTGGTCGCCGCCGCGGGCGGAGAGCACGGTGCAGCCCTGTGCGGCCGCACGGCGGCGGACCTCGGTGAGGAGCGTGGTCTTGCCGATGCCGGCCCGCCCGGCGAAGGCGAGCAGCGCGCCGAGCGGCCGGTCGACCGGATCCGCGCCGTCCGCGCCCAGGCCGGTGAGTTCGGCCAACGCCTCGTCGACGACAGCGAGTTCGCTCTCACGTTCGTAGAGCGTCCGCTGGTTCCGAAGCATCCGCTGTCCCATGACCACCCCCCGCCACGGTGATGCGCGAGCGCGGGGAGCGGGCGCGCACCGTGGCTTGCAGGCAGCTCAGCGTACGCCTGATGAGCGTGATCCGCTCCCTACTGACGGTTACTGACCCAGGGGCTTGACAGGACACTTCAGGACCCTTCGGACGGCGCCGGGGGGATCACCGCGATCGGGCTCGCCGCGTGCAGGAGGACGGCCTGCGTGACCGAACCCAGCATGCGGGCGGGTGCCGACAGGCGCCGTCGATGCCGCCCCACGACGACCAGTTCGGCGTCCTTCGAAGCGGCGACCAGAGCCCCGGCCGCGTCGCCGGGGAGCGCGAGGGCCTCGGCGGACACGTCCGGGTGCTCCTTGAGGTACGGGGCGAGGAAGCCCTCGGCGAGCGTGCGGGTCTCCTGCTCGACCTCGTCCTGGTCGACGGCCGACGGGGCGAGTTCCCCGGCCGTGGCCCAGAACCGGACCGGCCACGGGTAGGCGGCGACCACCTGGAGACGGGCGCCGTGCCGGGCGGCCTCCGCGAAGGCGAACGCGAGGGTGGCGTCGTCGGGGCTGTCCACGTCCACGCCGACCACGACCCGGGGCCCGGACCGGGCGGGGAACTCGTCGGGGACCTCGCGCCCCGGCCGGGGCACCACGACCACCGGGCACCGGGCGTCGCGGGCGGCGGCCATGCCGTTGGAGCCCAGGATGAGGCTGGCGAAGCCGCCTCGGCCCCGGGATCCCAGCACCAGCAGCTGGGCGTCGGCGCCCAGTTCGGGCAGCAGTGCGGTGGGGGCGCCCTCCATGGCGACGTACTCGGCGGCCGGTCCCGCGCTCCCGGCGGCCAGCCGGTCGCGGACCTGGTCGAGGACGGGGTCGCCGGCCTCGTCGGGCTCTCCGGCGACCATGACGTCCGGCTGTCCCCAGGCGGCGTACTGGCGCACGTGCACCACCCGCAGGGGCACGTCCCGTCGCCGGGCCGCGTCGCGGGCCCAGTCCAGGGCGCGCAGGCTGTCGTCCGAACCGTCCACCGCGGCGATGACCGGCGCAGTGCTCATCGTTGCTCACCTCCGGAATGCGACCTTCCCTGTCCGGGGCCAGCCTGTCTCAGGCGGCGGCCCCGGAAGGGCGCTGCTGGTCACGTGTCCGGAAATCCTTGCGGAACACCCCCCGGTTCACCTCTCTGCCGCGGAACCGGGGGCGGCGCTCAGGTCAGGTCGAACTCGCCCTCCCGGGCCCCCGACACGAAGGCGCCCCATTCGGCGGGGGTGAAGATGAGGGAAGGGCTCTGCGGGCGGCCGCTGTTGCGCATCGCGATGAATCCCTCGACAAAGGCGATCTGGACATCCCCCAGGCCACGGCTGCTGGACTGCCACTCGGCCCCGCTGAGGTCCAGCTCCGGCTTCTCCCAGCCCAGTACCGGCTGCTGCTGGATGGTGCTCTCGGCCACGTCCGTGCTCCTCCCGAATACGTCGTCCGCGGCCAGCCTAGCTTTCGGTTCCGGCACTCAACAGGCCACGTGAGGGGGTCCTTTCAGGAGTCGGGCGCCACGGCGCCTACCAGCCACATCGAGAAGAACTGGGAGCCGCCGCCGTAGGCGTGCCCGAGCACCTTGCGGGCCCCGTCCACCTGGTGTTCTCCGGCAAGGCCGCGGACCTGGAGGGCGGCCTCGGCGAAGCGGATCATGCCGGAGGCACCGATCGGATTGGTGGAGAGCACTCCGCCCGACATGTTGACGGGGAGGTCCCCGTCGAGTTCGGTGACACCCGATTCGGTGAGTTTCCAGCCTTCGCCCTCCTCGGCGAAGCCGAGGTTCTCCAGCCACATCGGCTCGTACCAGGAGAACGGTACGTACATCTCGACGGCGTCGATGTCCCGGCGCGGGTCGGCGACACCGGCCTGGCGGTAGACGTCGGCCGCGCAGTCCTTCCCGGCCTGCGGCGAGACGGCGTCCTTGCCCGCGAACAGGGTGGGTTCGCTGCGCATGGCGCCGCCCAGCATCCAGGCGGGTGGCTTCGGCGAGCGCGCCGCGCCGGCCCGGTCGGTGAGGACCATGGCGCAGGCCCCGTCCGAGGAGGGGCAGGTCTCCGAGTAGCGGATGGGGTCCCACAGCATGGGGGACGCCTGGACCTTCTCCAGGGTGATGTCGTGTTCGTGGAGGTGGGCGTAGGGGTTCTTGAGCGCGTTGCGGCGGTCCTTGTAGGCGACCAGCGAGCCGACGGTGTCGGGGGCGCCGCTGCGCCGCATGTAGGCCCGCACGTGGGGGGCGAAGAAACCGCCCGCGCCCGCCAGCAGCGGCTGCTGGAAGGGGATGGGCAGGGACAGCCCCCACATGGCGTTGGACTCGGACTGCTTTTCGAAGGCGAGGGTGAGGACGGTGGAGTGGACGCGGGCGGCGACGAGGTTGGCGGCGACCAGTGCCGTGGAGCCGCCGACGGACCCCGCTGTGTGGACCCGCAACATGGGTTTGCCGACCGCCCCGAGCGCGTCCGCCAGGTACAGCTCGGGCATCATCACGCCCTCGAAGAAGTCGGGCGCCTTGCCTATGACGACGGCATCGATGTCGGCCCAGTCCAGTCCGGCGTCGTCGAGGGCGCGTCGCGCGGCCTCCCGGACGAGCCCGGCGATCGACACGTCCCGCCGGGCCGCCACGTGTTTGGTCTGGCCGACCCCTACGACGGCCACGGGCTCCTTGCTCATCGCGGTTCCCCTTCGAGTACGGCGACCAGGTTCTGCTGCAGACAGGGCCCGGAGGTGGCATGCGCGAGGGCACGGTCGGAGTCGCCGCGGTGGATGCGGGCGGCGGCCTCGCCGATCCGGACCAGCCCCGCGGCCATGATCGGGTTGGCGGCGAGGGCCCCGCCGGACGGGTTCACCCGTACCTCGTCGCCGAGCCGCAGCGCCTTGCGGAGCACCACCTCCTGCGAGCTGAACGGCGCGTGCAGCTCCGCGGTGTCGACGGGCCGTCGGAAGGCGCCGGCCCGCTCGGCGGCGAGCCGCACCGAGGGGGCGTCGGTCAGGTCGCGGACGCCGAGGCCGTGCGCCTCGATCCGGTGGTCGATGCCCCGGATCCAGGCGGGCCGGGAGCACAGCTGACGGGCCCGCTCCCCGGCCGCGAGGATCACCGCGGCGGCCCCGTCACCGATGGGCGGGCAGTCGCCGGTGCGCAGCGGCCGGACCAGGTAGTCCCCCTGCGGTACCGAACCCCGCAGCTGGGCGTGGGGGTTGGCCTCGGCGTCCGCCCGGCTGCGGGCGCCGACCGCGGCCAGCGCCGGCTCGTCGGTCTCGCCCGCGTCGATGAGGGCCTGCGCCTGGAGCGCGGCGAGGGCGACGGAGTCCGGCCAGAGCGGGGCCAGGTAGTAGGGGTCGAGCTGGCGGGTGAGGACGTCCCGGACCGAGCCGGGTGAGGACTTGCCGTACGAGTAGACGAGCGCGGTGTCCGCGTCCCCGGTGAGCAGCTTGGTCCACGCCTCGTACAGCGCCCAGGCGCCGTCCATCTCGACGTGCGACTCGGAGATCGGCGGCCACGCGCCGACGCCGTCGAGGGCGAGGGTGAAGGAGAAGGCGCGGCCGGCCAGGTAGTCGCTGGAGCCGGAGCAGGTGAAGCCGATGTCGGCGGTGCGCAGGCCGGTCTGTTCGAGTACGTCGTGCAGCACCGGCATGAGCATCTCCACCTCGGAGAGCTCCTCGCTGGTGCGCCGGTGGCCGGTCTGCGCGAAGGCGACGACCGCGATGTCCCGGACGCCGGTTGCTTCCTCCCAGGTCACAGCAGCTCCCTGTAGGTGTCGTAGTCGGCGTCGGGTTCGCCGGTGGGCCGGTAGTGGTCGGGGTAGCGGGCTCCCTCGGTCCACACCGGTTCGACCCTGAGGCCCATCCGCACCTGGTCGTAGGGGATGCCGCCGATCCGGCCGTGCAGGGCGAGGCCTGCGCCGTCGAGGGCGATGTGGCCGTAGACGTAGGGCACCTCGATGTCGAGGTTCTTGGCCTTGATGTTGACGATGCAGAACGTGGTGACGGTGCCGCGGGGACCCACTTCGACCTGTTCCGTCGTGGCCACCCCGCAGGTGGGGCAGGCACCCCTGGGCGGGACGTACACCTTCGCGCAGGAGGGGCAGCGTTCGCCGTAGGTCCGCCGGGTGGACAGTGCCTCGATGTAGGCGGCCTGGGCGCGGCCCGGCGAGTAGGTGTAGTCGAGCCGGGCGTGGGCGACGATGCCGTGCACGGCGTCCTCGAACTCGCCGCCGTGCCCGGCCGGTTCGGCGGCCTCGCCGTCATGGGGCTCGAAGCAGGCGATGTCGGTGATGGCGCCCGACCGCTCCCCGGCCCAGCGGACGCGGACCCGCATGCCGGTGCGGACGGCCTCGGGGCCCGGGGCGTCCAGGGCGTGCAGCAGGGCGGTGTCGGCGCCGTCGAGGCGGACCAGGACCCAGGCGAAGGGGGTGTCCAGGGGCTGGCCGCGGCGGGGTTCGTGGTTCCAGGCCCAGGTGGTGACCGTGCCGGTGGGCGCGACCTCGACCAGGTCGCGGATCTCCTCGGCGGTGACCGGGTCGTACTCGACGGGCGGGACGAGGACGCGGCCGTCGCCGGTCCGCACGCCGAGGACGACGCGTTCGCGCAGTCCGGTGAGGAAGGCGCTCTGGACCGGGCCGAGGGAGCGGGTGAAGGGGAACTCGACGACGAGGGGGGCTCTGAGGACTTCGGGCATCGGGGCTGCCTCCTTGACGGGGTCGGTGTGCGGCGCCCTCGAAAGGGGCGCGGGGCTGCACCACGTGCGGCGCGGCCGGCCACGGGCGGCCCGCGGTGTCCGGACCGCCGCACCCGGCACGGCTCTACGCGCGCTTGTACTCAGGTGTCCGCTTCTCCGCGAACGCCCGCGCGCCCTCCTTCGCGTCCGCGGTGTCGAACACCGGCCAGCCCCGCGTCAGCTCCGCGGCGAGTCCGTCGGTCTCCGTCATCTCCGCCGTCTCGTACACCGACGCCTTGACCGCCTCTACCGCCAGCGGCCCGCACGCGTTGATCTGTTCGGCGATCTCCAGGGCCTTGCCGAGGGCGCCGCCGTCCGGGACGACATGGCCGACGAGCCCGATGGCTGCGGCCTCGCGGGCGGTGTACGGCCGTCCGGTGAGCAGCATCTCCAGGGCATGGGTGCGTGGGATCTGGCGTTGCAGCCGGACCGTGGAGCCGCCGATCGGGAAGAGACCGCGTCTCACCTCGAACAGGCCGAAGGTCGCGGACTCCCCCGCGACCCGGATGTCGGTGCCCTGGAGGATCTCGGTGCCGCCGGCCACGCAGTAGCCCTCGACGGCGGCGATCACCGGTTTGCGCGGGCGATGATGGCGCAGCATCGCCTTCCAGTGCAGGTCCGGGTCGGCCTTGAGCCGGTCGCGGTGCCCCTCGCCCGCCATGCCCGCTCCGGCCAGCGCCTTGAGGTCCATTCCGGCGCAGAAGGCGCCACCGGCTCCGGTGAGCACGACGGAGCGGACCGTGTCGTCCTCGTCGGCCTCGATCCAGCCGTCGTACAGGCCCACGAGCATGGAGATCGAGAGCGCGTTCTTGGCCTCGGGCCTGTCGAGCGTGAGCACCAGTGTGGCGCCCTCGCGCCGTACGGTGAGGTGTTCTGTCCCACCCATGGACCTCTCCCCTCTGCCGGAACGAGAACAGGTTGCAGTAGGGCGGGAGGCACTTCAAGGGTTTTCTGACAGACAGTCAGATTTCTTCGCGCGAACCCTTCCCACTTGCCGCACCCTTTGCTCTGATGACCGGCGAACCGACAAGTGCGCCTTTCTTCGCCATGGTTGCCGGGGTCAGGAGGAGCGGTGGAGTACAACCTTGCCGATCTGTTCGAGTCGGTCGTCGACGTGGCCGCGGACCGCGAGGCGCTCGTGTACCTCGACCACCCCGGCACCGGCGCGGAGCGCCGGCTGACCTACGCGGAGCTGGACGCGGCCGCCAACCGGATCGGCCACCATCTGGCCGACAGCGGGATCCGCCCCGGCGAGCATCTCGGACTGCACCTCTACAACGGGGTCGAGTACCTCCAGACGGTGCTCGGGTGCCTGAAGGCGCGGATCGTGCCGGTCAATGTCAACTACCGTTACGTCGAGGAGGAGTTGGCGTACCTCTATCAGGATGCCGACCTGGTCGCGCTGGTCTTCGACGCGGAGTTCGACGACCGGGTGGCGGCGGCGCTGCCGCGGGCGCCGAAGCTGCGGCACCTGGTGCGGGTGGGCGAGTCGGAATCGGGCCCCAAGGCCGTGTCCTTCGCGGAGGCAGAGGCGGCGGGGTCGCCCGAACGGGGGTTCCCGGCGCGTTCGGCGGACGACCAGTTCATCATCTACACCGGCGGCACGACCGGGCTGCCCAAGGGCGTGATGTGGCGTCAGGAGGACCTTTTCTTCGCCGGGCTGGGAGGCGGTGCGCCGACCGGTGAGCCGGTGCGGCGGCCCGAGGAGCTGGCGGAGCGGGTCGCGGCGGGTGGCACGGGGATCACCTTCTTCCCCACTCCCCCGCTGATGCACGGCACGTCGACGCTCACCACCTTCATCGGATTCAACTTCGGGCAACGGGTGGTCATCCACCGCAAGTTCGTGCCCGAGGAGGTGCTGCGGACCGTTGAGAGGGAGAAGGTCACCAGCATGTCGCTGGTCGGCGACGCGATGCTGCGCCCGCTGATCGACGCCCTGAAGGGGCCGCTGAAGGGTACCGACTGCTCCTCCATGTTCAGTGTCTCCTCCTCCGGCGCGATCCTCTCCGAGACGGTGCGCCGGCAGTTCAGCGAACTCGTCCCGAACTGCATGCTGCTGAACAACTTCGGGTCCTCCGAGTCCGGCTTCAACGGCACCGCGACGAACGACTCCGGAGCCGGCAGCCGGTTCCGGGTCCGGGTGAACTCCTGTACGCAGGTGGTCGATCCGGTGACCCGCGAGCCGGTGGCGGCGGGCGAGACCGGCCGGGTCGCACAGTGCGGCCATGTTCCGCTCGGCTACTACAACGACCCGCGGAAAACGGCCGAGACCTTCTTCGAGAAGGACGGCCGGCGCTGGGTGCTCCTCGGCGACATGGGCACGGTCGACGCGGACGGCGTCGTCACGGTGCTCGGCCGGGGCTCGCAGTGCATCAACACCGGGGGCGAGAAGGTGTACCCGGAGGAGGTCGAGCAGGCGCTGAAGTCCCACCCGGACGTGTACGACGCGTTGGTGGCCGGGGTCCCGGACGCCCAGTGGGGCAACCACGTGGCGGCCGTGGTGCAGCTGCGCGAGGGCGCAGGCCGGCCCTCCCTCACGGACATCCAGACCCACTGCCGCACCCAGCTGGCCGGATACAAGATCCCCCGCCAGCTGGTGATCGCCGAGTCCATCCAGCGGTCGCCCAGCGGCAAGGCGGACTACCGGTGGGCGCGGGAGGTGGCGGTGGCCGCCGACCGGTAGGACGCGGAGCACCGCCGGAGGCCGAGGGCGGGCTCTTGAGGGCGGCCGGCCGGGCAGGTGAGCACGGCTCAGGCGTCCAGGAAGCCGACGGTACGGCGGACGAACTCCTCGGGGTCGTCGAGCCAGGGGTAGTGCGCGGCCCCGGGCTGCACGGTGACCTCGGCGTCCGGGAAGGCCTCGGCGGCACGCCGGACCAGTGCGGGGCTGGGCCCGCCGTCGAGTTCGCCCGCGTACAGCAGGACGGGGGCGGTGAGGGCGCGCAGGGCGGTCCGGGTGGCGTCGGGTGTGAAGCCTCCGTCGGCGAAGAAGCGGTCTCCGGCCGCGTCGTTGGTCTGTTCCGCGGCGGCCGCGTCATGGGCCCGGGCGATGTCGTCCCAGCGGCCGTAGAAGAAGGGCATGAACGCCTCGTCGAAGTCGCCGGTGCCGTGCAGCCAGGCCTCCAGACCCGGGTACGCCGTGCCGAACCAGGGCTCCCGGGCCCGCAGCCGGGCTGCCGCCAGCCGTTCCTCCGGGGTGGTCCGCAGGCCGAGGGCCGAGGGGTTGCCGGTGATCAGCGCGAGCCGCCGTACCCGGTGCGGCCGGGCCGCCGCGTACAGGATCGCCAGGCTCGCACCCGCCGAGTGCGACAGTACGTCCATGTGGTCGAGCCCCATGTGGACGCGCAACATCTCCACGTCGTCGACCTGTTGGTCGCAGCGGTAGGACGCCGGGTCGGCGGGCACCGCGGAGTCGCCGGTCCCGCGCAGATCGAGCAGGATCAGCCTGCGGTGGGCTGTCAGCCCGCCCAGCTCCCCGAGGTAGGCGGAGGCGCGCATGGGCCCGCCGGGCAGCACGACGAGTGGTTCGCCCTCGCCTCGGACGTGGTACGCGAGGCGGGTCCCGTCCCCCGCGGTGAAGCTGGGCATGACACTGATCATGGGGTACGGCGGTGCCGTGCCGCAACGGGGTCCGGCCGGCGGCGGCCGGGGAGCGGCCGGGTCAGACGGACGCGGCCGGCTTGGTCACCCGGAACGCGAACTGGCCGCAGAACGTGAGCTTGCGCAGGTTCACCAGGGCCGTGTGCCGCCCGCTCTTGCGTCCCCAGGTGTCGATCTCCGTGTTGAGCGGCGACTCCTCCTGCCAGAAGCGGCCGTACTCCTTTTTCCGAGCGGATTGGTAGGTGCGCATGATCAGGGTCACGCCGTCCAGCGAGGGCCGGATCTCCTCCATGGCCAGCCCGGCCTCCTCCACCAGCACCCGGAAGCCGTACGGCGTGTAGTTCCACAGGCTGAAGGAGTGGTAGGGCTCGAACTGGGAGGTGCTGCCGATGAACAGTCCGCCGGGACGCAGTACCCGGCCCACCTCCGCGAGCAGCTCCCGGGGACGGGCGACGTGCTCGAAGACCTGGTGCGAGTAGACCAGCGGCACGGCGCCGGAGCGGAACGGCATGTTGACGCCGTCGAAGTACACCACCGGGTCGCCGCCGGGCGAGCGCTGTGCGGCCTCCGGGGAGTCCCGGATGTCGAGCCCCACCCACCGCACGTGGGGGGCGTGCCGGCGGAAGAGCCCGGCGGAGGTGCCGCGCCCGCACCCGAGGTCGACCACCCGGTCCGGGGCCCGTGGCGAGCTCATGGCCTCGTCGAGGTAGTAGCGGGAGGTGACCTGGCGGGCGTGGTCGTCGGGGATGCAGTCGTGCATGAGTTCCCAGAGGGTCGACATGCACCCACGCTACGGAGGCGGCGTGGCCCGGGCCACATCCGGGCGGGGGTTCGGCGCGGCCGTCATCCCTTGGGACGAACGCGGCGGCGCGGACGGCTGTGCCGGGCGGCTGATACCGGACAGGTCACGGACGGCCACGCTGTTGCGGTCGGCGACGGTACGGCCGAGCGCGTGGTACGGCCACAGCCCGCCGGCCTGCCGTCGGCTGCGCTCGTTCCACTCCAGGGCCTCGGTGTGACGGGCCCGGAAGAAGTTGAGGGCGTAGCCGCCGGAGTGGATCCGCAGCAGGAAGAACCCGCCGGGGTACTCCCTCGCGGCACCGACCTCCTGCAGGGTCACCTGGGGTGCGCGGGCCACGTGGGTACGCTTGTTGCGGTGGGTGTGGCCGGCATGGTGGAGGAACACACCCGGGGCCGCGGCGTAGGCCCGCAGGATCGCACGGGCCTGGCGGCGGTCGAGACGCTGTCCGGGGCTCACCGGGAAGAGGGCGTCCCGGACGGTGAGCGGATGGTGTCCGAAGACCACGGTGGGCTGTTCCCGGCGGGCCCGCAGCCGGCGCCGGAACCAGGACAGTTGCTCGGCGCCGAGACCGCCCGCGTCACCCCCCGTTCCCGCGTTTGTCGTAGGTGTCGAGACCGGTGATCCGCAGCCCGCCCACCTCGTGCTCGAAGTAGCCGGGACCGTCCGGCGGGCCGAAGGCACGGTTGAAGGTGTCGCCCTCCTCGGTGGTGCGGTCGTGGTTGCCGCGGACCACGAAGTAGTCCCGCCGATGGCTGCCGAAACCGTCCAGGATCCGTCTGGCCTCCGCCAGGCCGGCCGGTCCGCCGCCGGCGGAGATGTCACCGGCGGCCAGCAGCAGTTGGGCGCCGCGGCTGTGGGCCTCGTCGAGCACGGCGCCGGTCATGAGCGCCGGGTGGGCGGTGAGCCCGGCCCGCTGGGCAACTCCGCGCAGGAAGGGCGCGCCGGCCACCAGCCCGGCGACGGTCTCGCCGATGTGCAGGTCGTTGCAGAGGGCGACGGACAGCAGGTGGCGGCCGGGCGGCGGCTGCGGGGTGGTGAAGGAGTAGGGGCCGCCGGGCGAGCCGAGGCCGTGCCGGGAGGTGCCGGCCGCGTTGCCGCGCACCAGGTGCAGCGCGGTGGGGGGGCGGGCACGCCTCGGGAGCGGGCCTGGTAATAGTACGTCTGGCCCGGCTCCAGGCCGGTGAGTTCGACATGGTGGTGCGCGGTGGGGCGGTCCTCGCCCGCGGTGCGGTTCAGGTGCGCGGGGTGGGTGCCGTAGCGGACCTCGCCCTCCGTGACGGCGGGCAGCATGCGGCCGGTGCCGTCGTCGGTGCCGGGCAGGGCGGTGTGCCAGGTGATAACGGCGCGGTCCTCGGTGAGGGTGACCAGTTCCAGGTGGACGGCGGCGAGGGAACGGTGGCGGACCCGAGCAGGGCGGGTGCGAGCAGCAGAGCGGAGCGCAGCATCTCGCAGGGGCCAAGAACGCCCGCGAGTGCGCCGAGGGGGACGGGGAGACAGCAGCGCATGTCTGCCAGGGCGTGTTGCGAAAGTCCCGTCGTTCGCCCGAAGGGCGGGCCGTGCGGCGTCAGGCGCGTGCTCCCGGCGTGCCGGGCGGAAGTCCTCGTACGGGATGTACTCGGGCTTTCGCCCGGTGCGGCGAGCGGGCGTGCACGGCGTCGCACGGCAGACGGGACTTTCGCAACACGCCCTAGGTGCACGCCACCGGTGAACGGCGGAGGTGGTGCAGGAGGCCGCGCGAGGTGGGGAACCGGACGTCTTGGGTGCTCACGAGGCCTCACCGAACCGCTGCCGCAGCTCCCGCTTCAGGATCTTCCCGCTGGCGTTGCGGGGCAGCGCGTCCACGAACACCACTCGCTTGGGCGCCTTGAAGGCGGGGATCTTCTCCCGCACGTGGGCGATCAGCTCGGCCTCGCCGACCTCGCCGCGGGCCACGACGACCGCCGTGACCGCCTCGATCCACCGCTCGTCGGGCAGGCCGATCACCGCGGCCTCGGCGACGGCCTCGTGGGTGTAGAGCGCGTCCTCGACCTGCCGGGAGGCGACCAGTACGCCACCGGAGTTGATGACGTCCTTCACCCGGTCGACGATGGTGAGGAAGCCGTGGGCGTCGCGCACGGCGAGGTCGCCGGAGTGGAACCAGCCGTCGCGGAAGGCCTCCTGGGTCTCCTCGGGCTTCTCCCAGTACCCCTCGCACAACTGCGGGGACCGGTAGACGATTTCGCCGGGCGTGCCGTCGGGCACGTCCTGCCCGTCCTCACCGACCACCCGCGCCTCCACGAACAGCACGGTACGGCCGCAGGAGTCCAGCCGCCCCTTGTGCTCCTCGGGCGCCAGGACGGTGGCCAGCGGCCCGATCTCGCTCTGCCCGAAGCAGTTGAACAGGGCCAGTTGCGGCAGCCGTTCGCGCAGCCGCTCCAGGACCGGCACCGGCATGATCGACGCACCGTAGTAGGCCTTGCGCAGTCCGCCCAGGTCGCGGGAGCCGAAGTCGGGCCGGTTGGACAGCCCGATCCACACGGTGGGAGGCGCGAAGAGGCTGTCCACCCGCCCGGTCTCGATCAGGTCGAAGAGGGTGTCACCGTCCGGGCCGTCCAGGACGATGTTGGTCGCGCCGACCGCCAGGTAGGGCAGCAGGAACACGTGCATCTGGGCGGAGTGGTAGAGCGGCAGCGCGTGCGCGGGACGGTCCCCGGCGCTCAGGTCGAGGGCGGCGATCGCGCTCAGGTACTCGTGCACCAGCGCCCGGTGGGTCATCATGGCGCCCTTGGGCAGCGCCGTGGTGCCCGAGGTGTAGAGCAACTGCACCAGGTCCTCGGTACGCGGTTCGGGACCGTCGTACGGCGGCGCGTCGGCGAGCCGGGCGAGGAGCGAGCCCTCGGCGTCCCGCAGCGGCAGCACCCGTGCCCCGTCCGGGAGCCGTCCGGCGAGGTCGGGGTCGGCGAGCACCAGTGAGCTGCCCGACTGGCCCACGATGTAGGCGAGGTCGTCACCGGTCAGGTTCTGGTTGACCGGCACGTGCACGAGGCCGGCCCGGGCGCAGGCGAGGAACGTGATCAGGTAGGCGTCCGAGTTGTGCCCGTAGGTACCGACCCGGTCGCCGCGGGTGAGGCCCTGGCCGAGCAGGACGCTCGCCGCCCGCGAGACGGCGTCGTCGAGTTCCCCGTACGTCCACCGGCGGTCGCCGTACTCCAGCGCCACCCGTGCGGGGGTGCGCCGGGCGCTGCGCCGCAGCACCCCGTCAACCGTGCTGCCCTGTCCCTGCGTCATGACTCATGATCCTCGGTCCGTCACCGGGAGAGGTCAAGCACCGTCGCACCCCGCACGCCCGCAGCCGGGCCCAACCGCTCCGTACGGCAACGACGTTGGGAGACACATTGCGCACCACCCGCGCGAGACGGCTGCTCGTCGCAGCCGTCGCCCTGCTCACCGCCTCGGCCGCGTTACCGGCCGCGGCGGCCGATCGGCCCGCCCGTCAGGACCGTCCCTCGCACGGCTCCCTGTCCGCCGTCATCCGCTACACCGAGTACGGCATCCCGCACATCCTCGCCGGGGACTACGCCGCCCTGGGCTTCGGCACCGGCTGGGCGCAGGCGGGCGACCAGGTCCGCACCCTCGCCAACGGCTTCGCGACCGTGCGCGGCGACCGCTCGCGCTTCTTCGGTGCCACCGCGGCCACCGACCTGTCGCTCTCCTCGGCCGGGGACAACCTCTCCAGCGACCTTCCGGGGCGTACGGCAGTCCGGCACGGTGGAGGGGCTGCTCACCGGACCGGCGCCGCTGGGCCCGAGCCGGCAGGTGAAGGACCTGATGCGGGGATTCGCCGCCGGGTACAACACCTGGCTGGCGCGGCACCGGATCACCGACCCGGCCTGCGCGGGCGCCGCCTGGGTGCGGCCGGTCACCACGCTGGACGTGGCCACCCGTTACTACGCACTCTCCGTGCTGGGCGGCCAGGGCGGCGCCGTGGACGAGATCACCGCCGCGGCGCCGCCCACCGGCGCGGTGCCCGAACGGGGAGTGGACGCCAAGGCCCTGATCAAGGCCGTACAGGACCGTTCCGCGACCTCCGACATGGGATCGAACGCGGTCGCCTTCGGCGGCGCCACCACCGCGAACGGCCGTGGTCTGCTGCTGGGCAACCCGCACTACCCGTGGCAGGGCGGACGCCGGTGCTGGCAGTCGCAGCAGACCATCCCGGGCGAACTGAACGTGGCCGACGCGTCCCCGCGAGCCGGCCTCGCCGGATTCCTGGAGGACCATTCGCGCCGGCATCTCTGAGGCCGTCGGCCGGCGCGGTGCTCACACCGGGCGGGTGCGGCCCTGCCAGTACGGGTCGCGCAGACGCCGCTTGTACAGCTTGCCGTTGGGGTCGCGGGGCATCTCCGTGATGAAGTCGACGGTCCTGGGCCGCTTGTAGCCGGCGAGCTGTTCCGCGCAGTGGGCGAGGAGGGCGGCGGCCAGTTCCGGGCCGGGTTCGTGTCCCGGGGCGGCTTCCACCACGGCCTTGACCTCCTCGCCCCAGTCGTCGTGCGGGATGCCGAAGGCGGCCGCGTCGGCGACGGCGGGATGGGAGAGGAGCGCCGACTCGATCTCGGCGGGGTAGATGTTGACGCCACCGGAGATGATCATGTCGATCTTGCGGTCGCGCAGGAAGAGGTAACCGTCCTCGTCGAGGTAGCCGAGGTCACCGACGGTGAAGAAGTCGCCGATGCGGTTCTTCTCCGTCTTGGCCTCGTCCTTGTGGTAGGAGAAGCCGCCGGTGTTCATCTTCATGTAGACGGTGCCGAGTTCACCGGGCGGCAGCCGGTTGCCGTCGTCGTCGAAGACCGCGAGCTCGCTGATCGGCCAGGCCTTGCCGACCGTACCCGGCTTCTTCAGCCAGTCCTCGGCCGTGGCGAAGGCGCCGCCGCCCTCGCTGGCCGCGTAGTACTCCTCGACGCTGGGTCCCCACCAGTCGAGCATCGCCCGTTTGACGTGGTACGGGCAGGGAGCGGCGCCGTGGATGGCGTGCCGCATGGAGGAGACGTCGTAGCGGGCGCGTACCTGTTCGGGGAGGGCGAGCAGGCGGTGGAACTGGGTGGGGACCATATGGGTGTGGGTGCAGCGGTGTGCGTCGATCAGGCGGAGCATCTCCTCGGGGGTCCACTTGTCCATGAGGACCAGGCGGTGGCCGATGTGGAGGGACGCGCCCGCGAACTGCAGGACGGCCGTGTGGTAGAGCGGCGAGCAGACCAGGTGGACGTTGTCGCCGAAGGGCTGGATGCCGAAGATGCCGAGGAAGCCGCCGAGGTAGGCCGCCTCGGGGAGCCGGCCGGGCAGCGGGCGGCGGATGCCGCGGGGGCGGCCGGTGGTGCCCGAGGTGTAGTTCATGACCCAGCCGAGCTCGCGGTCGGCGGGGGCCGACTCGGGCTGCCCGTCGAGGAGTTCGGCGTAGGGCCGGAAGCCCTCGATCGCGCCGACGGCGTAACGACGGGTGCCGGGGAGGCCGGCCTCGTCGGCGGCCTGGCGGACGGGGCCGGCGAAGCGTTCGTGGGCGAGCAGCACCTTGGCGCCGGAGTCCGCGACGATCCAGGCGATCTCGGGGCCGACGAAGTGGTGGTTGACGGGGACGAGGTAGAGACCTGCCTGGCTGGCGGCCAGGTAGGCGGCGAAGAACTCGGGCCCGTTGGGCAGGACGACCGCGAAGGCGTCGCCGCGCTCCAGGCCCGCGGCACGCAGCCCGTGGACGAGTCGGTTGGCTGCGGCGTGCAGGCGGCCGGCGGTCCATTCCTCGCCGTCGGGTGCGACGAGCACGGTGCGGTCGGGCTCGCCGGTGGCCTGGGCCCAGAATCCGGCGGGGGGCGTGCTGGTCACTTGGCGCTCCTTCCGGCGATGCGGTTGATGCGGTCGACGGCCCGCTCGAAGCCGCGGGTGAGGTCGTCGAAGACGGCCTGGACGCTGCGCTCGCTGGTCATGCGGCCGACGATCTGGCCGACGGGGGTGCCCAGCAGGGGCTCGACCTCGTACTTCTGGATGCGGGAGACGGCCTCGGCGACCAGCAGGCCCTGGAGCGGCATGGGGAGGGTGCCGGGGCCGGCCGGGTCGTCCCAGGCGTCGGTCCACTCGGTGCGCAGCTGGCGTGCGGGTTTCCCGGTCAGGGCGCGGGAGCGGACCGTGTCCCCGGAGCCGGCGGCGAGCAGTTTGCGGGTCACGGCGGGCGAGGAGAGGTCGGCCTCCGTGACCGTCAGCCATAGGGAGCCCAGCCACACACCCTGGGCGCCGAGGCTCAGTGCGGCAGCCACCTGCCGGCCGCTGCCGATGCCGCCCGCGGCCAGCACGGGCAGGGGTGCGACGGCGTCGACGACCTCCGGGGTGAGCACCATGGTGGCGATCTCGCCGGTGTGGCCGCCGGCCTCGTAGCCCTGTGCCACGACGACGTCGATGCCGGCGTCGCGGTGCTTGACGGCGTGCCGGGCGCTGCCCGCGAGCGCGGCGACCAGGACGTCCCTGTCGTGGGCGCGGTCGACGACGTCGGCGGGCGGGGAGCCGAGGGCGTTGGCGAGCAGCCGGATCGGGTAGTCGAAAGCGACGTCGAGCTGGGTGCGGGCGACCTGCTCCATCCAGCCGGTGATCCGCCACCCGGAGGCCTCGCCGTCGGCCAGTTGGGGCACCCCGTACTTGGCGAGGGTGTCCCGCACGAACTGCCTGTGCCCGTCCGGGATCATCGCCTCGACGTCGGCCTCGCTGACGTTCTCCACCTTCTTGGCGGGCATCACGACATCGAGCCCGTACGGCTTGCCGTCGACGTGCGCCTCGATCCAGTCGAGGTCGCGTTTGAGGTCGTCGGGGGCGGTGTAGCGGACCGCGCCGAGCACTCCGAACCCGCCGGCCCGGCTGATGGCCGCGGCGACGGCGGGGAACGGCGTGAAGCCGAAGACGGCGTGCTCGACTCCCAGGGTCTTGCTCAGCTCCGTCTGCATGGGCGCAGGATGCCGCAGTCGACCGCCCGACGGAAGAGCTTTTCTGATGCTCCGTCAGATTTCTGTCACGCCGGATTGCCGCACGGTCCGCGGTTCGGGCGGGGCGCCCCTCACTCCGCCTCCAGCACCGCCATCGCCGCGTTGTGTCCGGGCACCCCGCTCACCCCTCCCCCGCGTACCGCGCCCGCCCCGCACAGCAGGACGTTGGCGTGCCGGGTCTCCACTCCCCAGCGGCCGGAGCCCTCTTGCAGGTAGGGCCAGGAGAGGTCGCGGTGGAAGATGTTGCCGCCGGGCAGACGCAGGTCGCGTTCGAGGTCGAGGGGGGTCTTCGCCTCGATGCAGGGGCGGCCGTCCGCGTCGAGGGCCAGACAGTCGACGAGGGGTTCGGCGAGATGGGCGTCGAGCTGGGCGACGGTGGACTTCAGGAGTTCCGCGCGCACCCCGTCGTTGTCGGCGGCGAAGAGCCGGGCGGGAGTGTGCAGGCCGAAGAGGGTGAGCGTCTGGTAGCCGCGTTCGACCAGGTCGCGGCCGAGGATCGTGGGGTCCGTCAGGGAGTGGCAGTAGATCTCCGAGGGCGGTGCGCTGGGGAGCCGGCCGGCCGCCGCCTCGGCGTGGGCGGTGGCCAGCTGCTCATAGCCCTCGGCGATGTGGAAGGTGCCGGAGAACGCCTCGCGCGGGTCCACGGCGGTGTCGCGCAGCCGGGGCAGCCGCTTCAGCAGCATGTTCACCTTGAGCTGAGCGCCCTCGGCGGGCTCCGGGGCCGGGTCGCCGGTGAGGGCGGCGAGCTCCTGCGGGGCGGCGTTGACCAGGACGTGCCGGGCGGCGACGACGCCCTCGCCGTCGGCGGTGCGGTAGGCGATCTCGGCGGACCGGCCGTCCGTCTCGATCCGTACCGCCTCGTGTCCGGTGGCGAGCACCGCGCCCGCCGAGCGCGCGGCCCCGGCCAGTGCGTCGGTGAGGGCGCCCATGCCACCGACCGGCACGTCCCAGGCGCCCGTGCCACCGCCGATGACGTGGTAGAGGAAGCAGCGGTTCTGCCGCAGCGAGGGGTCATGGGCGTCGGCGAACGTGCCGATCAGCGCGTCGGTGAGCACCACCCCGCGCACCAGGTCGTCCGTGAAGTTCTCCTCGACGGCGACCCCGATCGGCTCCTCGAACAGGGCCTTCCAGGCCGCCTCGTCGTCGATCCGGCGGCGCAGCTCCTCGCGCGAGGGCAGCGGATCGGTGAGTGTCGGGAAGACGCGCTCGGCGACCCGGCCGGTCATGCCGTAGAACCGCTGCCAGGCCTGGTACTCCTGCTTGCCGCCGGTCAGCCGTCCGAACGCCTCACGGATGCGCCGTTCGCCGCCGCCGATCAGCAGTCCGGTGGGCCGGCCGGCGCGCTCCACCGGGGTGTACGACGAGATGGTGCGGCCGCGGACCCGGAAGTCCAGGCCCAGGTCGCGGACGATCTTCCTGGGCAGCAGGCTGACGAGGTAGGAGTAGCGCGACAACCGCGCGTCGACGCCGGCGAAGGGGCGGGTCGAGACGGCGGCGCCCCCGGTGCGGGCCAGTCGCTCCAGCACCAGTACGGTACGCCCGGCCCGGGCCAGATAGGCCGCCGCGACCAGGCCGTTGTGGCCGCCGCCGACGATGACGGTGTCGTAGGTCCTGGATGGTTCGGTGGCTGGGGGCATGGTTCTTCGTAACACATGATGATCTAGCCAGGTAAGAGGCGTGCCGGTTCGCCCCGCCCGGAGGGCCGTTCGGACAGTACGGGTGGGTGCGCGGCCGGTCGAGCCGACGCGGTGGATCCGCACACCGGCGGGGCGCCGAGTTCCTCGCCTCGGGTCACATCTGTCCGCTCGAAGCCCGCTGTTGTCTCAGTACCGCGACCCTCCGGTACAGCCGCACCGCCTCCGCGCCCCGCCCCAACTGCTCCAGACAGTGTGCCTCGTCGTTCCTGCTGGCCAGGGTGTCCGGGTGGTCCGGGCCGAGGACGCGTTCGCGTGCGCCGGCCACGCGCCGGTACTCGGTCAGTGCGTCCGCCCAGCGTCCCAGCCAGCCCAGGCCGACCGCGACCTCCCGGCGGCTGACCAGGGTGTCGGGGTGGTCGGGGCCGAGGACCTGTTCCCGGATCGCACACACGTCCCGGGATTCCGCGAGGGCCTCCTCCCAGCGCGCGAGCCGGCCCAGGTTGACGCCGAGACCGTGGCGGGCGCGCAGGGTCTCAGGGTGGGCGGGACCCTGGACACGGGTACGGTCGTCGATCAGCGCACGGTAGAGGGTGAGCGCGTCGGCGCTGCGGCCCAGGCGGCCGAGACTGATGCCCACCTCGTAGCGGGCGGCGAGGGTGTCGGGGTGATCGGGGCCAAGGGCCCGTGAGCGTGCCTCGGCAACCTCGCGGTAGGTCCCGAGCGCTTCTTCCCATCGCCCCAACTGACCCAGCGTGTGGGCGACTTCGTGACGGGTGACCAGGGTGTCGGGGTGCTGCGGGCCGAGGACCCGCGCCCGGGCGAGGGCCACGTCGTGGGCCATGCGGTACGAGTCTTCCGGGCGGCCCAGTCTGCTCAGGTTGAAGGCGAGGTTGTGACGGCAGCGCAGGGTGTCGGGATGGTCCGGGCCCATCAGCCGCCGCCGGTCGGCGAGTACGGCCGTGTATGCCTGGTGGGCTTCGAAGTGACGGCCCAACTGTCCCAGCACGTAGCCGATTTCCTGGCGGGCGGCGAGAGTGTCGGGGTGGTCGGCGCCGAGGCCGCGCTCCCGGGCGCGGGCGACCTCGGTGTACTCGCGCAGGGCGTCGGCGGCGCGGCCGGTGCGGCTGAGGGCGAAGGCGGTCTCGTAGCGGCTGGCGAGGGTGTCAGGGTGGTCGGGGCCGAGGAGGCGGGCGCGCTCGGCGGCGACCGCGCGGTGCACCTCACCGGCCTCGGTCCAGCGCCCGAGCCGCCCGAGACTGAGTCCGGCGTTGTGCCGGGCGGCCAGGGCGGTGACGGCCTCCGGTCCGGGAGCCGGGTGCACGGGGAGGGGATCGGGGGTGACTGCCGCCGGGCGGGTCGTCCACACACCCCTGAGCCCGGCCGCGGGATCGGGCGGGGTGGTGCGCAGGCCGGTGCCGGCCGCCTTGTGGCCGGTGGTCATGGAGCGGGTCCAGGACGGCAGCCGGGGCTCGCGGAACCCCGTGTCCGGGGGCCGGAGCCGGGGCTGTGCGGTGACGACGGTGGGGACGTACGTGGGCGTCGTACGCCCGGAGGTGATTCGCAGGCCCAACTCCTTCGCGTCGCAAGGCCGTTGTTCGGGGCGTTTGGCCAGCAGGTCCAGGACGACCTGCTCGAACCAGCCGGGCAGTTCGGCACGGTGGTCACGGGGCGGCGCGGGTGGGGTGTCGCGGTGGCCGATCAGGATCGCCCAGGCGTCGGCGAGGTCGAACGGCGGGGCCCCGGTGGCGATCTCGTACAGCACGCAGCCCAGGGAGTACAGGTCGCTGCGCTGGTCGACCTCGGTGCCGCCGATCTGTTCCGGTGACATGTAGTGCGGGGTGCCCATCGCGATGCCGGTGCCGGTCAGCCGGGAGGTGAGGCCGATGTCGTGGCCGAGGCGGGCGATGCCGAAGTCGCAGAGCTTCACCGTGCCGTCGGTGAGCCGCATGATGTTGGCGGGTTTCAGGTCCCGGTGCACGATGCCCTGTTGGTGGGTGTGGGCGAGGGCGGCGGCGACCTGCTCGGCGATGTCGACGACGTCGCCGACGGGCAGCGGATGGTGCTTGTTGTCCTCCAGGAGCTGGCTCAGGTTGCGGCCGTCCAGCAGCTCCATCACGAGGTAGAGGATGCCGTCGTGATCGCCGAAGTCGTGGACGACGGTCACCCCGCGGTGGGAAAGGGCGGCGGCCACTCTCGCCTCGCGGCGGAACCGTTCACGCAGGACGCGGGCGAACGCCTGGTCGTGGTGCGGGCCCAGCGGCTTGAGGCACTTGAGGGCGACCTGCCGCCCGAGGGACTCGTCACGGGCCCGCCACACCTCGCCCATCCCGCCCCGCCCGATCAGGTCGAGCAGCCGGTACCGCCCGTGGACCAGCCTGGTGTCAGCCATCGCGTGCCGCCGCCCCCCGTCGCTACAGCTCCGCCCTCCTTCGGGGGACGCCGTCAAGGTGCGGCCGCGCCGAACCGGGCCGTTCCGTGACACACCCCCCGGTCGTCCAGTATGGCGGGCTAATGCCCGACTTTGTATGGTGCCGGGCGCGCGTCCGGGCCGAGCCTCGCCATGGCGCGCAGGATGTGTTTGGGCGGCAGTTGCCAGCGCAGACGTGCGGGAACACAGCGCAGCAGGGTGCCGGCGGCGCGCAGCCGCCGGGTCACGACGGCGGGTTCGGGGGCCGGTCTGCCGTACAGCTCGTGGGCGTACGGCGGCAGAGAGGCGTACGCCAGGTGGGCCACGCGCCGCCACAGCACCTCACGCGCGGGCATCAGGAGGGGGTGCGTCGGCGGGCGGAGCAGGAAGTCGTCCACGGCGCGTGCGTCCGCTCCGGCGGCGAGCAGCGGCCGTGCGGTGAGGAAGTAGGCGGCCATGTCCGCCCGGTCGGCCGGTACGGCCGCGGGGTCCAGGCCCACCAGGCGGGCGCTGACCCGGTGCTCGGCGAGGTAGCGGTCGGCCTGGGCGTCGGTGAGGGGAAAGCCGGAGCGGCGCAGGACGTGCAGGTACGAGTCGATCTCCGCGCAGTGCACCCACAGCAGCAGCTCGGGGTCGTCGACGCCGTACCGCTCGCCGGTCTCCGGGTCGGTCGCGCCCAGCATGCTGTGGATCTTCCGGACCCGGGCCCCGGCCCGTTCGGCGGCCTCCGTCGTGCCGTAGGTCGTCGTGCCGACGAAGTCCGCGGTCCGCAGCAGCCGGCCCCAGGCGTCCTTGCGGAAGTCGGAGTTCGCCATCACGCCGCGCACCGCGCGCGGGTGCAGGGCCTGGAGGTAGAGCGCGCGGATGCCGGCGACCCACATCATCGGATCGCCGTGCACCTGCCAGGTCACGGAGTCCGAGGTGAACAGCCCGGGATCGGCCTCCATGACCGCAGACTAACGCCGGACCCGCGGCATCCCCAGTCCGATCCACGAGATGATCTCCCGCTGGATCTCGTTGTTGCCGCCGCCGAAGGTGAAGATGACCGCCGAGCGGTAGCCGCGTTCCAGGTCGCCGTGGAGGACCGCGCCGGCCGAGCCCTCCTTCAGCGGGCCCGCCGCACCGGCGATCTCCATCAGCCAGGCGTAGGCGTCGCGGCGGGCCTCGGAGCCGTAGACCTTGACGGCGGAGGCGTCCTGCGGGGTGAGAGTGCCCTCCTGGACGGCGGTCACCATCTGCCAGTTCAGCAGCTTCATGGCGTCGAGGCGGGCGTGGGTGCGGGCGAGGTTGCGGCGCACCCAGGGCAGGTCGACGACGCGGCGGCCGTCGGCGAGCTTGGTCTCCATGGCCCAGCGCTGGACGTCGTGCAGGGCGCGGATGGCCATGGTGCCGTGGGCGGCGAGGGTGACCCGCTCGTGGTTGAGCTGGTTGGTGATCAGCCGCCAGCCCTGGTTCTCCTCGCCGACCCGGCGGGAGACGGGGACCCGGATGTTCTCGTAGTAGCTGGCGGTGGTGTCGTGCGAGGCGAGGGTGTTGATCACGGTGCAGGAGTAGCCGGGGTCGGAGGTCGGCACCAGGAGCATGGTGATGCCCTTGTGCGGCGGGGCCCCGGGGTCGGTACGGGTGGCCAGCCAGACCCAGTCGGCGGTGTCGCCGTTGGTGGTCCAGATCTTCTGGCCGTCGACCACGTACTGGTCGCCGTCCCGGACGGCCCGGGTCTTCAACGCGGCCAGGTCGGTGCCGGCGTCGGGCTCGCTGTAGCCGATGGCGAAGTCGATCTCGCCGGACAGGATACGCGGCAGGAAGTACGCCTTCTGCTCGTCCGTGCCGTACCGCATGATCGTCGGGCCGACCGTGTTCAGCGCCATCAGCGGGAGGGGTACGCCCGCCTGGGCGGCCTCGTCGAAGAAGATGAACTGTTCCATCGCGGTCAGCCCACGGCCGCCGTACTCCTTCGGCCAGCCGACGCCGAGCCAGCCGTCCGTGCCCAGCCGGCGGACCGTCTCCCGGTAGAAGCGTTTCTGCGCGGCCGGGTCGGCATAGCGGGCGTAGGCGTTGTCCGGCACCAGGCCGGCGAAGTAGGCGCGCAGTTCGGTGCGCAGCCGCTGCTGCTCGGGCGTGTGGTCGAGGTGCACGGCGCCTCCAGGCTCCCCACGGGCGGTCCTGACGGCGCACACCGTAGAACGTGTTCCAGAAATTGGGAATGGCGACGCCGTGCGTGACGCGGTCCGTGCGCGTCGGCCGCGGCGGACTCCCGCCCCGCCCCGGCTCCGTACGCCGCTCGGGGGCGCAGACGAGGGCCCCGATCCGGGAGGTGCCCCGGGCGCTACGCTGTGCCAGGTCCGTCGAGGAAGCGAAGCAGTACGGCGGCCTCGGCGCGGAGCCGCGCGGCCCGGTCGGCGTGCGCGGGTACCGTCAACCGCGCCGCGACCGAGAGACGTTCGGCGGCCTCGGCGCGCACGACGTCCTCCACACCGCGCTCGCTGAGTTCACACCGGACGGCTTCGGTGGCGCCGGCGCCGACGGGCGACTGCTCAAGGGCCACGCCACGGAGTGCGGCCTCGTCCACGGGCACCGCCTCGGCGTTGTCCAGCGCCGCCAGCGTCGCGCGCAGAGCGCTCACCGCGACCCTGTCACGGGCGCGCATCGCTTCCGGCAGTGCTTGACGCATACGAAGACGCAAAGACATGCCGGTGACCCTATGGCCGCACCCATGGAGCCACAACGCGACGTGTGCGCGGCACCGCACCGGCCGCCCGGCCGAGGGCTACACCTGCGAACCGCGGTGAGCCGCCGTCGGTTCGGTCAGCGACTTGAACATGTGCACGTCCGCATGTCCGCCGGGGATGCCCAGCGTGCGGCCGGTCTCGGCGTAACCGTGGCGCTGGTAGAAACCGGGGGCCTGGAACGTGAAGGAGGACACGGCCACGCGATCGCAGCCGCGCCGCCGGGCTTCCTCCTCGGCGGCCCTGAGGATCTTGCCGCCCCAGCCGTCCTCGCGGCTGTCCTCGCGCACCCACAGCATCGCGATCCCGCACAGCCCGCCCCAGGCCGTTCCCTGCTCGGTCACCCCCGTGGCGGCCGCGTTGAACGCGGTGAGCCCCTCGTCCAGCCGCTTGTTGAGCTCGGTGTCACGCTCACCGACGGTCAGGGCCGGGCCACTTCCATGATCATCAATCATGGCGCGGAGTATGCCAGTCCGCCCGGCTCCGCGTCCGTCCCCGGCACGGGCGGCCACCCACGCGCGCTTCGACGGCAGGCCCGCGGGTGCATCACCCCCTTCGCGGCAGCCTCCAGCCGTTCCGTCAACTGCGCAGGTCACGCGAGGAATCCCGTGAGCCGGCCGGAGACCGGAGCCGGCTCCACGGCACCGGCGGACCTGCGCCTGCCGGAGTCCGTCGAGGCCGCCGCGCTCCGTCACGCGATCTTCCGGGTGCCCGTCTGCACCGCGTGCCGGCCGGCCAGCTCCCGCGCCGGGTGGGCCTCCACCGGGCCAGGAGCTGGTCATGACGCAACCGTGGGACCGGAGCCCGCAGCGGCAGACCGACCTCGTCCGGCTGCTCGGCCCGGACGCCGCCACCACGACCCGTACCGTCCGGCGGCGGGAGAACGCCGGCTTCGTGCGCCGGTGTCCCTGTTCCGAGGCCGGCGGCCCACCGTCATCGAGCCGACGGCGCCCGGCAACGCCCTGCGCGGTGAGGTGGAGAAGGTCCGGACGGACCTGGAGGCCGGCGTCGCCGAAGGCATGACGACGGCCCGGCAGGCGGAGGCCGTCGGCGTCCTGGACCGCATCGAGGCGAGTCTCGTCCGCGCCTGGCCGCAGCAGGGCCGTCCAGGCTCGGCGCGCACGCCGCGGCGTGGACGGGCGGCCTCCGACGGTGGGGGGACCCGCCGTCGGCGTGCCCGTCAGCGTGCGAACGCGAGGTCCGCGGTGGCGGCCGGCGTACGGCGGGCGGCGACGCGGTCCAGTACGTACTGGACCGCGAGGCACCCCAGACCCCAGGCGGCCAGGGTCGCGACGGCACCGGTGAGATGCGCGTCGTGGAAGTAGGCGGCGCCCCGGAGTCCGCGTACCGCCGCGGCCGGCGGCAGGATCGAGGCGAGCGGGGAGAGCCAGGAGGGCAGGAAGGTGGTCGGCAGGATGCCGCCGGAGGTGGCGTTGCCGAGGATCAGCAGCACCACGGAGGCGACCGGCATGCCGAGCGGCCCGAACACCCGCAGCAGCACTCCGGCGGCCGCGGCGGCCGCCCAGGCCAGCAGGCCCACCACGAGGGTGACCACCGCGAACGGGGCGGGCAGCGCGCTCAGGGCGGTGTGCGCGATCAGCGCCACCATCAGGCCGGAGGCGGCCGCGAAGACCAGCATCGAGGCGACGCGGACGGCCAGCCGCAGGCGTGGTGCGATCTGGTACGAGGAGACGGCGAAGAGGAAGCCCGCGAGTACGACGCCGAAGGCGGCGTAGAACACCGACAGTCCGCGGGAGTCCCCCGCCACCAGGGGCAGTACGTCCTTGACGGGAAGCGGCCTGCCGACCGCACCGGTCAGCGCCATGTCGAGGCTGGAGACCGTCGACGGCCCCTCCGCGCCGGCGACCAGCAGGCGGGTGCCCCGGCCGTCGGCGACCAGGGCGGCCGGCACCTCGTCGTGGGTGACGGCCCGGCGGGCGGCCGCCGCGTCCGGATAACGGTAGAAGGTGTATCCGTCCGGGGCCTCGTTGTTGAGGGCGAGTTCGGTGTGCGCGGCCACCTTGTCGGAGGCGGCGATGCCCACGGGCTGGTGGCGGGCCGAGGGGGCGTGGAAGGCCGCGAGGTACACGGCGACGAATACGGTGCCTATCGCCAGCGCGGTGAGCACCGGCACGAGTACCGCCTTCCGGGCGCCGGCCGCCGCCGCGAGCACCGGGACGGGCAGGCCGGGTTCGGTGTCGACCAGCGCGTGCCTGGCGTGCCGTACGTGATCGACGGCGGGCTTGGTGGGCGGGGCGTACGGGGCCGCCGGGGGCGGCATGCTGACGGAGGGCTGGATGCCGTGGTGCATGGAACGAGCTTTCCGGGATCGGGCGGGACGCGGGAGCTTCGCGGCCTGCGGCGGACGTGGTCGGTGTGCGGGGCGGATTCGTCGGTGTCGCTTCGGGCTGCCGTCCGCCTGGGGCATCCCGCCGTCCTGGAAGCTGGAGGAAGGTCAGCCGGCTAGAACATCCCGCCGTCGAGCCGCAGCGTGCGGCCCGTCATGTAGGCCGCGTCGGCGGAGGCCAGGAAGGCGTATCCGGCGGCGATCTCGGAGGGCTCCGCCAGCCGCCGCAGCGCGACGCCGACCTTGAGCCACTCGGACAGATCCTGCTTCCCGGCCAGGTCGGGGTGCAGGTAGTTCGCGCCGTTCTCGCGTGCCATGTCCGTGGCGGTGCCGCCCGGCGCGATGGCGTTGACGGCGATGCCCCTGCGTCCGAGTTCCGCGGAGAGGTTCAGGACCATCGACTCCACCGCCGCCTTGCTCGCGGCGTACAGCGTGTGCCCGAAGAACGCCTTCGACGCGCTCACCGACGAGGTCAGCACGATCCGGCCGCCTTCGCCCAGGTGGGCGGCGGCGTGCTGGACGGCGAACAGCTGCCCGCGGGTGTTGACCGCGAAGATCCGGTCGAAGTCCGCGGGCGTGATGTTCTCCAGCGCGTCGAAGTGCTCGACACCGGCGCAGGACGCGAGCACGTCCAGCCGGCCGAAGTCGGCGACCGCCCGCTCGATCAGCGCCGCGGTCTGCTCCGGGTCGGCGACGTCGGCCCGGACGGCGACGGCCGGGCCACCGCCGTCGACCAGCTCGGCGACCAGGGCGGCCGCGGCCTCCTCGTGCCCCCGGTAGCCGATGGCCACCGCCGCGCCCTCGCGCACCAGTCGCCTGGCGACAGCGGCGCCGATGCCACGGCTGCCGCCGGTGACGACCGCCACCTTGCCTTCGAATCGTGCCTTCTGCGCGGGTGACACCACTGCTCTTCTCCCAGGGAAAGGGGGCGGCTGTCTCAGTGGGCGACGGCCGTACCGCCCGGGCCCGGCGGGAGGCATGCACCGCGCCCGGGGCGTACGCGTCCGGCCGCCGCCGGTCTGCGACGGCATCACCACCGTAACATCAAGTGCAGTAAATCCTTCGTTTAATGCCTCACAGGAGTCCGCCTGACGTAACCTCGACGCGTCGGCCCGTAATGATCAAGGCCGGTCGGTACGGCCAGGAAAGGACGGGCTCACGGTGGCTCCCCGCACCCCAGGCGACCGCACCGGACCGCGACTGCGGGCGGACGCGGCCCGCAACCGGGCACAGATCCTGGCCGCCGCACGGACCGCCTTCCGCGAACTGGGCACCGCGGCACCCCTGGACGAGATCGCCCGCCGGGCCGGCGTGAACATCGCCACGCTCTACCGCCGCTTCCCCGATCGTGACGCCCTCGTCCAGCAGGTCGTCCTCGACGGATTCGCGGCGGTGGCCGAGGCCGCCCGCCGCGCCCTGGAAACCGCCCCGCAGGATCCCCTGGCGGCCGTCGAGGGGTTCCTGCTCCGCCTGGTCGACGAACGCGACACCCTCGTCCTCCCCCTGATCGGCGGACCGGTCGCCACCAGCCCCGAAGCGGTCGACCTCCAGGGCCGGATCGCCCCGCTCCTCGACGAGGTGCTCGCTCACGCCCGCTCCAGGGGAGCGATCCGGCCCGACGTCACGCACATGGACCTGATCACCACCGGGGCGCTGGTCTGCCGCCCCATGCCGTACCTGCCCGCGGAGCAGGCCAAGGCCCTGGCCACCCGCCATGTGCGCATCTTCGTCGACGGCCTGCGCCCGAGCGACGCCCGCCCGTTGCCGCCCACACCCACGCACCAGGACATCACCGTCCATCTTCACCGGGACACGAAGGGCCGCTGAGCCCCTCGCCGGCCCGGACCTGCCCACCCGCCCGCCAAGGGCCTTCGCGCCCGGGATCGACGGCGGGTCCCCGCATTAAGGTCAGGGGCATGACGCCACTTCTCGCCGGCAGTGCCTTCGACTCGCTCCGCCTCGACGCCGTGCCCGACCAGGAGGCGTTGCGCCGGGTGTACGACCACCCCAGCGACGCGGCCGTACGCAAACAGATGACCGAACTCACCGAACCGACCCGGCAGTTGATCGGCCTGTCGTCGCTGGTCCTGGTCGCCAGCGCGGATGCCGGGGGCAACTGTGACGTCTCCCCGCGCGGCGGTCCCGCCGGTTTCGTCGCCGTCCTTGACGCACGGACGGTGGCGATACCGGACGCGACCGGCAACAAGCGTCTGGACACCCTGCAGAACGTCGTCGCCACCGGGCGGGCCGGGCTGCTGTTCGTCATCCCGGGGCGCACCACGACACTCCGGGTCAACGGCCGGGCCTGCGTCTCCACCCGCCCGGAGCTGCTGTCGCAGCTGACCGCCGTGGGCAGGCCGCCGGCCAGCGCGCTGGTGGTGGGTATCAAGGAGGTCTACCCGCACTGCCCCAAGTCACTGCTGCGCGGCGGGGTCTGGAAGCCGGAACAGTGGCTCCCGGCGGACGCCCAGCCGACCTCGGCCGAGGTGACACTGGCTCAGCTGCGGATGCCGGAACTGACGATCGCGGACATCGAACAGACGGAGGCGGATTCGCTCAAGTACCGGTACGAGTGACGGACCGACCGGCGAGCGCCTGGATTCAGGCCAGTACCGCCATGAACTCCGTGCAGGCCACGGCGCATGCCCGGCACGCGGCCGCACTCTTCTCGGCCCCGGGGCGGGCGTCGAAGGCCTGCGCGCACTGGAGGCAGATCGTCCGGCACCACTCCAGCTGGACGCGCAGGCCCACCTCGTCCTGGACGTTCTCCTCGGCCAGCGCCCGGCAGGTCGCGTCGCACACCTCGGCGCACATGATGCCCGTACGGCGCACCCGCTCCAGCTCGACCGTTCCCTCCGGATCGAACACGCTGGCACCCAGCGCGCACAGCCGAGCACACTCCGTGCACGCCTGCGCGCACGCGAAACGGTCCTCAAGGTATCCGTACAGCTCCTGCTGGGAAGTCGTCGGCGTCATGCACTGCGAGTTGCCCCGGCCCGGACCGGCAAACCCGGCACCGCACGGCGCGGGAACGCCGGGACGAACGGCCGAGCGGCGGCCAGGGGCCTCGTCCAACGCCCCCGCGGGGTCGGGCCGTGACGGTCCGGGTCGTGTCCGCCCGCACCGTGTCCGTCCATGCCGTGAGCGAGGACACATCCCGGAATTCGAGGGGCCCCTCATGTTAGCCTTGACGCATGAGTCACCAGCACGTCCTGTCCGCCTCCCAGGCGCCGGCGAAGCCGCTGCGCCGGGACGCGCAGCGCAACAGGGACGCGATCGTGGCCGCCGCCCGCAAGGCGTTCGCCGAACAGGGACTGGAAGCGTCCCTCGAAGGTGTCGCCCGCGAGGCGGGCGTCGCGATCGGGACGCTCTACCGGCACTTCCCCCGCAGACTCGACCTGGTCGAGGAGCTCTTCACCGCGAAGTTCACGGATCTGCTGGCCTCAGCCGAAGAGGCCGCGGCCATGGACGACGCCTGGGAAGGGTTCTGCCACTACCTGGAGAAGCTCTGCGAACTGCAGGCCTGCAACCGCGCCTTCAACGACCTGGCCTCGGCCCGGCTGCCGGTTCACGCCCTCGGCCGGGGGATGTTCGAGCGCGCCCAGGAGCTGGGCGCCCAGATCTTCCGCAACGCCCAGGAGCAGGACCTCCTGCGCGAGGACGTCACCCCGGAGGACATCGCCTTCGTGATCTGGTCCCAGGCCGGGATCATCCGGGCCACCCGGGCCGTCGCCCCCAACGCCTGGCGACGCCACCTCCATCTGCTGCTCGACGGGTTCCGCGCCCAGTGTGCCCACGCGCTGCCGGAGCCTCCGCTGACCCCCCGGCAGATCGACCAGACCCTCACCACCGTCGAGTGTCCCGAAGAGGAGTGCCGCGAGTGCCAGGAGGAGACCTGAGCCGCGGCGGCTGAGGCCGCCGGCCGACAGGGACGACACGAAGCGGGCCCGGTGCCGAAGTCGGCACCGGGCCCGCTCTCGCCCCAAGGAGGCGGTCAGCTTCCCGCCAGCATTTGGGCCAGCTCCGCGTCCAGGTCGAACCGGTCCGCCTCGGACCCCGGCAGCACCACGGACCACGTCTCGCGCAGGAAGGACTGCACGTCCCGCGCGGGGAACGTGAGCAGGGCCGATCCCGCGGGTGCCCGCAGGGCGACGAACACCACCTCGCGGCCCGAGGCGACGGCCGGCCACATGTGCACGTCTCCGCACTGCCCCGTGCGCTCGCTCAGGGCCTGCGCCAGCATGTCGCGGCTGAAGAACCACTCGACCGTCCCGTCCTGGCCCGGCGGGTGGAAGACGGTGCGGACGGCGTAGGGGTCGTCCGTCTCGTAGCGCAGTGCCGCGCGCATCGACACCGACACGTCGTGTGACAGAACGAGCTCCACGGGCACCTCGTACGCCACGGTTCTGACCGATCTCACTGTCCCTCTCTCCCGCGTCCGGCTCGCCCGGCACCGCGATGGTCCCCCCAGCGCTTCGGAGCCGGTCCGGCGCCGGCCCGGCGTGCGGTCGGTTTGACGCGTCGCAACGACGGGCCCCCGGCCACGGCGTTGCGGCCCGTCAAACCGACCGTGTCGGCCTGCGGCCGCATCAGTGCTGGTGCAGGGTCCAGGCGACCTGGTCCAGGTACCAGCGCTCGGCGCTGATGCCGGTCCGCGCCGTCGCCTGCTCCTGCAGGCGGTGGCGCCCCCCGCCGTATCCGTCCTCGCGGTGGCTGACACGGTCGCCGCCGGCGGCGAAGGCCACAGCCGCGGACTGCGCGTGCCGCGAGGGTTCCGAGGCCGCCGCCGACGCCGGACCGACGGCTGCTCCGAGAACGGCTCCGCCGGCCAGGGCCGTAGAAGCGACTGCGATCGAGACGCGCTTGATCCACGTGTTCATGGTCGTTCCTTGTCATTGTCCGTGCTGCGCGGCGCTTCCGAGGGGGTGGCCGCCGCGGTCTTTCGCCGAGCTGGGAGAGAAATCCTGAGGGGGTCCTCATGTTCGGCGTTGCCCAGCGTACTCGAGGGGGGCCTCATGTTTGCGGTGAAGCCCGTCACAGCGGCGACCGGCCGATACGGCCGTCACACAATGCGTCCGGTTCATACCGTTATGGGTGGGGTATCCCTCTGCTATGAGCACCGTATCGATGGAGCAGCTGGCCGCTCCGAGCGGCCTTTTGAGTCTTGGGCTGTTCGTGGTGGCCGTGGCCGTACTGGCGATGCTCGCCGGCGGCTTCTGGCTGGGCAACCGCGTCAAGTACCACGAGTCGCCCCGCCCGCGCCCCGATGAGCAGCCGAAACTGCCACCGGAGGGCGCGGTCCACGAGATCCGGGAGAACCGCGAGTCGGAGGAGATCCCCCGGATGCCCAAGGGCGGCCGTCCACTCACTCCCTACGAGCTGAGCAATCAGCAGACCAGGCCGAGCACGTCGACGGACCGACCGCGCTGGAGCAAGGGCAGCAGCGGCTCGTTCGGCGGTGGCGGGCTCGGCGCCCACTGACTGCGCGCCCCCTGAGCGAACGGCTCAACGGCCCGCGTCGAGACGTCCGACGTGGGCCACGTTGCGCAGATCCTCGGCGTCCTGGCTCGGCGTCGCCGTGAACCAGGCGTCGAGGATCTCCTTGAGCACCGGCTGCGAGATCAGGCGCAGGCTCAGGGCGAGGACATTGGCGTCGTTCCAGCGGCGGGCGCCGTCGGCGGTGTACGCGTCCGCGCACAGGGCGGCGCGGACGCCCGCCACCTTGTTCGCGGCGATCGAGGCACCCGTGCCGGTCCAGCAGCAGACGACCGCCTGGTCGGCAGCGCCGGCGGCGACATCGCGGGCGGCCGTCTCCGAGCACACCGCCCACTGCGGGTCGGCCGCCGGATCGAGGGCGCCGTACACGCGCACCTCGTGACCACGGTGGCGCAGCTCCTCGACGAGGAGACGCGCGACGGGTTCGTCCATGTCGGAGGAGACGGAGATCCGCATGCCCGCAGCCTAGGGCCTGTCCGGGGCGGAGTCCGTGCGGGCCTCGATCGCGGTGAGGACCGAGGACATGTCCAGACGTCCGTTGCCCAGCCGTACGCTCTCGCCGTAGAGCTCGCTGCTGAGGTCGAGGAGCGGGGTGGCGATGCCGGCCGCGCGGGCCGCGTCGGCGATCAGCCGGGTGCTGGCGTGGGCGTCCGAGGTGGCGGCCTGCACGGTGAAGTCGTGTGCGGCGAGCATCGGGACCTTGACCCGGGTCACGCCGCTGGCGAGCTGGCCGGAGTCCAGGACGGCTCGGAACATCTCCAGGTCCAGGTCCTGCCGCCGGGCGAAGTGCACGGCCTCGGCCAGCGCCGCGATCGTCGTGTTCAGGTAGAGGTTGACGGCCAGTTTCATCAGCAGGCCGGTGCCGGCGCCCCCGCAGTGGACGGTCTCCCGGCACATCGGGGCGAGCAGCGGCCGTACCTCCTCCACCGTGTCCCGGTCGCCGCCGAGCATCGCGACCAGTTCGCCCGCCTCGGCCGGCCGGCGTGATCCGGACACCGGGGCCTCCACGAAGCGGCCGCCGGCGGCGTGGACGTCGGCGGCGAGCCCGCGCGCGTACTCGGGTGCCGTCGAGCCCATCGACACGACGACGCGTCCCTCGACGAGTTTCCCGAACGCCGGGCCGCCGCGCCCGAGGACCGTGTCCGTCACCGTCTCGTCCAGGAGCATGACGATCACGACACGGGCGCGTGCGAAGACGTCCTCGACGCTCGCCGCGACCTGCGCCCCGGCCGCGCGCAGCGGCTCGGCACGGTCGGCCGTCCGGTTCCACACCACGAGCGGGGTGCCGGCCCGGGCGAGATTGAGCGCCATGGGCTGCCCCATCACGCCGAGCCCCACGAAGCCGTACAGGGGGGCGCCGGGGCTGCCGGTCGCTTGCGTCATCGTCGTAACTCCTTTTCGGCGCGCGGAAGGTGAGGGCCATCGGCACTGTACGGCGCGCGGGCGTGGCCGCCCACGACGGGTGAGGCCGATCGGGTAGGGCGCGGCGCGCCTCGGGGATGCGGGCGGCCGTCGGTGCAGGATCGGTGGTGCGGCCGCCTCGGGACGGGCCGCACCACCACGTGCAGAGGCCCGGTCATGAGAGTCTTCGACTGCCTGTTGTTCCGACGGCCCGACCGCTGCTGTCGCGACGGCCGCCCCGGCGGCACCGCGGCGGCGGCATGACCATCGCCGCGGGCGGCGGCCGCTACGGCGAGGACGTCTTCCGTCCCGATCAGGCGGGCGAGGGCGAGCGCATCGACCTCGGCGCCCTCGTCTTCGACGACCTCACGATGGCCCGGCTGCGGGAACTCGGGGTCGGCCCGGGCTGGCGCTGTCTCGATGTGGGCGCCGGTACGGGCACGGTCTCTGGCCGGCTCCTGGACGAGGCCGGGGTGGCGAGCGTGCTCGCCGTGGACCGGGACGTACGCTTCCTCACCGCTCGGCCCGGACTCGACGTCCTGGAGGCCGACATCACCGCCGCCCCGGACGCGGTCCGCGGCCCGTTCCGGCTCGTCCACGCGCGCTTCGTGCTGATGCACCTGTCCGAACACGACCGCCTGGTCACCGCGTTGGCGGGGCTCGTGGAGCCCGGCGGGGTGCTGGTGCTCAGCGACGCGGTCGACCTGACGAGTGACCGGACGCCCGACACCCCGTACACGACGGTGATGCGGGCCATGTGGGAAGGGCTGCGGGCGACCATCGGTACCGACGTCTCCTGGGTGCCGTCCTACCCACAACTGCTGCGGGGCGCGGGCCTGGTGTCCGTCGCCGCCGAGATCCATGTGCCGCCGCTGGTGCCGGGCGGTCCCGTCAGCCGGTTCTGGGCGGACACCTGGGAACGGAGCCGGGCCGCGATGCTGGCCACCGGCCTGGTCGACGACGCGGCCGTGGACGCGGCGGTCCGCTACCTGGCCTCCGACGAGTGCGCCGCGCTGTCGGCCGGCATGCTGACCACCTGGGGACGCAAGCCCGAGGCGGGGACCGCGGCCTGACGGCCGCCGACCACGGCGGGCGGCGACCAGCGCCGCCGGAAGGCCGGCCGGGCGGCCGGGCGGGCCGGGCCGGAAAAGCAGCCGCGCACGACTCCCTGCCGAGACCGCCGTACGCGCCGGAGCCCGGGAATCCTGCGCGGGTACGACGGTCCGCCGCGGTCCGTCCGGCCGGCCCCGTCCGGTCACTGCGCGTATCGGCCGTGTCGACGTGGCGCATCTGCGCAGAAACGGCACACAGGCTGCACACTGCCTGGCCAAAGGCTCGCTACCGTTCAGGCCGTTCGATCCCACGTGTGATCGAGATCAGGCCACGGCCGAGGACGCCGCTGGCGCAGTCGAGTCAGGAAGACCCCCGATGGACTACTGCTCCTCGTGCCGTCGGCACCTCAACGGTGCCCTGGCGTGCCCTGGTTGCGGCGCCTACGCCCCGGACATCGCGCCCCGTGTCGTGGTGACGCCGTGGCGAGCCCCGGCGGACAACGCCCGGCACGACGACACCGATCAGGGGGAAGAGGCGGCCGGGGCTTCCCGCGACGGCTCCCACGCCGGGTCCGCCGCGCCGGCCGGGCGGGCGGCCCGGCGCCGTCAGCGGGCCCGCTGGAAGAAGACCCAGCGACGTGCCCTGGTGGCCACCGCCGTCGCTCTGGTCGGCGGCGGACTGACCGTCGCCTCGCTGGACCGGCAGTCCACGGACCAGACACAGGCGGCCAGCGCCCCGGACAACAGGGCGATGGGAGTCGCGGACGCGGAGGCCACGCTGCCGACGCCGTCCGCGTCGGTACCGACCGGCCGTCACCGGGCCCCCGACCGCACCCCCTCCGCCCGTTCGGCGGCCACCGCGAACGCACCGCGGGAACAGACCGCCGGCGCACCCGTCGCGACCCCGGCATCCCGTCGGCTCCCCCTCGTGCCGGTGCCGTCCACGGCGTCGTCCGCCACCCGGTCCCAGGGAGCGGCCGCAGCCCCCTCCACCGCTTCCGGCACCACCACCGCCGCCCCCCAGTCGCAGCCGACGGCCACGGCCACGCCCGCTTCCACCGCGGGCGACAGCACACCGGCACCGCCGGCGACCACCGCCCCGGCCACGACCCCGCCCTCGCAGCTCTGCCTGCTGGTCATCTGCCTCGGCTGAGTCGTTCGCCCGCCCGAGGACGCGTGGCCGGGTCCGGAGTGCCGTGGTCCGTGCACATCCCGAGGAGTCGCCGGTGAGCGCCACGGGCACAGTGAGGGAGGACCAGCTGCGACGAAGACGGACGGGAACCACGACCGGGTCCCGTCCTCGGCGAACGGAGACCTCTCGTGACGACGAATCCCGCTACCGACGCGACGGCGGATCTGTCACTCGCCCCGCTCGAACGCCTCGACGAGGAGATCATCGCGCTTCTCGCCCGCCGTCGCGCCATGGCCCAGGAACTCGCGCCCCCGGCCCGCGCCCGCGCCGCCGACCCTGCCTTCGCGGAGACCGTGAGCGGCACCACGGACCGCTACCGCCAGGAACTGGGCGGCGCCGGTGAACTCGTCGCCCGCGCGGTCATAGTGCTGTGCGACCCCCGTCGCGCGTCCTGAAGAAAGCTTCCTCCGGGCCCGGGGCGCGCAGCCGCCGGGCCCGTTCGGGGCCCCCGGGAACACCCCGGAAGCCCGCGTCCGTCCGGACGCGGGCTTCTCGCGGTTCACCAGGCCAGCGGGCCGTTGACGTCGAAGTAGCCGCCGGTCGGTCCGTCCGGACCGAGCTGTGCCATCCGGACGATGATCTCGGCACCCTCCGCCACGGTCTGCGTGCCGGTGTTGCCGTTCAGGTCGGTCTTGGTGAAGCCGGGCTCGACGGAGTTGATCCGCATGTCCGGGAACGCCTTCGCGAACTGCACGGTGAGCATGTTCAAGGCCGTCTTGGAGGTCGGGTACGCGATGCCCGGGTAGAAGTGGGCGGGGTGGTCGGGGTCGGAGAGCGCCGTCAGCGAGGCCAGACCACTGCTGACGTTGACCACGACCGGCGCCGCCGAACGCCGCAGCAGCGGCAGGAAGGCGTGCAGGACACGGACCACACCGAAGACGTTGGTCTCGAAGGTGTTCCGCATCTGGTCCGCGGTCACGGTCTCGGCGGTCGGCACGCCGTTGTCCGCGGTCCGGGTCTCGATCGCGGCGTTGTTGATCAGCACGTCCAGTCCGCCGTCGGCCTCGACGGTCTTGGCCGCGGCATCGACGGAGGCGTCGTCGGTGACGTCGAGGAGGACGAACCGGGCGCCCAGCTCCTCGGCGGCCCGGCGGCCCCGCTCGGCGTCCCTGGCTCCCACGTACACGGTGTGACCCGCGGCGATGAGCCGGCGGGCGGTCTCGTACCCGATGCCCTTGTTGGCTCCGGTGATCAGTGTTGTCGTCATGCGTCCAGCCTGCCCCCCGGCCACCGGGCCAGCCAGCAGACCCTTCTTCCTGGGACTGCCGGTACCAGGCACAGCCGCGACCGGCGGTGTTGACTGGGGGCATGACGGCGACGGAACTCGGGCGGGCACTGCGACGTTGGCGCGATCGGGTGGCCCCGGACGCGGCGGGGCTGCCGGCCGGCGGTCAGCGGCGTGCGGCCGGGCTGCGGCGCGAGGAGCTGGCGCTGCTGGCCGGGATCTCGGTCGACTACATCACGCGCCTCGAACAGGGCCGGGCGGTCAATCCGTCGGTGCCGGTCGTCGAGGCACTGGCGCGGGCACTGCGGCTGTCCGCGGACGAACGGATCTATCTGTTCGGCCTGGCAGGGCTGGTGCCGCCGGGGCCGGACGTCGTTCCCGGGTATCTCACGCCCAGCGTGCAGCGGCTGCTGGACCGGCTGTCCGGCACCCCGGTCGCGGTCTCCGACGCGGCCATGACGCTCCTGGTGACCAACCCGCTGTACGCGGCGCTGATGGGCGACCCGTCCGGTCTGCGCGGCTTCGAACGCAACGGTGTGTGGCGCAACTTCCTCGGCCGGCCAAGCCGCGTGCGGCACGCTCCCGAGGAGCGGCGCGCCTTCGAGGTCGGCATGGTCGCCGAGCTGCGCTCGACGGCCGCCCGCTATCCGGCCGACCGTCAGCTCCAGCGCATGATCGCGGAGTTGCGGGCCGGGAGCGAGCGGTTCGCGGAGCTGTGGGACGCGGGGGTCGTCGGCCGGCTGGAGGCGTCGCGCAAGACCATCGAGCATCCTCAGGTGGGCCTGCTCACTCTGGACTGCGACCAACTGCGGGTCGAGCAGCACGACCTGCACATCCTCGTGTACTCGGCCGAGCCGGGCACCGAGGCCGCGGAGAAACTGAGGCTGATCTCGGTGCTCGGCACCCAGAGCCTGACGGGGCAGCCCGGCTAGGGCCTGTCCGGCGGTCAGGGCGGGGGAAGTCGACGGCGTCTCGTCAGCGCCGGTGAGAGGTCCGGTGCGTCCCACCGCGAGGCGGAGGAGGGCGGCGACGCGGCGCGCGCACCTCCCGGCCGAAGGCCGGGGGGCGGCCACGACCGACGACAGCGCCGCTGGGGTCCCCCTGTGGGGAAGGGCGTGGCGGACCCCGCGGTCCGCGGCATGATCCGCCGGACGGGCCCCACAAGGCCCGCCAACGCCGCGACGTCGTGATGCGGGCCGTGACGACCTGCTCGTATCGTGGGAGGACAGAGCGACGCGGTAAGCAGGAAAACCATGGCAGAACCGGCGGTCGACTACGCGGCGGTGTTCCAGGCCCTTCCCGGCGCGGTGGCGCTGGTGACTCCGCAGCTGATCGTCGCGGACGCCAACGCCGAGTTCCTGCGTCTTCGGGGCCTCCCCCGCGAGCGGGTGGTCAACAGCTTCATCCCCGAGGACCTTCCCGACAACGACTCCGCCGAGCCCCTCCTGCTCAAGGTCCTGGCGTCGCTGCGCAGGTCCGCGGACACCGGTGAGCGTACCGTCGTGGCGGTGCAGCACTTCGAGATGAAGGATCCCGACCAGCCCGGGGTGTGGCACGAGCGGTACTACACCGTGACCAACGTTCCCGTGTTCGGGGCCGACGGGCGGGTGGCGCTGCTGCTGCAGCGGCTGGAGGACGTCACCGAGCTCATCAGGGCCCGTGAAGTCGCGCTGACCCTGCAGGAAGCCATGCTGCCCACCCCTCGCCCGGTCTGCCGGCATCCGACGGCCGTGCGGTACCGGCCGGCCGCCGAGGCGCTCAATGTGGCCGGCGACTGGTACGACCTGGTCGACCTGCCCGGCGATCGGGTCGCCGTCGCCGTCGGTGACGTCGTCGGTCACGGCCTGGCCGCGGCATGCGTGATGGGACAGCTGCGCAGCGCCCTCACGGCCGCTTCCCTCGTCCCCGAAGGCCCCGCCCGCGCCCTGGAGGTCCTCGGGCTGTACGCCCGTACCATCGACGGCGCCGAGAACACCACGGTGGCCACGGCCTTCGTCGACTGGGAGAACGACACCATCACCTACAGCAGCGCCGGCCACCCTCCGCCGGCGCTGCTGCGGAGCGACGGGAGGGTCGGCTTCCTGGACCAGGCGACCGATCCGCCACTGGCCGCCCGCCCTCAGCACGGCCCCCGGACCCAGGCCGTCGCGCCCTTCCGCGAGGGCTCCGTCCTCGTGCTCTACACCGACGGTCTGATCGAACGCCGCGGCGAGGACATCGACACGGGCCTCGCCCGACTCGCCGACTCCCTGACCCGCCACCGCGGGGAGGACCCGCAGGCCCTCGCCGACGCCGTACTCGGCGACCTGCTCCCGCCCGGTGACGCCACCGACGACACCGCCCTGGTCGTCGTGGGCCTGTGAACCGGTCGCGCCGCGGTGCCGGTTCCCGGTCCTCGGTCGGGACGACGTGGTCACGTCGGCAGGGACCGCGCCTGGGCGTCAGCCGAGTTTGCGGCGCAGTTGCAGGACGTAGAGCAGCAGGAGCGACGGCGCGACCAGGACCGCCGCCACGCAGGAGACCACGAACAGCTGCCACAGGGTGGCCGACGGGGAGGCCGCCTGCTGGATGGTCAGGTGCGTGCCCAGGAGGTACGGGTACTGCGCGACTCCCCAGCCCGCCACCACCGCGGCGATCGCGACGGCCGCGAGCGCGCGGACGACGGGCGGGCTGCCCCTGCGCAGCAGCACCAGCGCGGCCAGACCGCACACGGCGGAGACGATCAGCAGCGGCAAGCCGACCCGGCTCAGCTGGTGGAACAGCCGGGGAGCGTCCGCTCGCAGCACGAACACGCCTGCCAGCGCCACCAGTCCCGCAACGACGCCGGCGCCGACGGCCCGGTGGCGGAACGCCCTTTCCAGGGAGGACTGCGCCCGGCGCCCCGCCTGCCCGGTGAGGAAGACGGCGGCGAGATAGGCGCAGACGGTCACGGCCAGTACACCGCCGAGTACGGACGTCGGATTGAGCCAGCTGGACAGCGGGTCACCGTGCCCCGCCGCGGGGACACGGCCGGAGGCGATGCCGCCGGCGACGGTGCCGAAGAAGAACGGCGTGACCACCGACGAGGAGGCGAAGGCGATACCTGCCGCCGCCTCGCCCCGGCCGCCGGACAGCGCGTGGCGGAAGGCGAAGCCGGCGCCCCGCGCCACGATGCCCAGCGCCGCCAGGCCCAGGGGAATGTAGAGCGTGGTGGTGATGGCTGTGTACGCCGGCGGGAATCCCGTCCAGATCATCACCAGGATGAAGACCAGCCACGTGTGATTGGCCTCCCACACCGGGCTGATGGAAAGGTTGATCAGCTCCCGCACGGGGCGGCCGTGCCGGCGGCCGCCGGCTGCCATGTCCCAGAATCCGGCGCCGTAGTCGGCACCCCCGAACAGGGCGTAGGCGATCACGCCGACGAACAGGACCACCGCGGTCAGGGTGCTCATACGTCCTCCGCTCCGAACCCGCGCTCGCTCGCGGCCGGCACCGGCGCCGGCGGCGGCTCGGGGCCGTACGGGACCGCGACGGCCTCGGTCCCCTCACGCAGCCAGCGGCGGTGCATCGCCCGCAGGACCAGCACCGCGCCCACCCCCACACAGAGGTAGATCGCGAGGACCGTGGCGAACAGCGGCCACAGGTTGCCGACCGTGGTGACCGCGTCCCGCGTCAGCAGGAGCCCCACCACCGTCCACGGCTGCCGGCCGACCTCCGTCACCACCCAGCCGCTCCACAACGACAGGAGCGCGACCGGTCCGCACACCGACGCGGCACGCAGGAACCAGCGGTTCACCGGGACCTCGCGGCGTCGCCACCACAGCCAGCCGAACCACAGCGCCATCAGCAACAGCAGCGAGGCGGTTCCGACCATGACGTCGAACGCGAGGTGCACAAAACTCACCACCCTGTCATCGGGGCGTACGGCCGGCGGGATCGCGTCGATGCCCTGGATCGTGGTGGACGGGCTGAAGGCGGCGAGGACGGATGCCACGTCCGGAACGGGGAGCCCGTAACGGACCTTGCCGTCGACGAAGATGCCGCCGAGCGTCTCAGGGATGTGGTCACCGGTCCTGGGGACCATCTCGATGGCCGCGAACTTGGCGGGCTCCCTCTCGAAGACCTGGCGGGCGATCGTGTCACCGACCAGGAACTGCAAGGGTATGGCGATCGACGCGACGGTGAAGGGCACCAGGAACCCGAGCCGGTGGTAGCGGTCCCGGCGGCCTTTGAGCAGACCCCACGCGTACACCCCCGCGACCATGAACCCGGCGACGATGTACGCCGCCAGGAACATGTGCACCATCTCCCACCAGAACGCGCCGTTGAAGAACACCTTGGACGGGAACACCTGGACGACACGCCCGTGGCTGAGGACGATGCCCGCGGGCTGGTTCATCCAGCTGTTCGCCGCGATCACGGAGGCCGTTCCGCCGACACTCGCCAGGGTCACCGCCACGCCGGTGCAGAAGTGCGGCCACGGGGGAAGCCTCTTCCAGCCGTAGATGTAGATGGCCACGAACACGGCTTCCAGAAAGAAGAAGAGCCCTTCGTAGGCGAACGGGAACCCGAACGCCGCCCCGTACCTGCCCATGAGCCCGGGCCACAGCAGCCCCAGCTCGAAGGAGAGCACCGTCCCCGACACCGCCCCCACCGCGAACAGCACGGCGGCCACCTTCGACCATCGTTGCGCGAGGAGCAGCGCCTCGTGATCGTCACGGCGCAGCGCCCGGTAGTGGCAGACAAGCATCATGAAGGTGAAGGCGACGCCGAAGGGCACCAGAACGATGTGGAAGCCCAAAGTGAACGCCATCTGCTCACGCGCGGGCAGAAGCTGCGGCGGGTCGACGGCTGCCAGCAGCGCGGACAACGGCATGGATTCTCTTTCCGGCTCGGACAGCGGCGAACGACGCTCCTGGGCGGGTCCGCATCGCAGGAGGTCGGATCTCGCGCATGCTAGTCAGCGCCCGGTTGCCGGCTCGCCATGACGGTCGGCGGCACCGCCGATTCCCCCTTTGGTGCCATCTCCCGAGTGCCAAGTAGACGAAACGGCTCGGACGGCGGGCGGAGGGCCGCCCGTGTGAGCTCCGGGTCTCCCGGTCTGATCAGCGGTTCCGGCGGTCAGCGGTTCCGCCGTTCCGTGGTTCCGCGGCGGCGGAGGCGCCTGCGTGGTAGCGGGCGAGGAGACCGCGCAGGGCCTGGACCTCCCCCGCGGCCCAGCCCTCGGTGCGGGCGTCGACCTCCCGGTACATCAGGGCGTCGGCACGGGCGAGGAGTTCCCGGCCGCGGTCGCCGGGGCGGAGCAGCTGGGCCCGGTGGTCGTGCGGATCAGCCTCGCGTACCACCTGGCCGGCACGCTTCAGGGCGGTGACCTGGCGGCTGATCGTGGACTTGTTGAGGCCGTAGAGGCCGACCAGGTCCGTCGCGCGAGCTCCGTCGCGCGCGTCCGTCTCGGACAGCAGGGAGTAGTCGACGAAGCTCAGGTCCGGGCGGAGCCGTTCGGTGCTGCCCCGGAGGCGCCGGGAGAGGGTCACCGGCTCCCGGACGAGTCCGCGGAGCGCTGTCTCGTCGTCGGCCACGTGCGTGTCCTTCGCTACGGCCCGGCCTGCCGCTCGGAGTTTCATTTTGCAACAGACGGCGGACGGTTCTCCGGACGGTTCTCCAGTGGGAATGTCGCATTGGGCGACCGACCGTCGAGGCCACACCGCCTCCACCGGGCACCCGGCACACCCGGGACACCCGACCGTGGGCGGCGTACATCGTTTCGTCCCTTTAATGTCTTTATGTCAATCATGGGGATGTGAGAGGCGGGCGAGAGCCATGCGCGTCGAGGACGTCGTCCACGCACCGAGCACACCACTGGACGCCCCGGCCTTTCCGGCCGGTCCGTACCGGTTCACCGACCGCGAGTATCTGACCATCACCTACCGGACGGATCCGGCGGCCCTGGAGCGGGTCGTCCCGGAGCCGCTGCGGGTGACGGACCCGCTGGTCCGGTTCGAGGTCATGCGGATGCCGGACGTCACCGGGCTGGGCGACTACACGGAGTCGGGCCAGCTCGCCGTCGTCGAGTACGAGGGCGAGACGGGCGAGTACAGCCTGTCGATGTACGTGGACAACTTCCCCGCGATCGCCAGTGGGCGGGAGATCGGCGCCTTCCCGAAGAAGCTCGGACGGCCCCGGCTCCATGTCGACCAGGACACCCTCGTCGGCACCCTGGACTACGGCTCGCTGCCCGTGGCCCGCGGGACGATGGGCTACAAGCACCGGCCGCTGGCCACCGAGGATGCCCGCGCGCAGCTGACGCTGCCGACATTCATGCTCAAGAAGCTTCCGCACTACGACGGCACACCGCGCATCTGCGAACTCGTCCGTAGCCAGACCGTCGACCTCACGGTCAAGGGTGCCTGGAGCGGGCCCGCCCGGCTGCAGCTGCTGGCCCACGCGCTGGCGCCGCTCGCCGACCTGCCGGTCCTGGAGGTCGTCTCCGCCTCGCACATCCTCACCGACCTGACCCTGGGCCGCGCCCGGATCGTCCACGACTACCTGGCCTGACCGTTCCCCCCTCCCCCTCCGCTTCCACCGCCTCGCCCCGCCCCGAGGCAAAGCAGGTGTCCCGCAGGTCCGAGAACGAGAACGACGGCATCTCCGGAATCCGCACGGTCACCGTGGTCGGAGGAGGGGTCATCGGTGCCTCCTGGGCCGCGCTCTTCCTGGCCCGCGGCCTGTCCGTCACCGGTCGGCGACCCGCAGCCCGGCACCGACGAGGCCGCGCGCACGTATGTCGCCCAGGCCGCGCCCGCGTTGAAGGCACTCGGCCTGGACACCTCGTCCCTCACCGCGCGGCTGTCCTTCGCACCGGACCTGGCCACCGCGGCCCGTGAGACGGACCTGGTGCAGGAGAACGGCCCGGAGGGGCTGGAGCTCAAGCACGAGATGTGGGGGACCGCTGCAGTCGGCGATCTTCCGCGAGTGCGTGTACCGGGTCAGCGAGGGCGTCGTCACCGTGCGGGAGCTCGACTCCATCGTCAGCTCGTCGATCGGCCGGCGCTGAGCCGTCGCCGGGCGCTTCCGCTCCTTCCACCTCGGCGGCGGGGAGCGCGGGCCGGTCCACCCCATGAGCCATCTCGGTGTCGGCATGGAGCGGCGCTGGGCCGACATGGCCCGCGAGAAGGTGGCCTTCGACGAGCCCACCAGGCAGCTGCTGACCCACCAGATCGCGGACTTCGGCGGCACCGTCGACGAACTCGCCGCCGAACGGGACCGCAGACGGATCGCCCTGATACGGGCGCTCGGCGAGACCTTCGGGGCCGACCCGCACGCACCACCCCGACCTCCCGGCGGCAGCTACCGCGTCACCCTCAGCCTCACCCGCATCGCCACCTGGATCCTCAGCCTCGGCGTCTTCGAACGCGACTACGCCCAGGCGACCGCCCTCGCCCCCTGCCCCGGCTCCCCGCACGCCAGGCCACTTCCCCGACATCCTCCTCCCCCGCGGCAGCAGCGCCCCGCGGTGGCTCCCCCACCGCAGCTGAACGCCGTCGGCCCCGGCCCCGGCGGGCGATCTCACGTCCCGGTCGGGCCGGGCTTCCCGGCGACGGACTCCTGACAGACGTCCGCGTAGGTGCGCGAGTCCTTGATCAGGTCGTCGCAGAAAGCGGCGACGTCCTCGCCGACAAGTTCCAGAACTCCCGTGCCGGCCGCGACGCCCTCCTCGAAGAAATCGACGATTCCCGGGAGCAGGGTGCCGTCGGACAGGTCGACCGGTCCGACCTTGAAGAAGTACTTCTGCATCTCCCGGTAGACGATCTGATAGTCCGGGGGCAGCGCCTTGACCCGCGCCACGTGCGCCCGCCACTGCTTCTTGCCTTCGATGATGTCCTGGATGCCCACGTCAGCCTCCCAGCCTGCCCAGTTTTCTGGCGACGTTCCGGTTCAACTGCTCGCGCCACCGGTCGCGATGGCTGCGAGCCCCTTCTCCGCCGGCCAGCGCCGCGCAGAAGCCCGCGATGTCGTCGCCCAGCACCTCGTGAACGCTCTGCCCGTCCGCGGCCGTTTCCTCCAGCAGCCCGAGGGCACCGTCGAGGATCGGCATCAGGTTGCGGCCCGTGAAGTCCCCGTAGGGGAAGAGGTGTGCCTTGACCTGTTCCCACGCCGCCCGGTGGTCGGCCGGCAGGGCCTCGGCCCTGACCTCGAACGCCTTCCACTCCCGGGTGAGGTCACCGCCGGTGACGGTCTCCCAGAAATTCATCTCCCGCCCTCCTTGAGCCTGTCGATCCGTGCGGAGAGGTACTCCCATTTCTTCCAGAACCTCTCCAGCTCTTGGCGCCCCGCGTCGTTGAGTGCGTAGAACTTGCGCGGCGGACCCACCCCGGACGGCCGTTTCGTCACCTCGACGAGCCGGTTCTTCTCCAGTCGCAGCAGGATGGTGTAAACGGTCCCCTCGATGACGTCGGCGAAGCCGAGTTCATTGAGCCGCCGTGTGATGGCGTACCCGTAGGTCTCCTCACTGTCGATGATCTCGAGCACGCAGCCCTCGAGCGTGCCCTTCAGCATCTCCGTCAGGTCGTCCATGACGGGTCTCCCCTTCGATCCCCCAGTACTGCGTAGCACCGAGTACCACTATACGGTATCACCGAGTAGTCCGTCGCGGCTCCCGCTGCGCCACACTGGCAGGAGGGCCATGGCCGTCGGACGACACGGCTGAAGGAAGCACGACATGGTCGACGACTCGGCGCCGGCGCCGGTTTCGGTCTTCCCCGGTACAGCGCAGGAGCGGCCCGCTGGAGTGGTGCGCAGCGCGTTCGCGCTCGTACGTGCGCTCAGCGAGGCGCCGGGCCCCCTCGGCGTCACCGATCTCGCCTCGGCCGTGGGCATTCCGAAGACGACCGCGCACAGACTCCTGGATCACTGGATTCCGTGTGCTGCGCGCAGGGAGCGCTGCCGTCTCCCCTGGTCCCCGCGTCGGAGCAGCGACCGGCGGTGCTGCACCCGGCCGCCGCCCTCTAGAGGGCCCTCGCTTCCGGGCAGGTGGCGGCCGAGTACCGGGAGGCGCACCCGGGATGCGTCTGTATCGCCGCTCCCGCCCTGCTTCCGTCGGGCGGGACGGTCGTCGCCTCTCTCGCCCGGCCGGAGCACCGCGAGGTGGAGTCCCTCAAGCGTCCCCTGGAGGGGGTCGTCTCCCTGATCCGGGCTGTCAAGCCGGCCCCGCGGTCGGCTCGTGCCGTCGGTCACGGGGTTCGGCACGGACGTGCCCTTCCGGTTTCACCTCCGGCGCCGGCCCTGAAATCCCTCTGAAACCGCGCTGAACGGGGGTTCGGCCACGCTCCGCGGCATGACGACGACGGCCCCGTCGGGGCCGGCTGCCCTGGAGGGGATCACCATGAACGGCCTGCGACGGATGCGTCGGCACGCGGCGGCCTTCGGGCGCTTCGCCGGACTGGGCGGAGCGGTCACCCTGGCGTCCTCGGCGGCCCTGGTCCTGCTTGGGCAGTGGATTCCGTGGATGGCGGCGAACGCGCTGACCACCGTCGCTTCCACCGTGGTCGCGACCGAACTGCACGCTCGTGTCTCCTTCGGCCACGGGCGGCCGGGACTGGCCGGCCATCTGCGGAGCGCGGCCACCACCGCCGCCGGATGGCTGGTCACGTCCGCGGCGGTCGGCGCGCTGGCCGCGCTTCGCCCCGGCGCCGGACTCGTCCTGCAGCAGACGGTGTACCTGTCGGCCACCGCGCTCGTCGGCATCGGCCGGTATCTCGTGCTGCGTCTCGGTGTGTTCGCCCCGCGCACCCCTCGGCCCCGGACCGACGGCGCGCGGTTGCGGGCCGCGTACCGCCCCGCGCTGTGAGGGCCGACCGGACGGACGTCCGCCTCCTGGGTCGACGGCGACCCACGCCGGACGGGCAGGTCGGGCAGTCAGGCGGTTGCCGCGTGGGTCCAGAAGTCGCGCATCCAGGAGGGGAAGGCGGGGCCGCGCAGCCCGCGGGGGGTGAGGAGGATGGTGACCGTGCCGGTGGCGGGGAGGATGTGGGCGGCGGTGCCGGTGCCGCCCACCCACCCGTAGCGGCCGGGGACGTTCCACGGCTCCGCCGAGGTGACGTCGACAGATCCGCCGTAACCCCAGCCCTGGCCCTGCAGGAAGAGGGAGCCTTCTTCGCGCTGCGCGGCGGTCAGGTGATCCGTCGTCATGAGGCGTACGGACTCCGGCGAGAGCACGGTACCGCCGCCGGCCAGCAGCATACGGCCGAAGGCGAGCCAGTCCGCGGCAGTGGCCACCAGACCGCCCGCCCCCGAGGGAAACACGGGCGGGGTGGACCATGCGCCGTCAGGGGCGTCGGCGAAGATCAGGGAGCCGTCGGGGCCGCTCCGGTAGTAGGGGGTCAGCCGGTGCCGCGCCACGGCCGGTACGGCGAAACCGGTGTCCGCCATCCCGAGCGGCTCGAAGATCCGCTCGGCCAGGAACTCCGGCAGCGGGCGCCCCGCCGCCCGTGCGACGAGTACTCCCTGGAGATCGGAACTGGCGTTGTAGAGAAACGCCTCTCCGGGCTGGCGCAGCAGCGGGACGCCGGCGAGCGCCGCGACCCACTCGTCCGGACTCGCCGTCGGACGCGGCCCGCCGCTGTACACGGCCACGTCCGCGAAGAGCGGTTGAAGGGCCGGCGCGGCGAAATCCGCCCCGAAGCCCCACCCCGAGCGCGACGACAGGACGTCTTCCACGGTAATGGGACGGGCGGCCGGCACCAGGTCGTCCAGCCCGCTCACGGGGGTGCGGACGACCACCGGGGACGCCAGCTCCGGCAGCCAGCGTGCGATCGGCGCGTCCAGGGTGAGCACGCCGTCGTCGACCAGCGCCAGCACGGCGGCGGCGGTCACGGGCTTGGTGACCGAGGAGAGCCGGAACAACGCGTCAGCCTCCAACGGAGCCGAACCGCCGGGCTCTGCCGATCCCACGGCCGTGACCTCCACGTCGCCCGCGCGGTCCACCAGGGCCACCGCCCCGGGAAGGACCCCTTCGGCGACGTACTTCTCCAGCATCGCGGTCAGGTCGCTCATCAGGCTCAGCCTCTCGTTCGCCGGCACCGGGTACGACCCTAGGACCCGTCATCGGCCCGGAACTCATCGGCGCCGGCCCGCGCGCCTCGCTTCGCCGGCGTCCTTACCCTCCCCGTCCCCCTCTGTCTCCCCTTGCCCGGGCGCCCCGGCCGGTTCAGTCGGCGAGGTCGGGGAGCTCGGTGGCCAACAGGTGCACGGCGCCGCCTTCGGGGGCTCGGGCCGTCTCGGCCGAGCGGGGAAGCATGGCGACGAACTCGCCGACCTGGCCATGGCCCTGGCCGGCAGCACGACCCCGCTGGGCGAGGACGACCTGCGCGATCTCGAGGCCCTCGCCGAGCGGTGCGCGCTCGGTCCCCAGCCGAAGGCGATCCCGGTCCGGGAGAACCCGGCGGTCGTCAACGAGGCCCGGCTCCGCGCCGGGGCGGACCTCCTCCTCGGCACCGTCACCGATGTGCTGCGGCTGGCCTGCGCGCTGTCGGCGGCGAGGTGACGCTGCGGGAGCCGACCCGGTTCCGGGCGCTGTCGCGGCCGCTGCGCCGGGGACTGCCCGAAGGTCTCGACGCCGTGGTCGCGGCGAATCCCGCGAAACTCGCCGACGTGCACGCCCACCGGGAGCCCTTCAAGCGGCTCGGCGAGCGTCTGCACCCGCACGAGTACCCGCGCCGGCCGCACGCCGCCGACGTGTTCGCGGTCGCGCGGGGCGAGAAGGAGGCACGGTCCTTCGACAGCCGGACCGAGCAGCTGCTCGACGCGTACGACGTCCGCGGGGCGGTGAGACTGCTGGAGTCGGCGCCCGGCAAGCTGCTCCGCGCCCTGGACCTGCTGCTGCGCGCCGAGGGCCCCACTCCTCACCGTACGGGCCCCTGAGCCGGGGGGCGTCGCATCCCGTACGGCAGGTTCGAGGCGTCTCGGCCGGCACCCAGGACGTCGACGTCGCCCTGATCGCAGGGCCCGCCCGGCAGGTCGTCATCCCTTCGTCGTCAGCCGCAGGTCGACCTCCTGCTCCTGGTCTCCCGACGCCCTGCCCCGCTCGTCCACGGCGAACGCGACACCCAGGGCGTCGCAGAGCCGATCCACAGCGACGTAGTCGCCTTGCAGGGTCGCGGAGACCGAGCCCCGCAGCGGGACGGGACCGGTCGGGATCCACTCCTGCGTCGGCTCGAACTCCGCGCTCCACACGGTGGTTCGGCCGCCAGGCTGATCCTGGGGCAGATCGTCCGGTGAACGGTCGGTCGGGAACGCGGTGCGCAGGACCCCGAAGACGGTGGCGGCGTCCTGCCGGGACGTTCCGGTGAGGGACACGGTGGCCATCAGTTTCACTCTCCTTCGATGCGACGGGACGAACGAAGGGCGGGCGCCGGCAGAACGCCGGCACCCGCCCCGTGCACGTGGCCTGACGATCAGGCTCCGAGGTCTCCGTAGTAGCCGCCGACCTGCTCGTGGTAGCCGGGGTCGCCGACGTGCTTGTCCTTGTCGAACTCGGGGGCGTTCTTGATCTCGTTCTTGGTACGACCGACGTGGACCGTCCGCTCCGCGATGTCGATGGCCGAGATGACACCGGCAGGAAGCAGAACCTGCTTGCCGAAGATCCACACTCCGGTGTCGACGACGATGTACGCGGCTCCGACGTCCTCCGAGTGCTTGTCGACCTTGCCGATCGAGCCGTCGCTCGCCTCGACCTTGAATCCGGTCAGGTCAGTCCCGGCCTGGTGGCCCGACTCAACCTGGTAGCCCCACATGCTGTCCGACATACGAAAACCTCCCCTTGTAGAACGTGAATCCCGGAACGCCCGTCCCATAAATTCCTGGGCGCCCCTCGGAGGGCCGAGTGCCCACCGCCCTCCCTCTCACACTCCTCATTTCTCGGTGTGCGCGTCTCCACGGAATGTGAACGGTGAATTCGGCGCCGCCCGATATCACGACGACCGGCACGACGACCAGAAGTGCAGGATTCAAGGATCCGGGTGGCCTCCCTTCTCCGGGAGGCCGTAGTGCCTGTTGGGAGACGTGCGACACGGGTCACCCGGGTCAGCGCCGCAGCATCATGACGACAACGACGATGACAATGATGATGACGATGGTCCCCAGACCTATGTACACGATTTTCTCTTTCCGTGAGGGGGCGGCACTCATCGGTGCGTGCCGCAGAGAGCCGAGTGCCCCCGTCGACGACTTTCACCCTGATCCGGCGAGTCCGCCGCCCCGCTGCCGCATGGGATCGAAAGAACTCACCTCGCCATCGCATGAGTGGCCTCGATCAGCGCACGGTCGTGCCGACCGGAATGACCTCGGTCCAGCCGTGACCCGGCCGAGACGTTTGTCCGGGCGCGATCGGTGCACACGATGAGCTGACACAGCCTTTGTTTCGAGGAAGCGAGACGCACCATGGGCATCATCGCGTGGATCATCATCGGCCTGCTCGCCGGCGCCATCGCCAAGGCCCTGATGCCGGGCAAGGACCCCGGCGGCATCATCGTCACCATGCTCATAGGCATCGTCGGCGGTCTGCTGGGCGGCTGGCTCGGCAAGGTGATCTTCGGCGTCGACTCCATCGACGGATTCTTCGACCTGTCCACCTGGATCGCCGCGATCGTCGGCTCCCTCATCCTGCTCGTCCTCTACCGCCTCGTCACCGGCAACCGGCGCTCGCATCGTCACGCGTGACGCACTGACGGCACCGTGACCCGCTGGAGGCACACGGCTACGCCCATCTGGACGACTCCCATTCCTGCGCGCAGGACGGGAGCCGTCAGGTTGTCCGGCGCCTGCGGCGTCCACCGCGGCCGATCGCGGCAGTGCGACGCACATGACCTCCGCCGCCGCAAGGCCGATACTGGTGGGCAAGAGTCCGTCCGCGCCCCATGGACAACTCCACAGATCGCGCCCTGAACAGGACAGACACCGGTCAGAGAGTCACCTGCCAAACCTCTCAGGAGACAGCCGTGAAGATGCTGATCAACGTCCCGGAAACCGTGGTGGCGGATGCGCTGCGGGGTCTGGCGGCCGCCCATCCCGATCTCATCGTCGACGTGGAGAACCGGGTGATCGTGCGGCGGGGCGCTCCCGTCGCCGGGCAGGTCGGGCTCGTGTCGGGCGGGGGGTCCGGGCACGAACCGCTGCACGGCGGATTCGTGGGCCCCGGGATGCTGTCGGCGGCCTGTCCCGGTGAAGTGTTCACCTCTCCCGTTCCGGACCAGATGGCCCGGGCCGCGGCGGCCGTGGACAGCGGCGCCGGCGTCCTGTTCATCGTGAAGAACTACACGGGCGACGTGCTCAACTTCGACATGGCCGCGGAACTCGCCGAGGACGAGGGCATCCAGGTCGGGAAGGTCCTCGTCAACGACGACGTCGCCGTCACCGACAGCCTCTACACCGCCGGCCGGCGCGGCACCGGCGCCACCCTGTTCGTGGAGAAGATCGCCGGCGCCGCCGCGGCCGAGGGTCAGCCGCTGGAGCGGGTGGAGGCCATCGGGCGCCAGGTGAACGAGAACTCCCGCAGTTTCGGCGTGGCGCTGAGCGCCGGCACCACCCCCGCCAAGGGCACCCCGACCTTCGATCTGCCGTCGGGCGAGCTGGAGTTGGGGATCGGCATCCACGGTGAGCCGGGCCGCGAGCGGCGGGCCATGATGACCTCGGGCGAGATCGCCGACTTCGCGGTCAACGCCGTCGTGGAGGACCTGCCGCCGCGCAACCCGGTGCTCGTCCTGGTCAACGGCATGGGTGCCACCCCGCTCCTGGAGCTGTACGGCTTCAACGCCGAGGTCCAGCGTGTGCTGGCCGAGCGCGGTGTCACCGTCGCCCGCACCCTGGTCGGCAACTACGTCACCTCCCTCGACATGGCCGGCGCCTCGGTCACCCTCTGCCAGGTCGACGAGGAGCTGCTGCGGCTGTGGGACGCCCCGGTGAGCACACCGGCCCTGCGCTGGGGCATGTGAGCGAGAGACAGCGACCACCCGCGCCCGTACCGCAACGCAAGGAGATCCCGTGCTCGACGCCGACTTCTTCCGCCGCTGGATGGCGGCGACCGCTTCCTCCGTCGACCGCGAGGCGGACCGGCTCACCGCCCTCGACTCCCCCATCGGGGACGCCGACCACGGCAGCAACCTCCAGCGCGGGTTCAAGGCCGTGGTGGCCGCGCTGGAGAAGGACGCGCCCGATACCCCGGGTGCCGTGCTGACGCTGGCCGGGAGCCGGCTGATATCCACCGTCGGCGGCGCGTCCGGCCCGCTGTACGGCACGCTGCTGCGCAGTACGGGCAAGGCGCTCGGCGACGCGGCCGAGGTCGACGAGGCGCAGCTCGCCGAGGCGCTGCGGGCCGGGGTGGACAAGGTCATGGCGCTCGGCGGGGCCGCGCCCGGCGACAAGACGATGATCGACGCCCTGGTGCCGGCCGTGGACGCGCTCGGCGGCGGCTTCGGCGCGGCGCGGGCCGCCGCCGAGGAGGGCGCGCTGGCGACCACACCGCTGCAGGCCCGCAAGGGCCGGGCGAGCTACCTCGGGGAACGCAGCATCGGTCACCAGGACCCTGGCGCCACCTCGTCGGCGCTGCTCGTCGCGGGACTCGAGGAGGCGGCCGGTGAGTGACGACAAGGTGGTCGGGATCGTGCTGGTGTCGCACAGCGCGGAGGTCGCCGCCTCCGTCGCCGAGCTGGCCAAGGGCCTCGCGGGCGGCGGCACGGCGGTACCGGTCGCGGCGGCGGGCGGCACCGAGGGCGGCGGGCTCGGCACCAGCGCCGAGCTGATCGCGGGTGCCGCCGCATCCGTGGACCGGGGGGCGGGCGTAGCCGTCCTCACCGATCTGGGCAGCGCGGTGCTCACGGTGAAGGCGCTGCTCGCCGAAGGCGACGAACTCCCGGACGGCACCCGCCTGGTGGACGCCCCGTTCGTCGAGGGCGCGGTGGCCGCGGTGGTCACGGCGGCCACCGGCGCGGACCTGGGCGCCGTGGAGGCGGCCGCAGCGGAGGCGTACTCCTACCGCAAGGTCTGACAACCCCCGGGGCCTCCGGGCCGCCGGCCCGGCACGAAGGCCCCGACACACTCCCGGGCCGGCCCGAGACCGCCCCGGGACATGCCCCAGGGCATGTCCCGGGGGTCATGCGGCAGACGTAGTGTCTGCCGGCCTCCCTCAGAGGGGACCCCGGCGGCGTTGCCCTCGGTTGTCGACGCCCCCCGCCTTCGCCCGGGAGGTGCCCCACCACGTCGCCGCCCACCGGCGCTGACGACGCACCGTCGGCTCCTTTCGACCTGATCCGCCGGACAGGCCCTAGGTGTATTGATCACGAGCGTTGTCGACACCGGCCGGGCTTGATCATGGCGAAGACCGACGGGGCCGCCCACATCAACGGCGCGATCCTGCCGGTGGACAACGGCTGGGCGGCCGTCTGAACCCGGCGCCGCCCGCTCCCCGCCGAGGGCGGCCGGTCAGCCGCCCTCGGTGAACAGCGCGGCCAGTCGCTCACCTTCGGCCTGCGCCGCTTCGCCGTCTTCGATGGGTTTGACCTCGGAGTCCTTGAAGACGATGTAGGTCACACCGGACGGCACCCCGCCGACGAGCGGGTCGGGGTCCACACCCAGCCCCTTCGCGGTGGCGTACGACGCCTCGCCGATGATGTCGCTCGGTCCGGTGTCGCCGACGACGGCGTACTGGACCCGGTCCTGGTAGATCACGGCGGCGACCGCGCCGCCCCGGATGCCGGACGCCCGGTAGTCCCAGCGGCTGCTGGGGCCCGGTACGACGACGTAGGGCAGGGTCTCGGCATTGAGCTGGCGGCCGTCGGACTGCTGGAAGGCGGTGGCGGCGGAGAACGCCGGGTCGGCGGTGCGGTTGCAGTGGGTGGTGACCTGGCCGTCGCAGTCGATGTCGAGGTCGGCCTCCCAGAAGACGGCCTGCTCGGTGCCGCACACGGGGACGGTGGCGGCGGTTCCGGCGTCGGTGCGGTAGCGGCCCTTGGAGATCTCGGTGCAGTCACGCACCCGGGCCAGCAGGTCGGGGGCGGTGATCCGGTGCCGCGCTCCGGGGGCGGTGAGCGAGGCGGCGGGGGCGAGCAGGGCGGTCGGGGCGAGCAGGGCGGCGCCGGCGGTGGCCAGAGTCAGCGTCTGGAGACGCACGATGAGAGACCCTCTCCGTGGGGGACATGGAGTCAACCGGTCCAATGTGGTGGGGTCAGGGCGGCCGGGCCAGGAAGAGGGGGCCTTACAGGGCCGTTCGGAGCAAGGAACTGACACTCCGTGAGATTCCGTCAGGGGCCGGGGCGTCGGGCCGGCGGTGTCGGCCCAGTCACCCCGGCCACCCGCGTCGGCGCGGGATCAGCGACGACAGCGTTCCGCGCCACGGGCGCGAACTCCCCTTCTGTCTCGGGAAGTTCGGCCGTAGAGCCCTCAGCATACGTAACTCTCCCCCGCTGTCTGCAATACGGCCCTCTTGATGTCCGCATCCCGGGCAGGTCATATTGGTCCGGACCTTTGCCGTGCTGCCGTCCCCGGGAGGCGGAACCGTGCGCCGAGTTGTCGTCCTGGTCTGCGCACTGCTGTTCATGACGTCCTGCGGATGGGGCGGGACCTCCGACGGCGACAGCGGCCGGCTGCCCGGCGCCCCGTCGGGGGTCACCGCGGCGGCCGGGAGCGCGACGAGCGTGCATGTGATGTGGAACGCGTTGCCGGCCGGCTCGGGGGTCCGCGGTTACGAGGTGTATCGCGGCACCACGAAGGTCGGTGATGTGCCGGGTTCGCAGCACATGGTGGACGTCACCAGGCTCAGGCCGTCCACCCTGTATGCGTTCACCGTCCGGGCCCGGGGCGACGACGGCAGCCTCGGTCCGCGCAGCCGCGCGGTGCGGGCGACGACCCCGGCGGCGGTCGCGGCGGACCGCTCGGCGCCGGCCCGGCCGGCGCACCCGAGCGGCCGGGCCGTGGGCAGCCGAGCGGTCCAGCTGTCCTGGGACGCCGCGAAGGACGACCGGGCGGTGGTGTCGTACGACATTTTCCAGGGCGATGCGAAGATCCACAGCGTGGGCGGGAACCAGACCGCGACCGTGGTCACGGGACTGCGGCCGGGCACCCGCTACGTGTTCACGGTCCGGGCCCGGGACGCGGCCGACAACCTCTCGCCGGCCGCCGCGGCGGTGCGCCTGACCACACCGGGCAGCGACGACGGCCGGGACACCGCGCCGACCGGGTTCACGGCCGGGAGCCATGCGGAGAGCGGGGCGTACTACCTCGACCTGGCCTGGGACCCGCCGCGCGTGGACGGGGTGATCACGGAATACCAGATCCGGCTCGACGGCGCTACGACGACCTCGCTGGTCTGGGGCGGCACCCCGCCCACAGGCCACTCGACCTACAGCTTCTATGTGGGGCGGGGCCAGGGGGTGGTGCATCATGTGCGGCTGCGGGCACGGCTGCCGGACGGTACCTGGGGCGGGTGGTCGGCACAGCGGGCCGTCACGACCGGGGCGTGAACCGCATCCAGCTCTGGACCGGACGGAGGAACAGATCACCTGGACGGCCTCCCCCGGGTGCGGCACGGGCCGCCGCCGCTTTGGCTGAGCCCTGAGGCAGCACGGGAGTCTCCCGATCCTCGGCGGCGCAAGGGACGTTCCGCCTACCGTGCCGCCGGAGGGCAGCCACATGCGCAACTCACGACTTCTCCTCCGCTCCGGCCTGACCCTGGCGGCCGCCGCCGCGCTTCCGACCTGGCTCGCGGGCCCGTCCGCCGCCGTCACCGGCATCTCGGTGAGCACCACCGGCACCACGGTCTCGGTGGTCACCAGTGCCTGCACGCAGAGCGGTGGCAGCTGGGGCAACGCCTCGCTGCTCAACAGCGGCCAGACCTCCTTCGCCCAGGGGCGGCAGGCGGCCCTGGCGGGCACCACGGTGAGCCAGTCCGCCGCCTGGTCGGGCGTGTCGCCCGGCACCTACACGGTGGTCGTCGTCTGCTCCAACGGCGGTACGGCGGGCACCCAGTCGGTGATCGTGTCCGCATCCGCCGCGGCACCGCCGACCGCCGCGGCACCGCCGACGACCCCCTCCACCGGCAGGTCGGCCGCACCGTCCCGGGGCGTGATGGGCGGCCTGGGCGGTGCCGCCCGCGACTACGGTCCGCTCACGCTGGGCGTCGGCGCGGCGCTGGTCGGCTCGGGCGTCATCGCCACCGGCTGGTACCTGCGCAAGCGGTCGAAGCCGTACCGGCTCTGAACCCCCGTCAGCCCCCGGGAAGTCCGCCGAACTCCCGCAGGGCCTGGTCGAGCCACCCCGTCCAGAAGGACTCCAGGTCGATGCCGGCCCGCAGCACCAGGTGCCGCAGCCGGTCCTCGGGAGCGTCCTTGCCCGGCGGGAAGTCGCGCCGCTCGATCTCCTCGTACTCGGCCAACTGCCTTCGGTGCAGCTCCAGATGGCGGCGCAGGTCGGCTTCGAGCCCGTCGGTGCCGACCACCGCCGCCGCGCGCAGCCGCAGCAGCAGCACGTCCCGCTGCGGCTTGGGGTCCTGGGCGGTGGCGGTCCAGCGGGCCAGTTCGGCACGGCCCGCGGGCAGCACCTCGTAGCTCTTCTTCTGCCCGCGGGCCGGCTGCTCGGTGGGCAGGGTGCGGATGTAGCCCTCGGCCTCCAGCTTTCCCAGCTCGCGGTAGATCTGCTGGTGCGTGGCCGACCAGAAGTAGCCGATCGACCGGTCGAACCTGCGGGTCAGCTCCAGCCCCGACGACGGCTTCTCCAGCAGGGCGGTGAGGATGGCGTGCGGGAGTGACATGGGCCCATCCTAGGGACGGCCCCTACAGGACGGCCGCCAGCTCGGTGCCCTGCTTGATGGCCCGCTTGGCGTCCAGTTCGGCGGCGACGTCGGCGCCTCCGATGAGATGCGCGCTGCGGCCGGCGGCGACCAGCTCCTCGTACAGGTCCCGGCGCGGTTCCTGCCCGGTGCACAGCACGACGGTGTCGACCTCCAGGACGGTGCTCTCCCCGTCGACGGTGACATGCAGTCCGGCGTCGTCGATCAGGTCGTACCGCACGCCCGGGACCATGGTGACGCCCCGGTGCTTGAGTTCGGCACGGTGGATCCATCCGGTGGTCTTGCCGAGTCCGGCGCCGACCTTGCCGGTCCGGCGCTGGAGCAGGTGGACGGTGCGCGGGGGCGCGGGGCGCTCGGGCACGGCGAGGCCGCCGGCGCTCCGGTAGTCCGTGTCGACGCCCCAGTGCCGGAAGTACGTCGCCGGGTCCTCGCTCGCCTTGTCGCCGCCGTCGGTGAGGTATTCGGCGACGTCGAAGCCGATACCGCCGGCACCGAGGATCGCGACCCGGTCGCCGACGGGAGCGCCGTCGCGCAGCACGTCGAGGTAGCCGAGGACGCGGGGGTGGTCGACGCCCGGGATGTCGGGGGTGCGCGGGGTGACGCCGGTGGCGACCACGACCTCGTCGAAGCCGGTCACGTCCCCGGGCTCGACGGTCGTGTTCAGGCGTACGTCCACGCCGTGGGCGTCGAGCTGGTGGCGGAAGTAGCGCAGCGTCTCGTCGAACTCCTGCTTGCCGGGGACCTTGCGGGCCACGTTCAGCTGGCCGCCGATCTCGGCCGCCGCGTCGAACAGGGTCACCCGGTGGCCGCGTTCGGCGGCCGAGACCGCGCAGGCCAGGCCGGCCGGTCCCGCGCCGACGACCGCGACCTTCTTGCGCCGCCTGGTCGGTGCGAGGACCAGTTCGGTCTCGTGGCAGGCACGCGGGTTGACCAGGCAGGAGGTGATCCTGCCGCTGAAGGTGTGGTCGAGGCAGGCCTGGTTGCAGCCGATGCAGGTGTTGATCGCCTCGGGCGTGCCGGCCGCGGCCTTCGCGACGAAGTCGGGGTCGGCGAGCATCGGCCGGGCCACGGAGACCATGTCCGCGGTGCCGTCGGCGAGCAGTTCCTCGGCGAGTTCGGGGGTGTTGATGCGGTTGGTGGTGACCAGGGGGACGGCGACCTCGCCCATCAGCCGTTTGGTGACCCAGGTGTAGGCGCCCCGCGGCACCGAGGTGGCGATGGTGGGGATCCGGGCCTCGTGCCAGCCGATGCCGGTGTTGATGAGGGTCGCCCCGGCGGCCTCGACGGCCTTGGCGAGGGTGATCACCTCGGCCAGGGAGGAGCCGCCCGGGACCAGGTCCAGCATGGACAGCCGGTAGACGATGATGAAGTCCGTGCCGACGGCCTCGCGCACCCGCCGGACGATCTCGACGGGGAACCGCATCCGGTTCTCGTACGACCCGCCCCAGCGGTCGGTGCGGCGGTTGGTCCCGGCGGCGATGAACTCGTTGACGAGGTAGCCCTCGGAGCCCATGATCTCGACGCCGTCGTAGCCGGCCCGCCGGGCGAGGCGGGCGGTGCGGACGTAGTCGTCGATGGTCCGCTCGACGTCCTCGTCGGTGAGTTCACGGGGCGCGAAGGGGCTGATCGGGGCCTGGAGCGCGCTGGGCGCGACGAGGTCCTGGTGGTAGGCGTAGCGGCCGAAGTGCAGGATCTGCAGCGCGATCCGGCCGCCCTCGCGGTGCACGGCCCCGGTGACGGTCCGGTGCTGTGCGGCCTCCTCCTCCGTGGTGAGCTTGGCGCCGCCCTCGTAGGGCCGGCCCTCCTCGTTGGGTGCGATGCCGCCGGTGACGATGAGGCCCACTCCGCCGCGGGCCCGGGCAGCGTAGAACTCCGCCATCCGCTCGAAGCCGCGCTCGGCCTCCTCCAGGCCCACGTGCATGGAGCCCATGAGCACGCGGTTGGGCAGCGTGGTGAAGCCCAGGTCGAGGGGTTTCAACAGGTGCGGGTACGGGCTCATCGGAACCTCCGTGCGCGGTGTCTTCACAGCAGTTCTAGAGGACCGCGCACGAATTATGCAACTAGTTGCACAAAGGCTCCGGTGTGACGTGTCTCAGATCACCGGTCACCGGCTTTCCAGCAGGACGTGCAGCTCCCTCTCCTGGTCGCCCGAGACGGAGGACAGGTTGCGGACCGTGAACAGGGAGTCGAGGGTCGTACGGAGCCGGTCGATCGCCCAGTAACCGCCCTGCGCGTCGGCCTCGACCGAGGCCGCGAGCCGGGGCGGCGGGGTGCACTCGTGGGCGTCGGTGACCTCGAACGTGCCGAGCCACACCATGGGGCGGCTCTCGTGGAGCTGCTGGGGCACGTCCTCGGCCTCACGGTCGGACTCGAAGCACTGGCACAGCGCGTCGAACACGATCCGGGCGTCTTCCTTGCTGCACCCGCTGATCTCAAGCGAGACGGGTTCCTCGTGCAGTCGCTCAGGACCCATGGCGATCGCTCCTCTCATGGCGATGGCGCGGTCACCCGGGTTCCCCCGCGAACCGCGCCATGCCAACAGAAAAGCACCGATTGCCAGGTGGTGCATCACCCGGCGCACCGCCCGGGCGGGGAAGTCAGCCCCGCGTGAACCTGTACGTCTTGCTGTCCGTGAGGATGCAGAACCCGGGCGACATCACGATGACGCGCAGGGTGCCCGTGCGCCGGTCGAAGTCGACACCCTCGGCCTCGAAGGTGCCCGAGCAGGAACTGCGCAGCGGGAGCTGGCGCAGGGCGGTGACGTGGCCGCTGACGCCACCCGTGCCGGGCTGGGCGGACAGGTCGATCTGCAGCAGCGGCTTGGCGTACCCGAAGAGGCTGCCGTCCGGGTCGTCCGAGGAGCACAGCAGCGTGGTCGCGCCGGAGAAGTCGCAGCCCTGGACGTCACGCACCGCGTGGTCCAGGCTGACGACGGAGGCCAGCGGGAGGTTCGCGGACGGCGAGGTGGCCTTGTTGACACCCGGCGTGGGGAAGACCAGGAAGCGGGTCATCGTGCCGTACTCGCCGGAGAGCATGTACTGGCCGTCGGGCGAGATCGCGTCCCAGGAGTTGTTGAGGGCCTCTCCGGTGGCGAGCGTGTGCACGTACTCGGACCAGGCGCCGCCGGGGGCCTGCACCCGGTACATCTTGGCGGTGCCGGAGTCCGCCTGGTAGGGCTCGACGTAGTAGCCGTCGTAGGACTCGTCGGGATCGCCGACGTGGTTCCAGCCTCGACCGGAGACGCCGATCGGGATGGTGCCGATGCCGGTGTAGCGGTTGGCGCTGTTGGCGGGGACCTCGACCGAGGTCAGCCCCTGGCTCTCGGTGAGCGGGTCGGCGCGGTCGGAGCCGGTCTCGGTCCAGGTGTCGGCGGCGGACGCCGGGCCGGTCGACAGGGCGAAGGCCGCGGCCAGGGCGACCAGGGCGGTCAGGCCTGCGCGACAACGTTGCCGGGTGGACGCGGGCATGGAAGCCTACTCCTCGGTTCGGGGGGTGGGACGCGCGTTCGGCGGTCAGTCTGGCGTGCACCTGACAGACATGTACAGACCGGCGACGGAACGGGAAGGTGAACTCGGGCCCGTGCCGCCCCGGTGCCGGTTTCGCCGCACGGACGCCGCCGTGTTGAGAGATGGTGGAAAAGTCGGCGGCGGCGTCGGAGAGTCGGGAGTGAACGCGATAGAACAAGGAGAGTCGGCACGGGGGACGGCGTGCCGTGCGCAGGTTCGAAGGCGGTGCGTGCAATGAGTCCAGCCGAGGCGTCGGGACCCGGGGGCCTGGAGCCCGTGCGCGGCCCCGTGCGTCCGGGCGGGCTGCTCGACGTCCTGCGCGTGGCCTCGGTCGTGCTGGACTCCAGGGGACGCATCGCGCTGTGGAGCCCCCAGGCCGAGGAGTTGTTCGGCTACTCGGCCCACGAGGCGCTCGGGCAGTACGCGGCCCGGCTGATGGTGGACGAACGCCACATCGAACTGGTCGGCAAGCTGTTCGCGGACGTGATGCGTACCGGGCAGAGCTGGGCGGGCGGCTTCCCGATCCTGCACAAGGACGGCACCACCCATGTGGTGGAGTTCCGCAACATGCGGCTCACCGACGACAACGGCGACGTGTTCGCGCTGGGTCTGGCCGCCGACCAGTCGACGGTGCGCCGCCTGGAACAGGACCTGGCGCTGTCCGAGCGGATCGTGAAGCAGTCACCGATCGGGCTGGCCGTCCTCGACACGGAGCTGCGGTTCGTCTCGGTCAACCCCGCGCTGGAGCGGATCAACGGGGTCCCGGTCGAGGAACATCTGGGGCGGACGCTGCGTGAGGTGGTGCCGCTCCTGGACGCCGACGCCCTGGAGTCGGCGTACCTGCGGGTGCTGCGGACCGGTGAGCCGCTGATCGACCAGTCGATCGTGGGCAGGACGCCGGCCGACCCGGACGAGGAGCACATCTGGTCCCTGTCGGTCTACCGGCTGGAGGACGCGCTGGACAACGTCCTGGGCGTGGCCATCTCGGTGGTGGACATCACCGAGCCCTACCGGGCCGGCGTCGAGGCCGAGAACGCGCGCCGGCGCCTGGCCGTGATCGCCGACGCCTCGACCCGGATCGGCACCACGCTCGACCTGGAGCGCACGGCCGCCGAGCTGGCCGACGTCGCCGTACCGGAGCTGGCCGACGTGGCGGCCGTGGACCTGCTGGACACCGTGGTCGAAGGCCGGCGCAGCACGCTCGGCCCGGCCGAGCCGGCCGTGCTCCGCGCGCTCGCCGTGCGCGCCGAGCGGGGAGCGGACGCGGTGCGGGCGGCCGACGTGCCGGGCACGGTCGCCCGGTACGCCCCCGACCGGCTGGTCACCGAGTGCGTACGGACCGGCGAGGCGGTCCTGGTGCGGCAGGTCCGGGACGAGGACCTGCCGAGGATCGCCCGCTCCCCCGAGGCGGCCGCGCTGCTGGCGCGGGCCGGGCTGCACTCGTACCTGGCCGTGCCGCTGATCGCCCGCGGCGAGGTGCTGGGCGCCCTCGACCTCAAGCGCACCGCCAGTCACCCGGCGCCCTTCGACGACGACGATCTGCTGCTGGCCCGCGAGCTGGCGGCCCGAGCGGCCGTGCAGATCGACAACGCCCGCTGGTACCAGAACGCCCGCACCACCGCGCTCACCCTCCAGCGCAGCCTGCTTCCCACCCACCCCCGGGTCACCAACGGTCTGGAGGTCGCCTCCCGCTACCAGCCGGCCGGCGCCACCGTCGAGGTGGGCGGCGACTGGTTCGACGTCATCCCGCTGGACGGAGGCAGAACGGCCCTCGTCGTGGGCGACGTGATGGGCAGCGGCATCAACGCGGCCGCGACGATGGGCCGGCTGCGCACCGCGACCAACACCCTGGCCTCCCTCGGTCTCGACCCGGCCGTCCTGCTGGAGCACCTGGACAAGACCACCTCCGGCCTCGACCACTCCATCGCGACCTGCGTGTACGCGGTGCACGACCCGCTGCTGCGGCAGTGCTGGATCGCCAACGCCGGCCATCTGCCGCCGGTCCGGGTCCGTCCCGGCCGGCCGCCGGAACTGCTCGACCTGCCCACCGGGGTCCCGCTGGGCGTCGGCGGGATCCCCTTCGCCACCACCGCGGTCGACTTCGAGCCCGGTGACGAGCTGGTGTTCTACACCGACGGTCTGGTGGAGACCCGCAGCCACTCGCTGGACGAGCGGCTGGACGCGCTGCTGGCCCTCCTGGGCGACCCCGCCCGGCCGCTGGAGGAGGTCTGCGACCTGCTGCTGCGGGAGCTGCATCACCCCGACAACCACGACGACGTGGCGCTGCTCATCGCACGGGTGCAGGAACCGCTGCCCTAGCCGGGGGGGTGGGGGCGGCCCCCGGGCCGCCCGACAGCGGTTGCATCGCGTTCACAGGGACTCGTTACCGAATTCTTATCGGCGAACCCGGACAATTCACAGACAGGCATGCCTCGCTTTGCCGCGTGCCGTTCGCCGATGGGAGCGAGCCGTGACGCACGAACCGGAGCAGGAACACCGCCGTGACGGCGGCGGAACCGACCCGTCGGTCCCGCCGGTGCCGGACCATCCCCCGCAGGCCGACCCGCACCGGGAAGTGCTCGCCGCACCCGGACCGGACCGTGACCCGGGCCGGCGGGTACGCGATCTGTGGCGCCGGCAGCCGGCCCGCGCGCGTGCCGTGACCGTGGCCTTCGTCGCCGGGGCTCTGGCCCTGGGCGGCACCGTGGCGTTCGCCGCCGGATCCGGCGCGAGCGGCTCCGGCGCACCGCCCGCCGCCTCGGGCGCACCGTCGCCGCCCGCCGCCCCGGACGGGCACGGCCCCGGGCACGGCCGGTTCGGCATGGGCGGCCTGGGGGTGCACGGTGAGGCGACCGTCAAGGACCCCGACACCGGCAAGTACGTGGTACGCGTCTGGCAGCGGGGCACCGTCGAGAAGGTGGCCGACGACCAGGTCACGGTGAAGAGCGCCGACGGTGTGTCGTGGACGTGGACGGTGGGCTCGGGCGTCAAGGTGCGCGGCGACGACGGCTCGCTCAAGAAGGACGCGAAGGCGTTCCTGGTCGGCACCCGCGGCGACGACGGCAAGCTGACCGCCGCGGCCGCCTTCTCCGGTGACTTCAGGGGCATGGGCCGGGGCGGCATGCACGACCACCACGGGCCGTGGCAGCGTCCCGGTGACCGCTCGCCGTCACCGAGCCCCTCGGCGAGCGGGGCGACGACCTAACCCTGGTCCCGTACGCCCACCACGACGTTGGCGTACAGCTCCTCCGAGACCGCGAGCCGGGCCGTCAGGCCCGCGGCGGCGAACGCTTCGAGGGCCGCCGCCACCTGGCGTTCGCTGGTCTCGACGAGGACGCAGCCGCCGGGCGCGAGCCACTCGGGCGCTCCGGCGGCGACTCTGCGCAGCACGTCCAGGCCGTCGCCGCCGCCGTCCAGGGCGACCAGCGGCTCGTGGTCGCGGGCTTCGGCGGGCAGCAGGCCCACCTCGCCGCTGGGGACGTAGGGCACATTGGCCGCGAGGATGCCGATCCGGCCGCGCAGGGCGGCGGGCAGCGCGTCGAACAGGTCGCCCCGGTGGGCGTGGCCGCCGTAGGGGGCGATGTTGCGCCGGGCGCAGTCGACCGCGGCCGGTTCGATGTCGGCGGCGTGCAGTTCGGCGTCACCGAGGGCGGCGGCGAGGGCCGCGCCCACCGCGCCGGAGCCGCAGCACAGGTCCACCACCACGGACGCGTCCGGGGCCTGGGCCAGGGCCTGGTCGACCAGGAACTCGGTCCGGCGGCGGGGCACGAAGACGCCGGGCCCCACGAGCACCCGCAGCCCGTGGAAGCCGGCCCAGCCGAGGACGTGTTCGAGGGGCTGTCCGGCGGCTCGCCTGTCCACCATGGTGGCCAGCTCGTCCGGGGTACGGGCGGTGGCCAGGATCAGGTCCGCCTCGTCCTCGGCGAAGACACAGCCCGCGGCGCGCAGCGCGGAGACGACGGCGGTGGTGTCGGAGAGTGAGAGCATCGCCGAGAGTCTATCCGGCGGCCGCTCGGTCGATCACACGCCGACCGTCTCCTCTTCCTCGGTCACCGCGGCCGCCTCCGCCTCGTCCGCCCGCGCCCGTGCCGTGGGAGCGGCGGCCGAGGCCGGTGCGGCCGGACGCGCGGCCCGGGCCCTGGCCCGCTCGCGGAGGGCCGCGACCGCGGTGAGTACGAGGCCGGCCAGCAGCCAGACCGCGAGGGTCACGACCTCGCGGCGCAGGCCGTCGTCGCCGAAGTACAGCAGGCTGCGGACGCCCTCGACGAAGCCGGCGCCGTTCCAGAAGGCGTGCAGGGTGCCGAAGAAGCCGTTCTGCGGCTCGGGGCGGAACAACCCGCCGGAACTGGTGAAGTTGAGCATCACGAACAGCACCATCATGGCCAGCGTGGTCCACCGCCGCAGGAAGGTGCGCAGGCCGACGCCGATGAGCAGGATGCCCGCCGAGTAGAGCCAGGCCAGGTCCCAGACGCCGGCCAGGTCGTGGTGGGCGAGGTGGGACACCGGTCCGGCGAGCAGGGTGCCGATCCCGCCGACGACGGCGGAGACGCCGAGCGCGAGCAGGGCACGGATCCGCATGGGGAGCGTGCCGCCGGCCGCGCCGAGCGCGCCGACCGAAGCGTAGGAACCGATGCTCACCGCGATGAGCAGGAAGAACAGGCCCTGACCCGTGGGGTCTTCGGCGACCGGCCGGGCCACGTCGGTGACCTTGAGCGGAGCGCCCTCGTGGGCGGCGACGGAAGTGAAGGCCTTCTCGACGGCGGTGGCCTCGGTGTCGGCGGTGGCACCGGCGACGATCAGCTCGGGCGCCTCGGTGGCGGCACGTAGGCGCCGGCGACGGTACGGGACGTGAGCAGGTCGACGGCCGCGGCGCGGGACGGGACGGTTCGGACGTCGAGCCGGTCCCCCGCGGTGTCCTTGATGGTCTGCGCGAACCCCTTCGCCTTCGGGCCGGCACCGATCACGGCGACGGGCATGTGGTGGGGCTCCGGGTGGACGAACGCCTCCATGTAGGCGAGCCCCATGCCCAGGCACATCAGCAGCGGGGTGATCAGGTGCGTGAGCACATGGCGCGGCGCCGGTGACCTCACCGCGCACGACTTACAGACCTTCCGGGAAATTGGTTGGCATATACAACTCCTGATGAAGTTGTACTATGCAACTAGAATGTCGGAGGAGGTATTCCCATGAACGTGCCGACGGCCGGGGCGACGGCGGCCGAGGCGGCCGTCGAGACCATCCAGCACGAGATGACGGCCTTCGCGCGCCGGGCCCGGGCATCCGCCGGGCGCATGCATCCCGAGCTGTCACTGGTGTCGTACACGCTCCTCGGACATCTGGAGGAGCGCGGCGGCTGCCGGGCGACCGACCTGGCCGCGCACTACGCGCTGGACAAGTCGACGGTCAGCCGGCAGGTCGGGTCGCTGGAACGGGCCGGGCTGATCGAGCGGCGCCCGGACCCGGAGGACCACCGGGTCCAGGTACTGCATCTCACGGAGGCCGGGCAGGAGATCCTGGCCCAGGTCACGCGCAGCCGCCGGACCGCCTTCCGGGAGCGGTTGGCCGACTGGCCCGAGGAGGACCTGGCCAGGTTCGCCGGGTACCTGGAGCGCTACAACGCGGGGGCGTCCGCGGGGACCGGCGAGGACTGACCGACCGTCTGCGGCACCCGGGCCGCGAGGAACGCGGTACGACGGCGCAGCCGGAAGCCGAGGGACTCGTACAGCCGTATCGCGGTGGTGTTCCCGGCTCCGGTGTGCAGGAACGGGGTCTCGCCGCGGGCCCGGATGCCGTACGCGACCGCCCGGATCAGCCGGGTCGCCAGGCCTTCGCCCCGGTACGCCGGATCGGTGCAGACCGCGCTGATCTCGGTCCAGCCCGGCGGGTGCAGCCGCTCCCCCGCCATCGCGACCAGCCTCCCGTCCCGGCGGATGCCCAGGTACGTGCCGAGTTCGATGGTGCGGGGCAGGAACGGGCCCGGCCGGGTCCGCTCGATCAGGTCGAGGATCTCGGGTACGTCGGCCGGACCGAGGCGCACCGCCTGCGGCTCCGGTACGGCCTCCATGCCCTCGTCCACCAGCTGCACGCCCGGGATGTTCATGGTGAGTACCCAGCCGTCGGGGAGGTCACCGCGGTAGCCGGGCAGCCCGACCTCCGTGCCGGGCCCGGCCAGGGCGGCGAGATCGGCCCAGTCGTCGGCGTCGGGCTCGCCGGGCAGCGCCAGCCAGGGGGAGACGTCGACGGGGTAGCGCAGGATCCGTCCACGCCGTTCGGCGAAGAGGGCGTGCGGGCCGGTCAGCGAGGCGAGGGCGGGATTGTCCAGGACGTGCGGCGCGCCCTGGCGGGGACCAGGGACGCTCATGCGGCGACCTCGATCACGATCTTGCCGCGCGCATGCCCGTCCTCGACGGTGCGCAGCGCCTGGCCGGCCTCCTCGAGCGGGAAGGTCCGCGAGACGTAGGGGTCCAGCTCGCCGCCCACGACCAGTTCGGCCACCTCGTCGAGGACCGCCGCGGTACGGGCGCGTTCGACCCGGCTGCCGCCCAGCGCGGCCACGGTGTCCGGGGCGGCCCCCGCGGTGATCAGCTTGGCGCGGTCCTCGATCAGGCCGGCCGCCTCGGCGAGCACCTCACCGCCCACCAGGTCGTACACCGCGTCCACGCCCGCGGGCGCGGCGGCCCGCACCCGCTCGGCCAGGCCGGGGCCGGAGGGCACGTGCACCGCGCCGAGCCCCTCCACGAAGCCCTTCTTGGCCTCGCTCGCCACGCCCACTACCCGCAGCCCCCGGGCCCGGGCGATCTGCAGGGCCGCCGCGCCGACTCCACCGCCCGCACCGGTGACCAGCAGGGTCGCACCCTCGGGCAGGTCGAGCTGGCGCACCCCGTCGTAGGCGGTGGCGGCGGCGACCGGCAGGGTGGCGGCGTCGGTGAAGGACAGCGCGGCGGGCTTGTGCGCCGTCACGGACGCCGTCAGCAGGGCGTACTCGGCGAACGCACCGGCCGGTGTGTTGCCGAAGACCTCGTCGCCGACGGCGAACCCGGTCACCCCCGCGCCGATTTCCTCGACCACCCCGGCGGCCTCGCTGCCGAGCACGACCGGGAAGCGCGCCTCGCCCTCGCCCGGCCGGCGGAAGCCGTTTCGAAGCTTCCAGTCGACGGGGTTGACCCCCGCCGCCCGCACCGCGACCAGCAGCTCACCGGGGCCGGGAACGGGCCGGTCCACATCGGCGAAGGCCTCGGTCTCGGGCCCGCCGTGCCTGGTGTAGACGTACGCCTTGGGCATCGTTCTTCCTCGCTCTCAGATGCTGTCACCGGTTTCCCGGTACCGGCTCTCTGGGCCAAGGAGGATCGCCGGGACGCTATTCCCGCGCCCTCGAATCGTTCATACGGCCGCAATGATCGGGGCTCTGACCTGGGCGCACGCGGGCCGTGGCCGCCGAGCCGGCGGCCTTTCAGGCTGACAGTCCCGCGACGATTTCGTCGGTCGGGACGATGGCCCTCGCGTAGGAGGGCATGTTGAAGCGCAGTGACGCGTCCATCTCCGGGAACCCGAAGCTGCCGATGGCGTCCTTCACCACCGTGACCTCGTAGCCGAGTTCCGCCGCGAAGCGCACGGTGGATTCGATGCAGGTGTTGGCGCGCATGCCGATCAGGACGACTTTGCGGACGCCGTGCTTCTTGAGCTGCAGGTCGAGGTCCGTGTTGGCGAATCCGGACGACATCCAGTGCTCGTGCGCGACGACCTCGCCGGGACGCGGCTGGAAATCGGGGTGAAAGCTGCCGCCCCAGGTTCCGTCGGCGAAAATCCGCCCCTCGGCGGCGGACGCCTGAACGGGAGGAATCGTCTTCCAGTGGCTGTACGGATCGCTTTCCCGCCAGCGGTGGTGCGGGGCGATGAAGACCTGCGTTCCGGCCCCCCGAGCGGCGGCGAGGACCTGCCGCATGTGCTCGACGACATCGCGCCCCTCAAGGGTGGAACGGCTGCGTTCGTACAGCTTGCCGCCCTCCGACAGGAAGTCGTTGTAGGGATCGACGACGAGCAACCCCGTGAGTTCAGGTTCGTAAGCCTGCTCAGGTGTCGACATGACCAGTCCTCTCCCGGCTCGCCACGCCGAAGAGCCAAGCGCGCACCACGTGCATCTTCATGATGAAAGCCCCCGTCCTCCGGCGCCTTTCGGCGGAGAGGGCCGCCCTCGGTGCGGCGTGGCACGGAACGTACACGTCGGCCGCTTTCGCCCTGGTTACGCCGTCAGGTGGGCCCGCTGCGCCGTACGGGGTGGCACACCGTGTGGACGCTCGCGTGCAAGGGGGGCACGCTGGAGCTGCGGACCGGCTGTCCGGCCCTACGGCTCCCGTGGCGGCGAGGAGGTCGACATGCGTACCCGAGTGCGTGGCTGGCGCTGGCGGTACAACCCGCTGCGGCGCAAGTCCGACCAGGTGGAGGCATGGATCGCGCTGTCCGTCGCGGTCCTGCTGTGCATAGGTGCGCCCCTGGTGGGGGCGGTGGCGGGGCTGTGGGCCCATGATCAGGCGCGGTCGGTGGCCACGGCTCAGCGGGCCGAGCGGCACATGGTACGGGCGTCGGTCGTCGGGGACGCGCCGGAGCAGCTGCCGTCGGCGGAGGGCGGCGACCGGGAGCACGCCTACCAGACCGACGTCCGCTGGACCGAACCCGGCAAGGGGACGAGGACCGCGCTGGCCCGGGTACCGGCGGGGACCAGGACCGGTGACCGGGTCGAGGTGTGGTTCGACCGCCGGGGGCACAGTGTCGCCCCACCGCCCGACGAGGTCGCCGTCTGGCAGCACACGGTCACGGTGGGCCTGTGCGGGGCGGGCGGCGCCACGGCCGTGGTGCTGCTCGGTCACGGGGTCGTCCGCCGGGTCGCGCTGCGGCGCCGGCTCGCCGAGTGGGAACAGGAGTGGGCCCGCACCGGACCGGACTGGACCCGCGGCCGGACCTGAGGTCCCGCCCTCCGCTGCGCCGCGTCCACCGTGTCTGACCTCCTGTGACAGCGGCGGCGGAGGCCTGGCGACCCGTCCGGCCGCCCGCGTACGGTGTGATCACCGGCATGATCCCTGCGCCCAAAGGCGGTTGTTGATGGCCCTGTTCGACCTTCCCTTCGACGAACTCCGTGAGCACCGCAGCACGTCGGCGGCGCCCGAGGACTTCGACGCCTTCTGGTCCAGGACGCTCCAGGAGGCCCGCGGGCACGACCTCGACGCCCGCTTCGAACCGGTCGACACCGGGCTGTCCACGGTCGACGTGTACGACGTGACCTTCGCGGGGTTCGGCGGCCACCCGGTGAAGGGCTGGCTGCGGCTGCCTGCCAGGGCCACCGGACCGCTGCCGCTGATCGTGGAGTTCGTCGGCTACGGCGGCGGGCGCGGACTGGCGCACGAGAACCTGCTGTGGGCGTCCACCGGGCGGGCGCATTTCGTGATGGACACCCGGGGCCAGGGCAGCGCCTGGGGCGGCGGGGGCGGCACCGCCGACCCGGTGGGTGGCGGGCCGGCGTTCCCCGGGTTCATGACGCGCGGCATCGACGCGCCCGAGAACTACTACTACCGCCGGGTGTACACGGACGCGGTCCGGGCTGTCGAGGCGGCCCGCTCGCACCCGCTCACCGACTCGGCGCGGACGGTGGCGCTCGGCGCCAGCCAGGGCGGCGGGATCAGCATCGCGGTCGGCGGGCTGGTCCCGGACCTGGTGGCGGTGGCGCCGGACGTGCCGTTCCTCTGCGACTTCCCGCGCGCCGTCACCGTGACGGACCGCCATCCCTACCGCGAGATCGCCCTGTTCCTCAAGACGCACCGCGGCCGCTCGGCGGACGTGCAGCGCACCCTGTCCTACTTCGACGGTGTGCACTTCGCGGCGCGCGGCCGGGCCCCGGCGCTGTTCTCGGCGGCCCTGGAGGACCAGACCTGTCCGCCGTCCACGGTGTTCTCGGCCTTCAACGCCTGGGCGCACGAGGACAAGGCGATCGAGGTGTACGACTTCAACGACCACGAGGGCGGGGGCCCGTACCACGAGGCGGCGAAGCTGCGCTGGCTGCGCGCCCACGCCTGAGGGGACGTGGAACACCTGCTCCCGGACGGCTGTCGCACGTCACACCGGCCGGCCGATCGTCGCCGCGCCTCGCGAGCCGTCCGCCGAGAGGGTGGCCATGGTGTCGAGCGCCGTGTCGGCCACGGGGAGCAGATGCGCGTCCGCCCGCCGCCCTTCCCTCCAGTCCGACCAGTCGGTACGTTCGGAGTGCCCGGGCCGCGGCGTGGCGGTCCGGGTTTTCCGGCGTACGACGGAGGGCGCATGTCCGAGCACGAGCCGCTGGTCCACGGTCACTGCGAGCCGCGTTTCGCGGCGGTACGGGAGGCCTTCGAGGGGAACTTCCGGGACCGTGGGGAGCTGGGCGCCGCCGTGGCGGTGACGGTCGACGGCGAGACGGTCGTGGATCTGTGGGGCGGCTGGGCTGAGCCCGGACGCGCCCGGCCGTGGGAACGCGACACCCTGGTGAACGTCTGGTCGACGACGAAGGGCCCGGTAGCCCTCTGCGCGCACATCCTGGCCGACCGGGGGCTGCTCGACCTCGACGCGCCGGTGGCCGACTACTGGCCCGAGTTCGCGGCGGCGGGCAAGGAGCGGGTCCTCGTCCGGCATCTGCTCTCGCACCGGGCCGGACTGTCCGGGCTGCGGGAGCCGCACTCGCTCCAGCAGCTGTACGACTGGGAGTTGACGACCTCCCGGCTGGCGGCGACGGAGCCCTGGTGGGAGCCGGGTACACGGTCCGGATATCACGCGATCACCTACGGGTTCCTGGTCGGCGAGGTGGTGCGGCGGGTGTCGGGGCTGCTGCCGGGGGCGTTCCTGGAGCGGGAGGTGACCGGACCTCTGGGCATCGACTTCACCGTCGGGCTCCCGGAGAAGGAGACCGGACGGGCGGCGGTGCTGGACCATCCACGGGTCATGTCCGACAGCGAACAGGCTGCGATCTTCAGCCAGTTGGCACCGGCGGCGGTGGCGGCACTGGCCAACCCGGGAGTGGGCGCCGGCGCGGCGAACACGCCCGAGTGGCGGGCGGCCGAGATCCCGGCGGCCAACGGTCACGGCACGGCACGGGCGGTGGCCGCGCTGTACGGCGTGTTCGCGGGCCGCGGCGAGTTCGGCGGTCTGCGCCTGCTGTCGCCAAAGGCCGCCGAGCGGGTGCGCGAGGGGCAGGGCAGCTGCCGTGACCTGGTGCTGGGGGCGGGTTTCGAGCACGAGACCGAGGTGGCGCTCGGTCTGTGGCTGAGTGGGACGAACGGCTCCTACGGACCGAACCCACGGGCCTTCGGGCACGACGGCTTCGGCGGTTCGTGCGGGCTGGCCGATCCGGAGGCAGGGGTTTCGCTGGGGTACGTGATGAACCGCATGGGGCCGCGGATCGCGGACGACCCCCGGAAGACGGCCCTGGTGACCGCCCTCTACGCGAGCCTTTGAGGCCGGTTCGGTTTCGGCCGAACCTGTGAGCCGCCCTTCCCTGATGGTTTAGACCAATGCTAGATCTGGTCGCGCAATGAGCCCGCACGGCTACGTCTTGTCACCAACAGGAGGCGCGGCATGGTCCGCACCACCCACCACGACCACTCCGAGAACGAAGAGCAGCCCCTGTACGGGCGGATCGCGACACAGCTGCTCGGCGAGCTGCGCGCCGGAACCATCCCGCCGGGCGAACGACTGCCGGGGGAACGGCAGTTGGCACAGCACTTCGGCGTCAGCCGGGAGACCGTCCGGCAGGCGCTGGAGGTGCTGCGGCACAGCGGCCTGGTCGCCACCGACCGGCGGGGCAGTCACGCCACGCTGCACGGACGGCCGGTGGAGAGCCCGGTCTCCCTGGCGTTCCCGGTGGGCGCCGGAAGCACGGAGCACGGCGCGGTCGACCGCGCCACGGTGACCTGGGAGGAGCCGCCACCGGAGCACGCGGCGGCCCTGGGTCTGGCCCCGCACCGGCCGACCCTGGTCCACCGCTTCGAGTCGGCCGCACCCGACGGCCGCGCCCTGCGCACCGCGGTGACCTCCTTCTCCGCCGTCGCCCTGACCGAGGTCGAGGAACTGGGCCGCTACCGGGACCGGGCCGACGGCGCGGCCGCCGCCCAACTGCGGCGGGCCTACGACTGGATGCGCAAGGCCGGCCTCACGCTGCACCACCGGGACTCGATCAGCCAGATCGCGAACGCGGCCTCGGTCCTGGTGACCCGCCGGGTGCACGACCAGTACGCCCGTCCGTTGGAGATCACCGACCTCGTGGTGGACGCCCAGCAGGAGACACTGGTCTACGAGTTCACGGTCCCGGCCGCGGGCTGACCCGCGCCGGTCTTCCTGGCCACGACGAGCCGGGCGCGCGGGCTGCCGTCGTCACGCCGCCCGAACCCGGGCAGCGCGCACAGCTCCACCGAGAACCCTGCCCGCTCCAACTCCCCCAGCACGGACCCGAGTCGGAAGGCCCGGTAGTACATGACGAAGGGCGGCCGCCACAGGGCGTTGCGCACCCGCATCACCGCGTCGAAGCCGAGCAGGATCCAGAACCCGGGGCGCGTGGGGCGCGGCGGCGCCGGCACCGGGAAGGCGAAGACGCCGTCCGGCCGCAGGACCGAGTGGACCTGGCCGAAGAGTCCGGGCAGCTCCCGGGGCAGGAAGTGCCCGAACGCCCCGAAGCTGACCACCAGGTCGAAGACCGGCCCGAACGGCAGGGCCCGGGCGTCCGCGCGCACCCAGCGGACGTCCGGCCCGTCGGGCGGGGGCAGCCGCCGGGCGATGTCGAGCATGCCGGCGCTGAAGTCGACGCCGGTGACGCTGGTCGGGCACACCTGGGCCAGCACGTCCAGACCGGCGCCGGTGCCGCAGCACAGGTCGAGGCCGTCCGGATACGGGCCCAGCGGGGTGAGCGCCTTGGCGACCGACTCCAGGACCGAGTCCGGGGTCCGGAAGGGGGTGTGGTCGAACTTCGGGGCCAGCAGGTCGTAGCCGCACTCGACCGAGGACAGTGCCTGGACGGTGAGCTCGCGCAGACTCGGGCCATCGGGGCTGAACATCCGGCCAGCTTACGGGAGCGACCGGCAGCCGACCCGTCGCAGGCGCGGCCCGCGCGACGGGGCGCCCCTTCGCCGGGTCTGCTGAGCGTCAGTCCTTGAGCTGCTCCAGCGTGGACTTGGTGTCCGTCTTCAGCCAGCCCGTCACGTCGTCGAGGGTCGGCGGGTCGGTGTCGCTGTCGTACGACGAGAAGTAGGCGCTGTAGCTCATCGTGTACGTCATCCAGCCGTCCCGCACCGCGAGCGTGGCGTACCGCGAGCCGCTGGTGGTGGAGCCGCTGCTGGTGTCCTCGGTGACCAGGTAGGCCTCGTCGCCGATGCCCTGCACGGGGCTCACGTCGTAGTCGGTGTGGCTGTCGCCGTAGTTCTTCCAGGTGGCCGTGAACTCCGGCGCCGGGTCCGTCTTTTTGTGCAGGTCCACCTGCATCGAGAGGTAGGCGTCCGCGTAGCCGGACCCGGTCTTCTTGAGCGTGATGCTGCAGTAACTCTGGTCCAGGGCCGGGTCCTTCAGCGCGTTCTTCGTGGGGGCCGAGTCGGCGTCGGGGTACTCGTCCTTGAACGAGGAGTAGTCCGCGCCGGAGCAGAGGTTCGCGGGCGCCTGATAGCCGCGCAGGTCCGCGCTGCCGCCAAGACCACCGGTGAGGAGGAGGGCGGCCGCCCAGCCCGCGGAGGCCACCACCGCTCCCACGACCGCCCACAGCACGGCTCTTCCGGCCGCGTTCTGGCCGGCGGACGGCGGTCCGGCCGGCGGCGGGTAGCCGTAACCGGGCTGCACGGCGTAGGGGTTGCCCTGCTGCGGGGGCGGCACCGGCTGGTTGAGGAGGGCCGGCTGGGCGTAGGGGTTCTGCGGGGGCGGCGGCGACTGCGGGTCCGGATACGGATACGCGGTCGGCTGGGGCGCCGGAGCCGGCGGCTGGTCCGGCGGCTGTGCGGGCGGCGACGGCTGCTGCGGGGGCTGCTGAGGAGTCGACGGCGGCTGCTGCGGAGAGGACGGCGACTGCTCCGGTGGCGTGGACATGTCGTGAAGATAAGGCATTACGCGACATCAAGTCCCCTCCCGGCCATGACCGTTATGGATTGCGGACATTCGTTGCCGGCCCACGACTTCCCGGTGGCGCGGAGCCGACGACACGTCAGGCGGAGGCGGGCTGCCCGGGCGCCTGGGCCGCCACCCGCGCCGTGTTCCTGCGGACCGGCAGCACGGTGACCGGCGCGGAGGACGCCGCGCTCTTCGCGATGGTGCTGATGACGGCAGGTCCGAGGCCCTGCCCGGACGCGCGGCCGGTTCCGGCTCCCGTTCCCCTGATGAAGGCGGTTTTCCCGGCCACCCGACCCATGACTGCCGAGTCCCTCGTCCCGAGCCGCCGAAGTGGCGGCCACGTGGGTGGGGCTCGCGGCCACAACGACACATGCGTCAGGGAAGGGCCATCGGGGGTGGGCACGGCTGGTATGCGGCTCAGCCGCGAAGGCGCACCGGGAGGGCGTGGACGCTGTTGCCGACGAAGCTGGCCTCCCGGGCGAGCCCGCCCTCGGGCACGGCCAGGTCCAGGTCGGGAAAGCGGTCGAAGAGCCGCTCCAGGGCCACGGTGGCCTCCAGTCGGGCCAGCGGGGCGCCCAGGCAGTAGTGGGCGCCGTGGCCGAGAGAGAGATGACGGGCGGCGTCGGGGCGGGCGGGCCGGGTGACGTCGAACCGGTCGGCGTCCAGGCCGTACGCCGCCGGGTCCCGGCCGGCGGCGGAGTAGCCGGCCAGGACCGGGGTCCCGGCGGGGATCACCGTGCCGCCGAGGGCCAGGTCCCGCACGGGGTAGCGGAACGGGAAGTAACTGACCGGCGCGTCCCAGCGCAGTGTCTCCTCCACCACGTCCGCCCAGCCCGCCTCGCCCTCGCGCACCAGGTCGAGCTGGTCGCGGTGGCCGCACAGGGCGCGCACGGCGTTGGTGATCAGGTTGAGGGTGGTCTCGTGCCCGGCGATGATCATCAGAACCAGGGTGCCGATCAGCTCCTCCTGGCCCAGCCGGTCGCCGTCCTCGTCGCGTGCGGCGATCAGGGCGCTGGTGAGGTCGTCGCCGGGGTGCTCGGTCCGGTCCGCGGCCACGGCGGCCAGGACGGCGACCAGTTCCCGGTTCGCGGCGACCGCCTCGGCCGGTTCGATGCCGGTGGCCACGACCCGGCTGGACAGCTGGTGCAGCCGGTGGCGGAACCGGGCGTCCACTCCCAGGAGTTCACCGATCACGTCCATGGGCAGCGGCAGCGCGAAATGCCGGCGCAGATCGGCGACGCCGTCCACCGCGGCGCGCTCCAGCCCGTCGAGCAGTGATGCGGTCAACTCCTCGATCCGGGGCCTCAGTTCCTCTACCCGGCGCGGTGTGAAGGCACGGCTGACCAGTTGGCGCAGCCTGCGGTGGTCGTCACCGTCGGCGGTGGTCATGCCCCGGACGGCGGCGAAGGTCAGCAGGGGCCAGCCGGTGGCGATCCGGCCCTCCCGCAGCTCGGTGAAGTGCCGGGCGTCCTTGGCGACTTCCGGATGCTGGAGGAACTCCCTGAGCGCCTCGTGCCCGAGTACGGCCATGCCCGCGACACCGCCGGGCAGGACGACCGGCGTCACGGCGCCGCGCGCCAGCAGCCTGGCGTTGTCGGCGTGCGGACAGCCGCCGGCGGGGTCCAGGCGGTGCGGCACGGGCGAGGTCTCCACCGGGGCTCCTGACGCGTGGGGCAGGCGGGCACGGCCGATCCTAGGCGCCCGTGCCCCTGGGGAAGCCGCGTTTCCCGGCCAGTCGCGTCGGGCCCGGGGTGGCGGGCTGCCACCGAGGGCACCGAGGGCACCGAGGGGGCACCGAGGACGGGAATATCGGTGACCGGTGCCATGTTGAAGATGCCGGAACCCTGGGTATAGTGCGATCAGCACCTGTGGGCGCCCCCTGTCGGGCGCCGAGTGCCGGTTCCACCCCTCCAGCCGTATCGCCCGTCGTCTCCGACCGGCTCACCGGCTTCTCCGCACCACCTTGTGACCTGGGTCCTTCTGCCCTCCCCGAGGTGTCGTTCCCGCCGCACGGAGGCCTGTGCGCACGCCTCCCGCTCGCGGCCCACTCCCCCTTCTCCGCTGTCTTCCGTCCCCGAAAGGACCACCTCTCATGACCACCACACTCGAACCCCCCGTACAGCAGCAGGACCGGAACACCGTCCGGCCCGTCACCGGTGTCCTCGACGTCGACGCGGGCGGGAAGGGGCAGCTGCGGGCGACGAGCTGCCTGTCCTCCCCCGCCGACCCGCAGGTCTCCGCCGCACTGATCCGCCGTCACGGCCTGCGCGGGGGCGACCTCGTCGAGGGCCTCAGGGGCGGCCAGCGCGCCCTGACCGAGGTCACGCGCGTCAACGGCCGTAGGCCCGAAGAGCTGCGCGGCCGGCGTCACTTCCGCGAGCTGACCCCGCTGCACCCGTACGAGCGGATCCGCCTCGAGCACCCCGCCGCGGGGCTCGCCGGGCGGGTCACCGACCTGTTCGCCCCCGTCGGAAAGGGCCAGCGCGGACTGATCGTGGCCCCGCCGAAGACCGGCAAGACCGTGCTGCTCCAGCAGTACGCCGCCGCCGTCGCCGGCAACCACCCGGAGTGCCACCTCATGGTGCTGCTGCTCGACGAGCGCCCCGAGGAAGTCACCGACATGCGGCGTTCGGTCCGGGGCGAGGTGTACGCCTCCACCTTCGACCGGCCCGCCAAGGAGCACATCGCCCTCGCCGAACTCGTCGTCGAGCGCGCCAAGCGGCTCGTCGAGGACGGCCGGGACGTCGTCATCCTCCTGGACTCCCTGACCCGGCTGTGCCGGGCCCACAACAACGCGGCCGCCACCAACGGCCGTACCCTCAGCGGTGGCGTCGACGCGGGCGCGCTGCTCGGCCCCAAGCGGTTCTTCGGGGCCGCCCGCAAGGCGGAGGAGGGCGGCTCGCTCACCATCCTGGCCACCGTCCTGGTGGACACCGGCTCCCGTGCCGACGGCTACTTCTTCGAGGAGCTGAAGGGCACCGGCAACATGGAGCTGCGCCTGGACCGCGAAGTGGCCTCCCGGCGGGTCTTCCCGGCCGTGGACATCACCCCCTCCGGCACCCGGCGCGAGGAACTCCTGATCTCCCCCTCCGAGTTGACCGTCGTACGCGGACTGCGCCGGGCCCTGCAGAGCCGGGAGGGGGTCCCCTCCGGCCTGGAGACGCTCCTTGAGCGGATGCGCGGGACGCCGGACAACACCACCTTCCTGCGCCGTGTCCGGCCGACCCTGCCCACGGGCTGACACACGGCCGGGCGTGCGGCATCCGGGTTGCTCAGGACCCTCGTCCGGCCCAGGCTGCGCGCCGGAAACCGCCACTCTTCCTACGTTGATCGTATGACGATCGGATTCCCTGACCGATTTCCTCGCCGCGCGGCGGTGTCGGCCTGCGCCCTCTGCGTGGCGGGCCTGCTGACGCTGGCGTCCGGCACGGCCGCCCACGCCACCGCGGCGCCGGACCCGGCCCCGCCCCCGCGCGCGGCGGTGCCCGGGCCGTCCCTGCTCTACCACTCCGGGACACAGGTTCGGCCGCACGCCGGGGTGCCCGAGGTCCCGGACGTCTCGGCACTGTCCTGGCTGATCGCCGACGCGGCCAGCGGCCAGGTGCTGGCGGCGAACGAGGCGCACCACGCGCTGCCGCCCGCCAGCACCCTGAAGACCCTGTTCGCGCTCACCGTGCTGCCGGTCCTGCCGGGCGGTCTGGAACACCGGGTGACCCACCAGGAGCTGGCGGACGTCGAGGAGGGCAGCAGCCTGGTCGGCGTCGAGGAGGGCCGCACCTACCGGGTGTCCGACCTGTGGCGCGGGGTCTTCCTCAGCTCGGGCAACGACGCCGTGCACGTCCTGGCCGCACTCGACGGCGGCTGGGACCGCACCGTCTCCCTGATGCAGGCCAAGGCGCGTTCCCTGGGCGCCCTCGACACGCACGTCGAGTCCCCCGACGGGTACGACGCACCGGGTCAGGTCTCCTCGGCGTTCGACCTGGCGGTGTTCGGCCGGGCCGGGCTGCGCAACCAGGACTTCGCCCGGTACTGCTCCACGGCCTCGGCCCAGTTCCCCGCCGACGCCGGATGGTCCTTCGGCATCCAGAACACCAACCGGCTGCTGACAGGCGAGGACGGCGTGCCGCGCTATCCCGGCCTGATCGGGATCAAGAACGGCTACACCACCAACGCCGGCAACACCCTGGTCGCCGCCGCCGAGCGGGGCGGGCGCACCCTGATCGTGACGGTGATGAACCCTCAGGACGGCGGCGTGTACGACGAGGCCCGTCAGCTGCTCGACTGGGGTTTCGAGGCGGCCGGACGGGTCGACCCGGTGGGCTCGCTGGACGCCCTGCGGGCCAGGCCGCGGCCCCGGCCGGGACCGAGCACCGTCCCGGTGGCGGCGGCCACCGGGCCCGAGGAGGGCTCCGGCTGGTCCGAGGCCGGTGTCGCCGTGGGCGTCGCGGCGCTCGGCGCGGGCGCCGTCGCCTTCGCGCTGCGGCTCAGGGGCGCCCGGTCCGCGCGTGACTGACCGGTCGGCAGGCCCAGCAGCAGACCCAGCGTGATCCAGGTGTAGATGTTGCTGCCGAGGAACCCGTCGACGCCCGACGCGTCGTCGAACCACAGCCACACCACGCTGGTGCACATCACCGCGTACAGGGCGCCCGCGATCCGCGGGTACCCCGCGCGGGCCAGCAGCGCGAACGAGGGCAGCACCCAGACCAGGTGGTGCACCCAGGTGATCGGGCTGACCAGGCAGGCGGCGAGACCGGTCAGCGCGAAGGCGGCCGTCCAGTCCGCGGCCGCCACCGCCCTGCGGGTCCGCCACGCCCAGACGGCGAGCGTGATCAGCACGACCGACGCCCACAGCGGCTTGTCGGGATGGCCGAGCCTGGCCAGTACGCCCTGCAGCGACTGGTTGGACACGTAGTCGAGCCGGCCGACCCGGCTGGTGTCCCACAGCGCCTGCGTCCAGTAGAAGCGGGACGCCTTCGGATCGGCCCAGGCGGCGAGCCCGGTGGCGACGAACGCCACCGCCGTCGCGGTCGCCGCCGCCCGCCACCTGCGGGCCAGCAGCAGCATGCCGATGAAGAGCGCCGGCGTGAGCTTGACGGCCGCGGCGAGCCCGATCCCGACGCCGGCCCAGCGTCCCCGCCCGCTGCGCAGCAGGCAGCAGTCGGCGAGGACCAGGGCGAGCAGCACCAGGTTCACCTGGCCGAAGCTGAAGGTGTCCCGCAGCGGCTCGAACAGCGCCAGCGCGCACAGGGCCAGCGCCCAGCGGTACCAGCCCTGGCGCCGCCAGCCCGGCCCGGCCAGGATGCGCAGCACGACGGCCAGCGAGGCCAGGTTGACCAGCAGCGAGACCGCGATGGCCAGGCGCAGGCCGACCAGCGCCATGGGCAGCATGCCGACGGCGGCGAACGGCGGGTAGGTGAAGCCGTACGCCGTCCCGGGCACCCGGTAGTCGTAGATCCGCCCGCCGTGGTGCACCCAGGTGTGCACGGTCCCGTAGTAGACGCGCAGGTCGAACCAGTCGCGCAGCAGCGGCACGGTGGCCGTGAACACGCTCACGGCGGCGACGAGGACCAGGACGAGCAGCAGTCTCCCCCGGTCGGTACCCGGTCCCCTCATGCCGTACGTCCCACGGCCGGGGCCTGCGCGGTCTGGTGGGCCTGCCAGAGCACGACCACGCCCAGCACGCCGCCGGAGACGGCGAGGACGAGCTGCGCGGCGTCGGCCGGGCCGCCGCTGGGCAGCACGGCGAGCGCGAGCACTCCGGTGACGGCGGCCACCCGGTGCCGTACCGAGGTGCTGGGCGCCGCGGCCGCTATCAGGAACAGGCCCCAGATGGCGTACCAGGGCCGGATCGCGGGTCCGAAGGCGGCGACCGCGGCCAGGCTCAGTCCGAGGGCGTAGACCGGGCGGAGCCGCAGCCGGACCCATATCAGCAGCACGGTCACCGCGGTGAGCACGAGTCCGAGCAGGTGCCAGGCGGGTACGGCCAGCGGCGCCAGGTCGCTGCCGAGGTGTTCGAGGAGTGCGCCGGTGGCCCGGCCGAGGAGGCTGCTGAGGGCCCAGTTGTGCGCGGAGACCGGCGTGTCGAGCGCGCCTATCCACCCGTACCCGGTCCCCGCGACGGCGGTCGCGGCAACCGTCGTGGCGGCGGACGCGGCGGCCGTGAACAGGGTGGCCCCCACCGGGCTGCGGCCCTTGCGCGCCTGTACGACGATGATCGCCAGCAGCCCCAGTGCGGCCGGCGCCTTCACCAGCGCCGCCAGCGTGACGAGCACGGCGCCGAGGACCGGCCAGCGGCCGAGCGCGGCGACCAGGCCGAGGCCCAGCAGACCGAGCATGATCGCGTCGTTGTGGGCGCCCGCCACCAGGTGCAGCAGCACCAGCGGGTTGAGGGCGCCGAGCCAGAGCGCGGCGGCCGGGTCGGCCCCGCTGTGCCGGGCCAGCCGGGGCAGCGCGGCCGCCATCAGGCCGACGCCGAACAGGGCGACCAGCCGCATCCCGAAGAGCCCGGCCGGGAGTTCGCCCCGGGTCAGGCCGGACAGCAGCGAGGCCACACCCATGAACGCGGGGCCGTACGGCGCGGCGGTGTTCTGCCAGACCGGGGCGACCTCGTCCGCCAGCGGCCCGCCGAGCTGCGCGGGTCCCGCCGTGTAGACGTCCATGTGCGCGTCGACCATCGCGCCCTGCGCGAGATAGCTGTACACGTCCCGGCTGAACAGCGGGGGCGCGAGCAGCAGCGGGGCCGCCCAGACGGCGAGGACCAGCAACAGCCGGCGGGGGGTGGGCGGTTCGCCGCCGCGTACCAGGCGGCCCAGCAGCAGCCATGCCGCGATGAGGAGCACGACGCCGAAGTAGACCCCGACCAGACCGAACGCCGCCTGCGCGGAGCCCGGCGCGAGCAGGTCCTCCACGGGCAGGGCGCCGGCTGTCTCACCTCCCAGGGCGAGGAAGGCGGTACCGGCCAGGCCCAGGACCTGGCAGCGGCGAAGATCGACGGGAAAAGCCATGGCCAACACTGGGTCAGCGTGTCAAGGGCGGGTGGCCAGAAGGCGACGGGGCGTTTTCTTGGGAGCGGCCTGCTTGTTACCTGTGTGCGGTGGAGCGTGATCGGGGGCGCGGGAAGGGAGTTGAGCGCGCCCGCTGGCGAAGCCGCGCCGCGCCGACGGCTGCGCCTGGAGGACGACCGCGAGCATCGCCGCGCGGAGCGATCCGCCGATCCGCCGGTCCCCCCGTCCCGCCGGACCTAGAACACGGACAGACCGGTGAGGGTCGTGAATCTGTCCAGCGCGGCGACTCCCGCCACCGAATTGCCCCGCTCGTCCAGCCCCGGGCTCCACACGCAGAGCGCGCAACGCCCCGGTACCACGGCGACGATGCCGCCGCCCACCCCGCTCTTGCCGGGCAGCCCCACCCGGTACGCGAAGTCGCCCGCCGCGTCGTAGGTCCCGCATGTCAGCATCACCGCGTTGACCTGTTTCGCCTGGCTTCTGGTCAGCAGACGGCTGCCGTCGGCCCGGATGCCGTGGCGGGCCAGGAAGGTGGCCGCAAGGGCGAGGTCGGCACAGGAGGCGGCGACGGAACACTGACGGAAGTACTGGTCGAGCAGGACCGGGATCTCGTTGTCGATGTTGCCGTAGGACGCCATGAAGTGGGCCAGCGCGGCGTTGCGGTCGCCGTGCTGGGACTCGGAGGCGGCCACCTCCGTGTCGTATTCCAGCGTGGCGTTGCCGCTCTCGGCGCGCAGGAAGGCCAGCAGCTCGCCGGCCGCGTCTCCGGTACGGGTCTGGAGCCGGTCGGTGACGACGAGGGCGCCCGCGTTGATGAACGGGTTGCGCGGGATGCCCTGTTCGTACTCCAGCTGGACCAGGGAGTTGAAGGGGTTGCCGGACGGCTCCCGGCCGACGTGCTCCCAGAGTTCGTCGCCCTCGCGGGCCAGGTCGAGTGCGAGGGTGAAGACCTTGGTGATGGACTGGGTGGAGAAAGGCTGCCGCCAGTCGCCGACGCCGTAGACCGTGCCGTCCAGCTCGGCCACGGCCATGCCGAAGCGGCGGGGGTCGCAGGCGGCGAGCGCCGGGATGTAGTCGGCGGGCCGCCCGCGGCCGGGCGTCCGCTCGATCTCCTCGGCGATCCGCTCCAGGACCGGCAGAAAGGGCGGTGACGACGTCATTGCCATGATCGCCATTGTGCCCCGGGGCCGGTCCCGGCGCGTGTGCGCGGGTCGGGCGAGGGACCCTCCGCTGCCGGCGACGGCCTCGGGACACAGCGGGCCGGCGAGCCGCTCGGCGCGCAACAGACCCTTCTCCAGGACGAGTTCGACACGCCCCGGCCGGTGGCGACGACCTCGCCGGCGTTGATGTTCGTCGAGGTCCCGGGGAGGCGGAGATCGCCGTACCGGTGATGGGGAAGTTCTCGGTGGCCCGCAGGGTGTGCACACCCCGGCAGGCGTCGGCGGGCACGTCACGGTCGCCGAGCAGCGTGTGTCCGCTGCGAACGGTCACGGGTCCTGTTTCAAGAGAGTGAGGGTGAAGCGCCCCGCAAGGGGCGCGGGGAACTGCGCGACCGGCCACGGCCGACCCGCGGCCGCCGACCGACAACCCGGCCCGTCCCGCTAGGCGCGGGCCGAAACCGGAACCGGCTCCAGGGAACGAACGGGCCGCACACGCCCGACCTCCCTGCCACCGCCGAGCAGCGCCTCGCCGGCGAACCCGGTCAGCAGCTCCGGGTCGACCCCGGCCCTGGCCAGAGCGGCCGCGGCGACCGGCACCCGCGCCCGGTCGGCCCCGTCGGCGATCTTCACGGCGACGGCCCGGCCGTCCGGCAGCGCGGCGACCTGCACGCCCTCGAAGCCGTCCTTCGCCAGCAGCCCCGGCACGGCCGCCATCAGCGCGGCCACGTCACGCCCCGCACCGGACGCCATCTCCGGGTGCTGCCGCATCGAGTCGGCGACCCGTGCCTCCGGTGTCCCCGGCGCGGCGGTCACGATCCGCGACACCGCCCGGGCCAGCCCGTGCAGGGAGAGGGAGAACAGCGGCGCGCCGCACCCGTCCACGGTGGTGCGCGCGATGTGCTGCCCGGTCAGGTCCTCGACGATCTCGGCGATCGCCTGCTGGAGCGGGTGCTCCGGGTCCAGGTAGTCGTCGAGCGACCAGTCGTTCAGCTTCGCGGTCCACAGCATCGCCGCGTGCTTGCCGGAGCAGTTCTGGGCGAGCCGGGAGGGCTGCCGGCCCGCGCGGATCCAGGTGTCCCGGACCGCGGGGTCGTACGGCAGGTCGGGCACGTTGCGCAGGTCGGCTTCGGTCAGTGCGGCGAGGCCGAGGATCCGCCGGGCGCCGGCGAGGTGGCGTTCCTCGCCGGAGTGGCTGGCTGCGGCCAGCGAGAGCAGCTCGCCCTCGAGCGGCAGTCCGGCCCGCAGCATGGCCACGGCCTGGAGGGGTTTGACGGCCGAGCGCGGGTAGAACGCGGCCTCGATGTCGCCGAGCTGGAACTGGACCTCGCCGTCGGCGCCGAGGACGACGACGGAGCCGTGGTGGACACCCTCGACGACCCCGCCGCGTATGAGGTGGGCGACGGGGGCGTGCAGGGGTTCACGGACGACGGGTGCGGCCGCGGGGGAACTGCTGTACATCACTGCCTGGTCTCGGGTGGGCCGGGACGGACCGGTACGCGGTTCACGCGTCGGCTCCGCTGGACGGGTGTGCGGGTCGCACGATGTGGGTGAGGGTCGTCTCGACGCGGTCCAGGTGGTGGCTCATGGCGTCCACGGCGTCGGGTTCGCACCCGTCGACCAGCGCTTCGACGATGGCGCGGTGCTCCCGGTTGGACTGCTCGCGGCGGCCGCCCAGTTCGTTGAGGAAGGCCGACTGGCGCGCCAGCGCGTCCCGGATCTCCTCGATGACCCGGCGGAAGACCGGGTTCTGGGCGGCCTCGGCCACGGCGAGGTGGAAGAGGGTGTCCATCGCGACCCACGCGGTGGTGTCCGTCTCCCGGTCCATGCGGTCGAGGAGATGGGCCAGGTGGTCCAGGTCCTCCGGGGTGCGGCGCAGCGCCGCGTACCCGGCGACCGGGATCTCGATGTGCCGCCGCACCTCCAGCAGGTCGCTGGCCGCGTAGTCGCCGAAGGTGGGGTCCTCGACGGCGCCGGCGACGACGAAGGTGCCCTTGCCGGTCTTGGAGACGGTCAGGCCCATCGTCTGCAGGGCCCGCAGGGCCTCGCGCAGGACAGGCCTGCTGACCTCCAGGGAACGGCACAGCTCCGCCTCGGAGGGGAGTTTGTCGCCGATGGCGTACTCGCCGCGCTCGATGGCGCCGCGCAGGTACGACAGGACCGCCTCCATGGCACTCACGCGCCGCGGGGGCTGTCCGGCTGTCGGGCTGTCTGACAGGTTCACGAGTGAGATGGTCCGGGCTGCGGGACGCGACTGTCAAGGTGCCCCGGAAGAAACACGCACGGGGTGCGACACCTGAAGGGACAGGCGTCACACCCCGTGGCGGAGCGGTGACCGGGTCAGGCGCTGATCGTGTTGGTGGCGAGCAAGCCGAAGAGGGCCAGGCCGACGACGATCCGGTAGATCACGAAGGCGTTGAAGGAGTGCTTGGCGACGAACTTCAGCAGCCAGGCGATGGAGGCGTAGGCGACGACGAAGGAGACCACCGTGCCGACGACCAGCGGGGCGGCGCCGACGCCCGCACCCAGGGCGTCCTTGAGCTCGTAGAGGCCGGCGCCGGTCAGGGCCGGGATGCCGAGGAAGAACGAGAGGCGGGTGGCGGCGACCCGGTCGAGGTCCCGGATGAGCGCGGTGGACATGGTGGCGCCGGAGCGGGAGAAACCGGGGAAGAGCAGGGCGAGGATCTGGGAGGAGCCGACCCACATGGCGTCCGCGAAGGAGGTGTCGTCCTCTCCGCGCTTGTGGCGGCCCATCTGGTCGGCCGCCCACATCACACCGGAGCCGAGGATCAGCGAGCCGGCCACCACCCAGAGCGAGGCGAGGGGGCCGTCGATCAGCGGCTTGGCGGCGAGGCCCACCAGGACGATCGGGACGGTCGCGGCGATCACCCACCAGGCGAACTTGTAGTCGTGGTGGTAGCGCTCCTCCTTGTTGACCAGCCCCCGGCCCCAGGCCGAGACGATCCGCCGGATGTCCTTGAAGAAGTACACCAGCACGGCGGCGATGGCGCCGACCTGGATGACGGCCGAGAACCCGACGACGGACTGGTCGTCGACGGGGATGTTCATGAGCCCCTCGGTGATCTTGAGGTGGCCGGTGGAGGACACCGGGAGGAACTCGGTCACCCCCTCGACTACCCCGAGGACGGCGGCCTGACCGACGGAGATGGCGCTCATGGGATCCAGTTCTGCAGAGTTTGGTCGACAGTGCTGTAGACAGTCTTACAAGGCGCGCGTGTGAAGCAAGTCCTAGGACCACACCGCCTGGGCGATCGCCACTCCGGCGAAGGCCGACCCGAGACCCGCCGCCACGCTCGCGACGACATTGGCCGCAGCGTAGAGCCCGGCGCCGGTCTCGGTCAGCCGCAGGGTCTCGTAGGAGAACGTCGAGTAGGTCGTGAGCGCCCCGCACAGCCCGGTGCCCAGCAGCAGCTGGAGGTGGGGGCTCGCCGCACCCGCCTCGGCCGCACCGGTCAGCAGGCCGAGGATCAGGCAGCCGACGACGTTCACCACGAAGGTACCCCAGGGGAAGACGGAGTCGTGCCTGGCCTGCACGGCCCGGTCGGCGAGGTAGCGCAGTGGAGCACCTACGACGGCACCGGCGACGACCAACAGCCAGTTCACAACGACCTCTTACCCTTCGAGTCCGTTTTGCCGGATTTGACGTCCCGGCCGACGTACCTGATGACCTCGCAGTCGTCCAGGGTGACGAGACCTTCGCTCACCAGTTCGTCCAGCTGGGGCAGGAACGCCCGGATCCGTTCCTCCGTGTCCACGACGACGACCGCCACCGGCAGATCCTCGCTCAGCGACAGCAGCCGCGCGGTGTGGATGCGGGAGGTGGCACCGAAGCCCTCGATGCCCCGGAAGACGCTGGCGCCCGCGAGACCTGCCGCGTGGGCGCGGTGCACGATCTCCGTGTACAGGGGCTTGTGGTGCCAGCAGTCATCCTCGCCGATGTAGACCGTCAGGCGCAGGGCACGGCCGGTCAGTCTCGTCATCGCTGCCTCCGGGTCAGGAGTCGGCGGGTCACCGTGGCCGCGCACCACACCGCGGCGAGGGCCGCACACAGGGTCGCTGCGAGGTAGGCCAGGCCCGTGGCAGGCCTGCCGTGGTCGACCAGCTTCTGGATGTCGACGGCGTAGGTGGAGAAGGTGGTGAAGCCGCCGAGGACGCCGGTGCCGAAGAAGGGACGGACGAGGCGGTGCGCGGGCAGTCCTTCGGTGATCAGGACCAGGAAGGCACCGATGACCGCACAGCCGACGGCGTTCGTCCAGAAGGTCGCCCAGGGGAATCCGCCCGCCGCCGTGGGCAGGGCCTGGGCGATTGCGTAGCGGGCCAGCGCCCCGATCGCGCCGCCGGCGGCGACCACCGCGACGACCGGCGCCTGGGCACGCCACTCGGACCGCCGCTGGGGGCTCGGCTGGACACGGAGGCTCTCGGCTTCCGGGGCTGTCATGGGTCGTAGGTCTCCTGTTCGGCACCGCCCCGACGGGTGCCCCAGGGTACCGCCGCGGCTACCTGCCGGTCACTTCGCGAGGGGGGCCGCGCAGACCGCCACCCCGGGTTCCCGGACGCTGCCGAGGACCAGGTGGCGGCCGGTCACGCAGACGCTGGTGGCCATGCGGAAGCCGGAGTGCTGCCGGGCGAGGTGGTGGACGATCCTGCCGTGGTCGTCGAGGGCCGTCACGGCGACGGTGCCGGCCGGACGGTAGGGGGCGTGCACGGCGGCTCGCGCGGCGGCCCGACGGACGGCGGCCGGGGCCCGGTGGAAGAGGTCGAGCGGCGGATTGCGCGGACCGGCCAGGGCGACCCAGATCAGCTCGCCGTCGCGCCACATGTTGTCGGGCATGCCGGGCAGCTCGGCGAAGAACTCGGCGCGTCCGGCCCGCGGGCCGGACAGCCAGTAGCGGGTCAGGCGGTACGCGCCCGTCTCGGCGACGATCAGGAAGGTGCCGTCGCCGCCCACGGCCAGCCCGTTGGCGAACTGGAGTCCGTCGCAGACCACTTCGGCGCTGCGGGCGCCGGGCGTGAGACGCAGCAGGCGGCCGGTGCCGCTGTGCTCGACGATGTCGCCGATCCAGTGGTCCAGCGGGAAGCGTCGGCTGGAGGACGTGAAGTACACGGTCCCGTCGGGCAGGGCGACCACGTTGCTCGCGAACCGCAGCGGCTCCCCCTCCGCCGAGTCGGCGAGGACGCGGACGGCTCCGTCGGCGAGGCCGACACGCAGCAGGCCGCGCTCCGCGTCGCACACCAACAGGTCGCCGTCCGGGAGGAGTTCGAGGCCCAGCGGGCGGCCGCCGGTGCGGGCCAGCTCCCGGACCCGGGCGGTGTCCGGATCGCCGAGGCCGTCCAGGCGCAGGATGCGGCCGTCCTCGACGCCGGTCAGGACGCCGCCGTCCGGAGCCGTCACCACGTCCTCCGGGCCGCGGCCGCCGATGGCGACGTAGTGGAGCGGGACGAGGCGCGAGGGTCGGTCCATGAACCCCATACTGACAGGCGTGACCGGTCTCACCAGCCCTTCTCGAACATCCGGGCCACTTCGGCGATACGGATCTCGTCACGCTGGTAGTAGGTGCGGTGCCGGATGCGCCGGGTGCGCAGCAGCCCGAGCCGGGTCAGCATGCCCAGATGGCTGCCTGCGGCCTTGCGGGAGATGCCGAGTTTGGCCGCGACGGCCCGGACGGTGACGCCGTTCTCGGTGAGGTCCGCGTGACGCCGGGGCGGGAAGTGGGCCGCCGGATCCTTGAGCCAGTCCAGAATGTCCAGGCGGCTCACGCTCTGGGAGTTCCTCAGCATCCGACCGGCCTCCGTCCGTCCCCTGCCTCCTCGCAGTTCGTTTTCCCACTGTTCCGCAGCCGAAGCCACCATGGCAGCGAGTCGGAGAGCGTTGTCCGAGACCGGACGGCCGGCCGCGTCCGGCCGACGGGGGCCTTGCCTTCGTGCCCGGTCCAGGACCGGTGGAAGGGGCCCGGCCCTCCCCCTGCGGCCGGAACCCTCGTCAGTGGTGGTTCAGCGGCGGCTGAACCGCGCATGGAGGAGAGTGCCTTGCCGTCGTAGCCGAACAGGGCCTGGTTCTCCCAGCCGTTTCCGGACGTGGCGTCGGTCGGGTCCATAGCCGTTGCCGGTGACGGCGGTCCAGGGTCGCCTCCCAGCAGAAGACGCCGAGTCCCCGGCCGTTCGGGACCGTCTCCACGATGTTCGCGACGACGTTCATCCAGGCCGGCCGCGGTGGCCGGGTAGCAGGTGACCAGTTCGCCGCTGGTGTCGATCTGGTTCTGCGGCGAGGCGTCCTGGCCGAGGGTGAACGGGTGGGCGAGCAGGCGGTCTCGGCGACGAAGACCGGCCTGCCGTAGCGGGCGGCCGTGTCGTCCAGGGTGGTCCGGGGCGGCGGCGAGCGAGCCGTGCCGATGCCGTAGGTCCTGGCGTTGCCGAAACCACCAGCGGACCGTGGCGTCCTCGCCCGCGTTGGCCAGGTGCAGGGCGACCTGGGTGGCGGAGCAGACCGCCTTGGCCGCGCCGTAACCGGAGTTGAGCAGGCCGGCGAGCTGGGACCAGTTGCCGGTGGAGCCCTCGGACCGGAGCATGCCTGGTCCGGTCACTCCTACGGTCAGCTCAGGACGGACGTCTACCAGCACACCTACGACGTCCTGAACGCGCTGAAGTCCCGGGGCACCACCGCCGGCACGGTCCAGATCGGCTACGAGACCAACGGCGGCCCGGACGACATCGCTGTCGGCGGTTTCGACGACTCCGCGGTGGCGACGGCGGTGCCGCCGGCGCTCACCACGATCCGCCAGCCCTGGGACCGGATCGGCACCGGGACGGTCCGCGTGCTGCTGGCCCGGATCGGCGGTGAGGACCCGACGGCCGTGATCCTGCCGACGGAACTGGTGCGGCGCGAGTCGGCCTGAGGCGGAGGCAGGGGGCGAGCGGTCCGGCAGCCGGTCAGTTTTCGAGAAGCCGTGGCGCCCCCGGTGCTCCTAGCGTGGGATCCACCGGACGAACCGTGCCGGGCCGCCACGCACGAGGAGCGAGAAGACCATGACCGCAGGCATCCAGACGATCATCTACCCCGTGAAGGACGCGGAGCGGGCCAAGGCCCTGTTCGGCGCGCTGCTCGATGTCGAGCCGTATGCCGACGAGCCGTACTACATCGGGTTCAAGGCGGCCGGGCAGGACGTCGGTCTGGACCCGAACGGGCACGCCCAGGGCCTGACCGGGCCGACGCCGTTCTGGCATGTCACCGATCTGCGGGAGCGGCTCGCGGCGCTGCTCGCGGCGGGTGCGGAGCTGGTCCAGGACGCCCGGGACGTCGGCAACGGCCGGCTGGTCGCCTCGGTGAAGGACGCCGACGGGAACATGGTGGGTCTGCTCCAGGACCCGGTGGCCTGACCGGCCTGCCGCCCCTTGGTACGGCGGTCAGGCGAGTTCGTTCGGCGCCCCCCGCCACGACTGCTTGCATCCGCACTAGTTGCACACTCAATGATTGACCGGATCGGTGCTACGGTGCGGGTATGGCAGTCACAACGGCCGAGTCGCGGCTGGAGGAGCGCTGGCGGGACATCCTGTCGGTGCACGCGCGCACGATGTGCGAGATCGACCGGGTGCTGCACCCGCACGGGCTGGGCGCGAGCGACTTCGAGGTGCTCGACCGGCTGGCCGTCGGATCGCCCGACGAGGGCGACCACTGCCGGGTGCAGAACCTGGTGGGGCAGGTCCATCTCAGCCAGAGCGCCCTGTCCCGGCTGATCGGACGGCTGGAGAAGGACGGCCTGGTGGAGCGGTCGGTGTGCGTCGAGGACCGGCGGGGCGTGTGGGTGGCGCTCACCGAGAAGGGCCGCGCCGTGCACGCCGAGGTGAGGCCGCTGCAGCGGGCCGCGCTGCAGCGGACGCTGGAGGGTCCGGCCGGCGGCTAGAGCGCGGACTCGATGCCGTCCGGAAGTACCTCGATGCCCTCCTCGGCGACCTGGGCGCGGGCCCGGGAGGCCGAGTCGACCAGGGGGTCCGTGTCGTTCAGGTGGGTGTAGATCCGGCGGGCGCGGGGGTGCCGGGCCAGGGCGGCGAGGCTCCCGTGCGGGCCGGAGACGGGGAGGTGGCCCATGGCGGCCTGCCCGGGCCGGAGCGTACCGCGGTGCCCATCTCGTCCGCGGTGAAGACGGTGCCGTCCAGCAGGACGCAGTCGGCCTCCGCACACAGCTGGTCGAGCGTGTCGCTCCAGGCGCCGACACAGGGTGCGTAGAGCAGGACTCCCCCGGTGGCCAGGTCCTCGACCCGCTACGCCGTGACCCAGCGGCCGTCGGCCGCGGCGGGTCCGGCCGGTACGCACTTCGGGGCCTTGGCGCTCACCGGATGCGCGGTCACCACCAGGCCGCCGGACAGCACGAACCCGCCGTCGGCCAGGCTGTCCGCCCACTCCCAGGGAGCGTAGCCGTCGAGGGCCCCGCGGGCCGGGGCCAGCACCGTCCGCACCGGCGGGGCCGCGTACACCTTCAGGTCCGGCGCCCCGCGCAGCACGGTCAGACCGGTGACATGGTCGGCCTCGCCGTCGGTGAGCAGCACACCGCGCACCGGGGTCTCCCGGGGACCCGGGCCCGGCCAGAGCATCGCGGTGGCGGTGAGCTGGGCGCGGATGTCCGGGGAGGCGTTGAGCAGCCACCAGTCCCGGCCGTTGCCGGTCAGGGCGGCGCACTCCTGGGTACGGGACGGCAGCTTGCCGTCCCGGGCGGCCGCGCACGGCGCGCAGGCGCAGTTCCACTGCGGGTATCCGCCACCGGCGGCGGTGCCCGGCAGGACGACCCTCACGACGATCCGCCCCTCTCGGTCTCCCGGCCCCTGCTGGGATCTTCCCTCAGGACGGGCCGCGCTATCCGTGGCCGCCGGGATGAACTTCCGGCTGTCCTTCGGGAGGCTGCCGGTCCACCGGGCGCATCGGCGGGATCGGTTCCGACGGGAAGTCGCGCCTGCCGGTCCACAGCGCCGGTACGGCGTCGCACCGGCGGCACAGTTCGTAGGCGACGGCCTCGTAGTTGACCCGCCAGCCGTGGAAGTGCGGCCAGGCCTCCTCGGGGCCGCGTTCCGCGCGAAAGCCGGTCTTCTCCAACATGGCCACGGCCGCCTCGAATTCGCCGAACGTCAGGTCGATCGGGGCGTCGGGGGGCGGGTCGGCGTCGAAGGTGCCACGTACCGAGACGGCGATGTCGCGCAGCGCGGTGAAGCCGGCGCGGAGCACCAGGCGGGCCTCGGCGGGGGCGGTACGCGGGGCGAGCGCGAGCTGCAGGGCGGCCGCGTCCATGACGGCGATCAGCCCCACCAGCCAGCTGCGGTAGGGGCGCGGCGAGCGGAACGCCAGCAGCACCGGGTAGGTGGCGTGGCTCTCTCCCATGTCCGCGGCCAGCCGCTCCCAGTCCCGGTAGAGCTGGGGCAGCGCGACCTCGGTGTCCACCAGCCACTGCCGGGCCAGGATCTCCGGGCCCCAGGCGGGCTCGCCGGCCCGGGACTGCAGGAGGGTGACCTCCAGTTCCCGGCGGTTGTAGGCGGCGTACAGCGTGGGGAGGTAGGCGATCTGCAGGGCGATGACGACGGGACCGGTGGCGGCGGCGACGAAGTCGAGCGCGGACAGCCGCAGCCGGTCGCCGCTGGCGAACCCGAGGGTGAACAGGCTGGACCCGGCCTCCCGGAAGGCGGTGCCCCAGGAGAGCGGGGAGAACGCGTACAGGAGCATGCCGAAGCCGAGGAACGCCCCGCCCAGCCAGGCGGCGAGCATGCCGACCAGCATCAGCGGGGCGAGCCAGGTCTCCGCCCGGTCGATCGCCCTGTAGTCGCGGCCCCGCGCGACGAGACAGAGCAGCCTGCGCAGGGTCCACCAAAGCCGGTACACCAGCACGGAGTACAGGCCCCGGGGGACCACGAGGGTGCGCAGGATGCTGCGCAGGACCAGGATCAGCACCAGTCCCCCGGCCACCCCGGAGATCCATTCCATGGGGCCATTGTGGCCCGCACGGCGACCTCCCGGTGACCGGGAGGCGGCGTCAGCCCGCCGGGCGGGCCAGCAGGGTGCGCACGCCCTCGGACGTCAGCGTCAGCGCGTGCGCCGAGCTGCCGTCGATGGCGAGCGACAGGTTGTCCTCGGGCCACTGCTGGGCGAGCGCGCCCAGCGGCACCAGGCGGTAGCGGGAGACCGTCGGCAGCAGACCGGTCAGCTCTCCCTCCGAGGTGAACACGGGGACGACGGGATCGCCCTCGGGCCGTTCCAGCACGGGCAGCGCGATCATGGCGGGATCGGCCGTCTCCGCCGCGTCGTCCGGCACCGGGACCAGCACGTCGCTGTGGGCGAGCGTGTCCAGCGCGTCACGGTCCTCGGCGTTCACGGCCAGCGTGTCGAGTGCCCGCTGGGCCGGCGTCGGAAAGTCGTCGTGTGCGGGTGTCTCCATGACAGATCCCCAGGTAGTGGCGGTTCTGGCCGCAGGGACCGGTGAGTACCGGGCGGCCACGGCACGCGTACCCGGTCGGGGCCGCGGCATGCGTCCGGGCTCCCGGCCCCGCCCTCGTGACCCGATCGGCCCCTTCCGATTTGACACCGCCCAACCCCCTCTCCACCCTATGATTATGACATCCATTTTCAAAAGGAGGAGTAACCAGCGATGCGTGTGGCTTTCGTCGGCAAGGGCGGCAGCGGCAAGACCACCCTGTCGGCTCTCTTCGCCCGCCGGCTGGCGCGCTCCGGCGCGCCGGTCGTCGCGATCGACGGCGACATCAACCAGCACCTGGCCCACGCCCTCGGCCTCGACGAGGGCGAGCCGTTCACGGCACCGCCGCTGAGCACGCGGACCGGCGCGATCAAGGACTACCTGCGCGGCACGAACCCCCGGATCGCGTCCCGGGAGGCCATGGTCAAGACGACTCCGCCCGGGCGCGGCTCACGGCTGCTGCGCCTGCTCGGCGACGACGAGGTGCACCTCCACCACGTCCAGGAGGTCGACGGGGTGGCGCTGATGGTCACGGGGGCGTTCACCGAGGGCGACCTCGGGGTGGCCTGCTACCACTCCAAGCTCGGCGCGGTGGAGCTCTACCTCAACCATCTGGTGGACGGGCCGGGCGAGTACGTCGTCGTCGACATGACGGCCGGCGCCGACGCCTTCGCGTCCGGCCTCTTCACCCGCTTCGACATGACGTTCCTGGTGGTCGAACCGACCCGCAGGAGCCTGTCCGTGTACCGCCAGTACCGGGACCACGCGGCCGAGTTCGGCGTCCCGGTCGCCGTGGTCGGCAACAAGGTGACCGGCCCGGACGACCTCGCCTTCCTGCGCGAGCAGGTGGGCGAGGACCTGCTGGCCCACTGCGAACTGTCGTCGTACGTCCGTGCCCAGGAACAGGGCCGGGGCGGCGGCGCGCTGGAGCCGCACAACTCCGGGGCCATGGACCGGTTGCGGGCCGCCGTGGACGCGCAGGCCAAGGACTGGGACGCCTTCCAGCGGCACGCCGTGGAGTTCCATCTGCGCAATGCCGCCGCCTGGGCCGACGCGGCCACCGGCCAGGATCTGGCCGCCCAGGTCGACCCGGAGTTCCGGCACGGACCGGCGGCCCTGCCCGCCTTCGCCTGAGGATCCGCCGCCGCTCACTCCCTCTCGGCTCTCTCCCGGTTCTCTCCCAGTTCCCTTTTCGATTTCCTTTCGGGCACCGCCCCTTGAACAGAACAGGATCCAGCCCCATGTCGCTCGACGTCTCCCCGCAACTGCTCGCCGAAGCCGAGAACGGCCCGGTGCGGGAGGAGGACTTCGTGGAAACCGTGCGTACGTCACTGCCGTACGCATACCGCCTCGTCGCCCATCTGGCCGCAGAACTGCGCGACGGCGACGGCAGCCGCGAGTTCGCCGACAACCAGACCCCGCCGCCGTCGGAGCGGGAGCGCGGGCAGCTGCTGCGGGCACTGTCCTCCGACGCGATCCGGTCCAGCCTGGAGCGCCACTTCGGGGTCGTCCTCGCCTTCCAGAACTGCCACCGGGTGGCGGTGTTCCCGCCGCAGGCGCGGGGAGGCGAGACGCACTCCCGCTTCACCTCGGCACGCTCGCAGATCCTCAACCAGTCACCGGAGTTCCGCGACTGCTGAACCCCACCGGCGCGGACGGGCGGCCCGGCGCCGGGCCGCCCGCTCAGCCGGCGACGATCTCGGCGAACCGCTCGGCACCGACGTTCCCGCCGGAGAGGACCACCCCGATCCGGCGCGGCAGCGGCGCCACCCGATGGGCGAGCAGCGCGGCCAGTCCGCTGGCCCCGCTCGGCTCCAGGACGGTCTTCAGCCGCTCGAAGGCGAACCGCATCGCGTCCCGGATCTGGGCGTCGCTCACCAGTGAGATGTCGTCCACCAGAAGCCGGTTGACGGAGAAGGTCAGCTCGCCGGGGATGTCGGCCGCCTGGCCGTCGGCGATGGTCCTCGGCACCGGGACGGACACCCGGTGCCCGGCCTCCAGGGAGCGCCTGGTGTCGTCCCCGGCCTCCGGCTCCACCCCGACGACCCGGATCCCGGGCAGCACCCCCTTCGCCGCCGTGGCGCTGCCCGCGATCAGCCCGCCGCCCCCGACCGGCACCACCAGGGCGTCCAACTCGCCCACCTCCTCGATGAGTTCGAGAGCCGCCGTGCCCTGTCCCGCGATCACGTGCGGATGCTCGTACGGCGGGACCAGGGCGAGTCCGCGATCGGCCGCGAGCGCCTCGCCGATGGCGACGCGGTCGCCGGTGTACCGGTCGTAGGTCACGATCTCCGCGCCGTACCCGGCGGTCGCCTCCAGCTTGGCGCGCGGAGTGTCCTCGGGCATCACGATGACGGCGGTGGTGCCGAGTTCGCGGGCGGCGAGAGCGACGGCCTGGGCGTGGTTGCCGGAGGAGTAGGCGGCGACGCCCTTGGCCAGTTGCTGCGCGGAGAGGCGGGAGACGGCGTTGTAGGCACCCCGGAACTTGAAGGCGCCGATGCGCTGGAGGTTCTCGCACTTCAGGAACACCTCGGCGCCGACCAGTGCGTCCAGGGTGCGCGAGCGCAGCACGGGGGTGCGGTGGGCCACTCCCTTGATCCGCGCGGCCGCGTCCCGTACGTCCTGGAGGGTCACGGGCGGGGTGTCGGGCATGGTCTTCCTCCGTTCTGGGCGCCGCCGGGCGCCGGATGGCGTCGAGCACGGGCGTTCGACGCCGACAGCATGGAATTATTGTCTATCATCTGGACGAGAAGTCCAGACCCGGTCCGGGCGGCGGCTCCGGGAGGGGACACGGAGGCGGGCGGATGGCACAGGAACCGACGGGCACGGCGCGCGAGGCGGCGGCACGGGCCGAGCAGGACGCGATCATCGCCGCGCTGGCCCCCGTCGTGGACGGGATCGTGGCGACCTTCGGCGCCTTCTGCGAGGCCGTCGTCCATGACTTCCGCCGCCCCGAGCGCTCCGTGGTGGCCATCGCCGGGTCGGTCACCGGGCGCGGGGTCGGCGGGTCGATGAGCGAGATCGGCATGAAGCTGCTGGCCGCCGGGGACGCGGCGGCCGACGAGCTGAACTACCTCACCCGGACCCGGGACGGGAAGCTGGTCAAGTCCTCCACGATGGTGTTGCGCGACTCGGCCGGCACGGCGTTCGGGGCGCTGTGCGTGAACCTCGACGTCACGGCCGTGACCCAGGTCCACGCGCTGGTCGGAGACCTGGCCGGAGTCGCGGCCCTGCCCGATGCGCCGCCGACCACGACGTTCGGCGACGACATCACCGCCGTACTGGACTCGCTCGTGGACGCCCGCCAGCTGCGCGAGACCAGGCCGTGGCCGCAGCTCAGCCGCGCGGAACGGCTGGACCTCTTCCGGGACCTCGACCGGCAGGGCGTCTTCGCGGTGCGCGGGTCGGTCCAGCAGATCGCCGTGCGCCTCGGCATCTCCCGGGCCTCCGCGTACAACTACCTGGCGGCGACCCGGGCGGACGAGTGAGGGGCCGCCCTCGCGAGCGGTGTCATCCGATGTGGACGACCCGCGCCCAGGCGGGCGGTTCGTCCGGCAGGTAGTCGGGGTCGTTCTCGTCGTACGGCGTGCCGCTGTGCGTGCGGGGGAAGAGCCCGACCACCGTCCGGCAGGGCGGCCGGGCCGGCGGCCAGGGTGTCTGTCCGTCGGTCAGGGCCACGACGACGTCCGGGGCGGGGCGCGCCCGCAGAGCTCTGGCGAAGCCCTCGCGCAGATCTGTCCCGCCGCCGCCCACCAGCGTGATCCCCTCGGCACGGCACAGGGGTTGCGCGGTCCGCGCGGCCGCGTCGCAGGAGACCACGCTCACCAGGTCCCGGCGGCCGCCGACGGCGCGGGCGATGGCGGCCACCTCCAGCAGCGCGCCGCCCAGTTCGGCGTCGCTGACCGAGGCCGAGGTGTCGATGACGACCGAGACCCGGGGCGGCCGGCGGCGCAGGCTGGGCAGCACCACCCCGGGCACGCTCGCCGAACGGCGAGACGGGCGGCCGTAGTCGTAGTCGTCGCCGGTGCCCGCGGCGGAGGTCGCCGAGCGGACGGCCGCGCCCAGCAGCTCCCGCCACGGCTGCGGCGGCTGGAAGGCCTCCTCCGCCCAGCGGCGCCAGCCGTCCGGGGTGCTGCCCGGGCGCCCGGTGATGGCCTGCGCCACCCGGAACCGCACCCCGTCCCGCTCCTGCTCGCTGAGGCCGTTCGCGCCGTCCGGCCCGAGGTCCCAGGCGCGTTCGCCGCCGTCGGCGCCGCTGCCGCAGTCCAGCCAGGTGAGGTCCCGGGTCAGGGGTCCCAGCCGGAACTGCCGCAGGTAGTCCTCCATCAGCAGGCCCTCGGCCAGCCTCAGGTTCCGTGGCCGGACGGCACCCTGGGGCCGGGCCAGTCCGTCGCCGTAGGCGTCGTCGTTGATCTCCAGGTCCGCCGCGATGTTCATCCGCAACCGCTCGCCGGCCCCGGCCAGCCCGCGCTGCCGGGCGACCCGGTCGCTGCGCCCGTGGTGGTCGCGCAGCAGGTGCGACACCTCGTGCACCCAGACGCCCGCCAGGTCCTGCACCGGCATCCGGTCCACGAACGCGGGCGAGACGTAGCACCGCCAGTGGGGATCGACGGCCATGGTCGGCACCTGCCGGGACTCCACCACGTGCAGGGCGAACAGCGCGGTGGCCAGGTAGGGCCGGGCCCGGGCGGCCTGCAGCCGGGCGGCGTACAGCTTCTCCAGGTCCAGGGTCCCGGCCGGTTCGGCGCTCATCGTCCGGCCTTCGCGGCTACGCGCTGGGCGGCCCGGTCGGCCCGGCGGGACACGGAGACGGCCCCGGCGAGGCGTTCGACGGCCTCCGGCACGTCCCAGTCCTCCCGACGGAGAGCGGCGAGGCCGGCGGCGGGCACCACCACCAGGTCCGGGGCACCGGTGTCCAGCGCGCGGACCAGCAGCTCCCAGGCCGCGTCCCAGCGGGCCCGGTCGGGCCGCTCGCGCACGGCGGCGACCACGCCGTCGAGCACGGCCTGGCGCAGATCGCCGCGCTCGGGCAGCTCGGCCGCGCCCGGGTCGGCGAGCAGGGTCTCGGGGTCCGGGAGCTCCAACCGGTCCACGCTCGCGAGCAGTTCAAGCCCCGGACCGTCTCCGACCGTGCCCCGCACCAGCAGGGAGAGCACGTCCCGGGAGGAGCCGGCGGCGTGCGCGAAGGCGACCAGCGTCACGGTCATGTCCCAGCTGCGGGGCGACGGCCAGGCGCCGCCCCTGCGCATCTCGCCGCTGGGCAGCCGGTGGACGAGCGTGGGGCGGGTGGCGAGCAGCCCGCACACCGCGCGGCGGGCGAAGTCCACGGCGGCGGGAAGCTTTCCCGGGTCGAGCCGGGGCAGCGTCGCCCGGGGCCAGGTGCCGCCGAGCCCGCGCACCACGACCTCGTGGTCGTGGGCCCACTGCAGGTGCACGAACCGGTTGGCCAGCGGCGGACTCAGCTCCCAGCCGTCGGCCGCCGAGGACCGCGGGTTGGCCGCCGCTACGATCCGTACCCCGGGCGGGAGTCGCAGGGCGCCGACCCGTCGTTCCAGGACGAGCCGGAGCAGGGCGGCCTGCACCGCCGGCGGCGCGGTGGACAGCTCGTCGAGGAAGAGCAGGCCGCGGCCGGCCCGCACCAGCCGTACCGCCCAGTCCGGCGGCGCCATCGGGACGCCCTGGACGGCGGGGTCGTCTCCTACGACGGGCAGCCCGGAGAAGTCCGACGGCTCGTGGACGCTGGCGATCACCGTGGTCAGCGGCAGGTCCAGGGAGTCGGCCAGCTGGGTCAGGGCGGCGGTCTTGCCGATGCCGGGTTCGCCCCACAGGAGGACGGGCAGGTCGGCCGCGACGGCGAGGGTGAGCGCCTCCAGCTGGGTGTCGGGCCGCAGTTCCGTGGCGGAGTCGCCTAGCAGCTTCAACAGGTCGTCGGCAACGTCGAGTTGGGCGGAAACGCGCAGGGGCATGGGTGATCACCTTTGGGTTGGGGGATGAGCGAGTGAGCGTGGGTCAGCGCCGGCCGGCGGGGCGGGGTCCCAGGCGTGGGTCGCGGGACCGCGGTCGCGGCCGTTCCCGGGTCCGGACGGGGCCGATACCGGGTCCGGCGAGGCCCGCCCGGTAGAGGCCGTAGACGACGCGCCGGCGTGCGGCCGACTCCAGTTCGTCCTTCAACGGGCCGTCGCGCAGGACCGCCTGGGGCCCCAGCAGTCCTTCCACGACGGCGAGCGCGCCGGCGATGTCCCCGTGGTCGAGGCGTTCGCGTACACCGGTGAGGCAGTCCGGGCGGCGGTGCGCCTCGTCGATGATCCGCAGGCAGGGCAGCGGCGGGCCGCCGAGCGCCACCAGCAGTTCCTCGCGCCGCAGTTCGGCCGGGTCGTGGTCCAGCGGCGACAGCACCCCGTCGACCAGGCCGATGCGGTGGCGGGCGCCCCGGCACTCCACGAGGCGCGGCTGCCCGCCCAAATCCGGGTGCGGGTCCCGCCCGGCCGGCGCGTGTCCGGGGACGAGCGCGGCCGCGACCAGCGGATGCAGCCGCCCGGCGTCGATCAGCCCGGCGTCCAGCAGCTCCAGGTCGGGAAGGGTCCAGGTCGCCGCGTCGGGCAGGACGGGCAGCCCCCCGGTGTCCCCGTCGCACCCCGCGGCCATCGTCCCGTCGGCCGCGAGGTGCAGGGCGAGCCGCTGCCGTCCGCGCAGGTGCACGGCGACGGTTCCGCTGTCCCGTCCCTCGGCGCGCAGCAGGATGCGCGCCTCCTCCGCCCACCGGCCCGTGGCGCACGACTGCGGGACCGCACCCGCGCCGGACCGGGTGCGCGGTGCGCCGGCGAGGTCCGTGAACGCCCCTTCGCCGCCGGTCCCCCGGTCGCCGCGGGACCGGATCCGCAGGTCGTCGGCGCTGTCCGCGTCCCACAGATGGCGGTGCAGGTCGAAGCGGAACCGGCGGCTGGGGCGCGGATGCGGATGCCCCCGGGCGGCGGGCCCGACCGGGTCCCCGTCCCACAGCGCGAGGCTGATCCGCTGCCCGGCGTCCGCCCAGGCCGGCGGGGTCCGGGCCACGAGGCGCACGGATCCCGGCCCGGCGCCGTAGTGGGCGAGCGGCATGGTCAGCCCGGGCCGCAGCAGCCCGTCGGGCGCGATTCTCGGCAGATGCCAGCGCAGCAGGTCGGGGGCGAGCCGCCGCAGATCGGCACGGACCCGTTCCATGAGGTCCCGGCCCCGGGTGCGGGCCAGGACACGCAGGTCGAGGTCGACGTCGAAGCCGGCGGCGGCGCACGCCCCCGCCCAGTCCCCGGCCGTGCGCCGGGCGGTCGCGGTTTCGATCATGGCGGGCGGTACGGCGAACTCGCGTACCCGCCGCCAGAGGAGCAGCCGGGTGTCCTCGTCCATGGGGTGAGTGGCCATCAGCACTCACCTTGCGTGGACGGGACCCCCCATCTGTGCACAGATTCAGTGGTCATCGCCGGGAGCATACGGCGGCGCCGCAGCGGTCCGCCACGCAATTGTGCCGCGCTCCGCACGTGACGGGGATCACCCCGCCCGGGTGCAGCGTTCCGCCGCTCCCCGGGCCTTCTCCCAGGTGTAGGCAGCCGGGGAGAGCGGGGACCGTGGGAACCGAGGGAACGGAGCAGGCCCGGCCCGCTGGCGGGGTTGTTCCATCTGGCCCGTCTGCTCACCGGTGGCGACCGGCATCGGGCCGAGGACCTGTTGCAGGAGTCCTTGGTCAAGCTGTGGTTCGTCTGGCCGAAGATCGCCGACGAGGCGCCGGAGGCGTACGTCCGCAGGGTGCTGGCGCGCGCCGCCGCGCGCTCGGCACGGCGCCGTTGGTGGGGCGAGCGGATGGGCGACTGGGGCGGCTACTTCAGGCTCCAGTCGGATGCGTGGGGGCACGAGTTCGACTACGGCAGGCAGACCCTGGACGTCCTGACGTCCGTTGCCGTGGGCCGCTTCGACTATCTGTTCTCGCTCCCGTTCGCGGACGTCATCGGGGCCGGTGTCGTGCTGCTCGACCTCGCGCTGCTGCCACTGCTGTTCCGGCTGCGACCGCCGGCGGTGCTGGTCGTGCACACGGTGCTCACCCTGGTGCTGGTGCTCGGCAGTCAGCAGTACTTCGCGAACGTCTCACGCTATCTGCCGCCCGCCTTCCCGCTGTTCGTCCCGCTCGCGGTCGCGCTGCGCCGGGTCGCCCTGCCCTGCCTGTGTCTCGTGCTGAGCGTGGCCGCACTGGCCTCCGGATCGTACGCGGGGTAGCGCTGTTCGAACTCGGGGTGCCCTGAGGGGTGTCCGGCGGACCGCCGGAGACCTCCTGGCAACGGCTCAGCCCTTCTTGACGGCCACGCCGCCGTAGAAGCCGATCTCCTGGGAGCCGTCCGGCGGGGTGGTGTCCGGACGCCAGAACGGGACCTGGACCAGACCGGGTTCGACCAGTTCGAACCCGTCGAAGAACTGCTCGACCCGGGCTCGGGTCCGCAGGTTCATACTGGCCGTCGCGTTGTTGTAGACGGCCTGGGCCTCGCTGCGTTCGGCGAAGTCGTCCGTGGCGTGCGAGAGCACCAGGAAGCTTCCGGCCGGGAGCGCGTCGCGCAGGGTGGCCACGATCCGCTCCGGCTCCTCCGCGTCGCGGATGAAGTGCAGGATGGCGACGAGGAACAGGGCGACGGGCTGGTCGAAGTCGATGATCCGGCGGACCTCGGGGTGCTCCACCACGGACTTCGGGTCGCGCAGGTCGGCGAGGACGATGCTGGTGGTGCCGGCCCGGTTGAGCAGCGCGTCGGCGTGCGCCTTCACGATCGGGTCGTTGTCGACGTAGGCCACACGGACGTCCGCGGCGGCCTCCTGGGCGACCTCGTGCACGTTCGGCGAGGTGGGCAGGCCGGTGCCGACGTCCAGGATCTGGCGGACCCCGCTGTCGACGACGTGCCGGACGGCGCGCCGCAGAAAGCCGCGGTTGGCCCGTACCGAGATCCACACCTCGGGCGCGACGGCGGCGAGTTGGTTACCGGCCTTGCGGTCCACCTCGTAGTTGTCCTTGCCGCCCAGCAGGTAGTCGTAGATCCGCGCGGGATGCGGCTTGCTGGTGTCGATCTCCACGGGGCGATTACCGTCCTGCGTCACGTGCGCTCCTCTCGATGACCGCCCGGCCCCCCTTGGCACACCGACGGCTGGCGACAGCTTTCCACATCAACTTCGGTGTGCGTGTACCGAGTTCTGGCTAGGGACCCGCGTGGGCCGGTGGCCGAAGTCGCCTGCCACGGACCGCCCTGGCTACCATCTGGCCCAGGTGTCCGGGCAGGTTGCCCGAGTTTGGTTGGGGGTTTCACATGGTTACTGGTCGTGTGGTGCGGTTCGACAGCACGCGCGGGTACGGGTTCATCGCTCCGGACGGTGGCGGAGAGGACGTCTTCCTGCATGTGAACGACATGCAGATGCCGGAGTCCTACGTCCGCCCGGGCGTGGCCGTGGAGTTCGAGATCGAGAGCGGCGAGCGCGGGCCGAAGGCGTCCGGCGTCCGGCTCGCCCGGGGAGCCGACGTCCGCACGCCGGGCCCGGACGACGACTCGCTCTGCGATCTGCTGAGCGCGGACGAGTTCACCCGCGAGGTCACCGAGACGCTGCTGGCGTCGGCACCCACGCTCACCGCCGAGGAGATCGTGCGCGTCCGCGGCGCACTGGCCCAGTTCGCCAAGAACCACGGCTGGATCGAGGGCTGACCCACCCACGCCTGGCAGTGTGCCGTGACCGGCGGCACCAGCACCGCCGACGCCGCACCAGAGCGGTGCCCGCGCCGCCGCGCACCAGGCCGACGCCGGCCCAGAGGTTGGGATGGATCTCCAGCGCGTCCCGTCGGCCGCCGTGCAGCGCCGGCATCCGCCGCTGGATCGCGGACTCACTGCGCGCGAGCCCGGCCTGCACCGACCGCACCGTCTCCGGGTCGAACCCGTCGAGCAGCCGGTTGGCCTCCGCCCAGGCCTGCTCCGAGGTGTCCCGGGTGATGACGTGCAGCCGGATCCCGAACCGCAGGGTGCGCCCCTGCTCCGCCGCCGGCCCGCGGATCCACGCGATCTTTTCGGCGACCTGTGTGGGCGGCTCGCCCCAGGTCAGGTACACGTCCACGTGCCGGGCCACGACCTCCCCGGCGACCGGCGAGGACCCTCCGAAGTAGACCTCGGGAACCGGGTCCGGCACCCGGGCCAGCCGCGCGTCCTCGACCCGCAGGTGCTCGCCCGCCAGGTCGACGGTCCTGCCCTCCCACAACTGCCGCACCACTTCGAGGAATTCGCCGGTACGGCGAAACCGCGCGTCCTTGTCGAGGAAGTCGCCGTAGGCCCGCTGCTCATGGCTCTCGCCCCCGGTCACCACGTTGAGCAGCAGCCGTCCCCCGGTCTGCCGCTGGAACGTGGACGCCATCTGCGCGGCGAGCGTGGGCGAGACGAAGCCGGGCCGGAAGGCGACCAGGAACTTCAGCCGTTCGGTGTGCCGGCTGACCATGGCGGTGGTCAGCCTTGCGTCCGGAACCCGCACGCGCGCGGATCTCGTCGGGGGACACGTCCACGCCGTGGTGGCGCAGCACGGTCACGAGAGCGGCGGGACCGCAGTCGCTGACCTGGGTTTGGAAGCAGACCTGCAACCGCGCTCCGCGTGTGCGTCGCCCGAACCGCTCGCGGACCGCGGTGATCCGCTCGGCCGCTCCCCTGGGCCGGGTCACGGCAGGAGCGTCGCCGAAAACCGGTCCCAGGCCGTCGCTCCTGCGATGGTGTTCGAGCGCCTCGGCGTTGCAACGCGAATCGCCAGGCATGAGCCCCTTCCCGTTGTGAGTCGCTGGCCTGTCCGCCCGCGACAGGACGTCCGGACGCGAACCGTCAATCCGTCCGCCGAAGAAGCGCAGGCCCCTTCGGCGGACGGACCGCGGATCTCAGATCGTCAGATGACGCAGGTGAGGGAAACCCCGAACTGGCCGCCGACGATGTCGTCCAGCTCCTCTTCCGACAGGTCGGAAATGCCGATGTCGTCGAAGTTTTCCATGACTTCTCTCTTTCGAATGAGGCCTCTTCGCATCCGTGGATCGGATTCTGTAACCAGAGAAAGGTGTCGAGCCACACCAAGAAATCACCGAAAGCGGTGCCCGGACGAAATCCACTACAGGCACCGAACCACCTGCCGAGAGCATTATGCTCGATCTACGCCGAGTAAGAATTCCCGCCCCTCGGCACCGCGAACTGAATAGCATGGGCCAGAAGGAAGGGAAAGGAGCCACATAAACGTCCACACTCGTGGTGGCATGAAAATCGGCTGCCAGAACGGCGGCCCGGAAAGGCTAGTGGACTCCCTAGATCTTCGAGTTGTGCGCCCTGTTCGGCCGCCGGGCACGCGCGCGTCCGGCGGTGGGACACGGCCGAGGACGACGGGCCCGCGGCGACGGCCGCCGACAGCTCTCCGCCACTCGGGGGAACGTCGACCGGTCCGCCCGGCCGGCCGCCATTGGCCCGGACGTGGCGCCCGTTGGCCATCGGGGATGCCAAGCGGAAACGCCCTGATTGGTAGACTCCCGCAGGCCATGGTCTCCTGAGCGTCAGCCGGGAGATGCTCTGAGCATGCGCGGTACCCGTGGAGGAATGATCTCGGTGTTGACGATGCAAGAAGCACTGCTGGTGCTGAACAAGTACTGGACCGAACACGGGTGTCTGGTCGTTCAGCCCATGAACACCGAGGTGGGTGCGGGCACGCTGAACCCGGCTACGTTCCTGCGGGTCCAGGGACCGGAGCCGTGGCGTGTCGCATACGTGGAGCCGAGCGTCCGGCCCGACGACTCACGTTACGGTGAGAACCCGAATCGGCTGCAGACCCACACGCAGTACCAGGTCATCCTCAAGCCCGAGCCCGGAAACGCGCAGGAGCTTTTCCTGGGCAGTCTCCAGGCCCTGGGCATCGACACGGCGGCACATGACATTCGCTTCGTCGAGGACAACTGGGCATCCCCGGCGCTGGGCGCCTGGGGGCTCGGCTGGGAAGTATGGCTCGATGGTCTGGAGATCACCCAGTTCACATACTTTCAGCAGGCGGGCGGCATAACCCTCGACCCGGTGTCCGTCGAGATCACCTACGGCATGGAACGCATCCTGATGGCGCTTCAGGGCGTCAATCACTTCAAGGACCTCAAGTACGCGCCGGGTGTCACCTACGGCGAGGCGTTCGGCCAGGCCGAGTACGAGATGAGCCGCTACTATCTCGACGAGGCCGACCTGGAGACCCAGCGGAGCCTTTTCGAGGCCTATGCGGGCGAGGCACGCCGCATGCTCGACGCGCGACTTCCCGTACCCGCGTACTCCTTCGTCCTCAAGTGCTCGCACGCGTTCAACGTGCTCGACGCGCGGGGCGCCATCTCCACCACGGAGCGGGCGCGTTCCTTCGCCCGGATGCGCGGACTGGCCCACGAGGTCGCCGAGTTGTGGGTGGCGCGCCGCGAGGAACTCGGCTTCCCCCTCGGTCGCGTGTCCAGCGACGACTCCGCCCCGGCCGGCGCCGCCCTGGGCGGGGCCCCGGACCGGGCGGCGGCCGCCGAGCCCGCCGTGGCCGCGCAGGACACGGTGACCCCGCCGGCCGGGCCGGGGCCGGCCACCCTCGTGGTGGAGATCGGCGTGGAGGAGATGCCGCCGGCGGAGGTCACCCGGACCTCGCAGGCGGTGCGCACCGCGCTGACGGAGAAACTGGGGGCCACCCGGCTGGGACACGGTGAGATCAGGGTCGACGCCGGCCCCCGACGCGTGGTGGCCACCGTCCTCGGCGTGGAACCCCGCGAGGCCGACTACGAACAGACCGTGCGCGGGCCCCGGGTCTCGGCGGCGTTCGACGCGGAGGGAAACCCCACCAAGGCGGCCATCGGTTTCGCCAGGAGCAACGGCGCCGAACCGGCCGATCTCGGCCGTGTCACCGTCGGCGCCAACGAGCACGTCGCGCTCACCCGGCAGGTGGTCGGGCGCTCGGCCGAGGAGGTCCTCTCCGCTCTTCTCTCGGAGGTCGTGACCGGACTCCGCTCCGAGAAGAACATGCGGTGGAACGCCCCGCGGCTGTCCTTCACCCGTCCGATCCGCTGGATCATGGCTCTGCTGGGAGAGCGGGTCGTCCCTTTCACGGTGTCCAGCCTGACGTCGGGGCGTACGACGCAGGTGCACCGTGACGCGGTGCCGCCCACCGCGGAGGTGCCGACGGCCGACGGGTACCTGCCCTTTCTGAAGGAGCACGGAATCCTCGCGGACGCCGCGGAGCGGCGGCGCCTGGTGGTGGACGGCGCGGCGCGACTGGCCGAGGCCGTGGGCGGACATATCCAGACGGAGCAGTACAGCGCGCTGATCGACGAGATCACCAACCTGGTCGAGTCCCCCACCCCGATCCTCGGGAACTTCGACCCGAAGTACCTCACGCTGCCCGCGGACATCCTCGTCACCGTCATGCGCAAGCACCAGCGCTACCTTCCCGTGGTGGACGGCGGCGGCAGCATGCTGCCCCACTTCGTCGCGGTGGCCAACGGAAGGTGCGACCACGACGTCGTCCGCCACGGCAACGAGGCGGTGCTGCGGGCCCGGTACGAGGACGCCTCCTTCTTCTGGAAGGCGGACCTGGAGACCCCGCTGAGCGAGATGAGGCAGAAGACGCACCTCCTCACGTTCGAGGAGCGGCTCGGCTCCATGGCGGACCGCGCCGACCGCATCTCGGCCATCGCCCGCCGGCTGGCGAAGATCGTCGGCCTGTCCGGCACGGACCACGACGTCCTGGAACGGGCCGCGGCCCTGACCAAGTTCGACCTCGGCTCCCAGATGGTCACCGAACTGTCCAGCCTGGCGGGCATCATGGCGCGCGAGTACGCCGTGCGCGCGGGCGAGAGCCAGGCGGTGGCGCAGGCCCTCTACGAGAACGAACTGCCGCGCTTCGCCGGCGACGCGCTGCCCGAGACCCTGCCGGGGGCCCTGCTGGCGCTGGCGGACCGGCTCGACCTGCTGGTCGGTCTCTTCGCGATCGGGGCCGAACCCACGGGCAGCTCGGACGCGTTCGGGCTGCGCCGCTCCGCGCTGGGCGTGGTCAACATCCTCCTCAGCAGGAGCGACCTGTCCGCGATCAGGCTCGGCCAGGCGCTGGCCGTCGCAGCGGAGCATCAGGCCGTCGCGGTCGGGCAGCAGCATCTGGAGGACGCGGCCCAGTTCGTGCTGCGCCGCTTCGAGCAGCAGCTGATCGAGTTCGGGCACTCCACCACCGATGTCCGCGCGGTACTGGTGCGCGGCGACTCGCCGCGGCTGGCCACGCGCACCCTGGAGGAGCTGGAGGGTCTGCAGGGTGACGACCGGTTCGCCACCGTTCTCGCAGCGTTCCAGCGGGTTCGTCGCATCGTGCCAGCCGGCCTGGAGGCGGTGTACGACCCGGAGCAGCTCCATGAGCCCGCCGAGCAGGCTCTGCACGCCGCGTTGGCCAAGTGCCGGCAGGTCCTCGACGGGGAGACCTCACTCGTCCGGTTCAACGCGGAGACGGGCGAACTGGTCGACGCGGTGAACATCTTCTTCGACAACGTCCTGGTGATGGCCGAGGACCCCGCGGTCCGGGCCAACAGGCTGGGTCTGCTCGCCGGAGTGCGCGACCTCGCGGAGGGCATCGTCGACTGGGAATCCCTGGTCTGAGAAGTCCGGCCGCCACTGACGGTTCATGAGCGGGTGCCCGTACGGGCACCCGCTCATGTGTCTGGTCACCGGTCACGCGGCCAGAGCGGTGTCCACGGCATCCCGGCCGGCACGACGAGCACGTGCCGGCCGTTCGCATGTCCTCCCCCAAAGCCGGTGTCCCCGGCCCCCGATCCCGGCGGCGCCAGGTCGTATACACGTTTTCGAGGATGAACCGGCCTGACTGATGGGCTGGTTGCTCGCCGACCGCGGTCGGCTTGCCACCTCAGCGCACAGGCGATCGATCCAGGCGTGAACCGATCCCCACGGCGAGTTCGTGACCATGATGGCGACGACGGCGTTCGGAATGGTCGGGCAAGGAGGGCCTTGGCGAGGTGACGGAAGAACTGATCTTCGCCGTTCTCGGGGCGGTCCGTGCCTACCGGGGCGACACCGAACTGCACCTCGGTCCACCCCAGCTCCGGCGCCGCTGCTGCCCGACTTCGCCGGTCGCAACGACGCCGTCAGCGACATGCATACCCTGCTGACGACACCCGGTCGGCGATCGCCGACCGTCGTGGCGATCGCCGGGATGGGCGGGATCGGGAAGACCTCACTGGCCCTGTTCACGGCCCACGGTGTCCGTCACGCCTACCCGGACGGGCAGCTCTACGCCGATCTGCGGGGAGCGGACGACAACCCCGCCGAGCCCGCCGGAGTCCTGACGGGGTTCCTCCTGTCGCTGGGCGTCGCGGCCGAGGACATACCCGACGCCCTCGAGGACCGCTGCAAACTCTTCCGTTCGATGCTGGACGGGCGCAGGGTGCTGATCGTCCTGGACAACGCACGTGACGCGTCGCAGGTCCTGGACCTGGTGCCCGGATCGGTCGGCTGCGCAGTCATCATCACCGGCAGGTCCCGTCTCTTCGGCCTGCCGGTCTCCAAACAGCTGAGCATAGACACCTTCAGGCCCGACGAGGCCCTCTCGCTGCTCGGCACGGTCATCGGGCAGGAACGGCTGCCGGCGGCCGCGAGGCGCAGCGCGCAGGCGCGACCGGTGCCGCCGGCGGCACCGGTGACCAGAGCGACCCGGCCGCGCAGATCGAGGGCGGACGCGGGGAGGCCGGGAAGGGCGCTGGACGAACTCGTGATCCGACCCTAGGCGGCCCTCCCCCATGACCACATATGGTCAGCGCACATACTTCAGCTGAAAGCCGTAGCGTCGAACCATGTGGGTGCATCCGACATGGCCTGCTTGATACGGAAGACACCGAACTCGTTCAGCTCCGGCAGGGCGTCCACGTCGAACCAGGCCACCTCCAGCGACTCGTCGTCGTTGACGCGGGCCTCGCCGCCGACGGCCCGGCAGCGGAAGGTGATGTCCATGTACTGGCAGACATCGTCGTTGGGGTAGGTGACGGGGTTCAGCGCCTGGACGAGGACCACCCGCTCGGCGACGCACCGCACCGCCGTCTCCTCGAAGACCTCCCGCACGGCACAGGCCGCGGGCTGCTCACCGGGATCCGGGATACCGCCGATGACCGACCACTTGCGGGTGTCGGTACGGCGGCCCAGGAGCACTCTGCCCTCGTCGTCGAAGACGATGGCGGTGATCCCGGGCAGCCACAGCAGCTGGTGGCCGGCGGAGGCCCGGATCGTGTGGATGAAGTCAGGAGTGGCCATGCGCCGACCCTAACCGCCCGGTTCCCCCGGCCGGCCGAAGCCACGGGGCGTACGGCGGGTGTACGGCTACGCGTCACCGGCGCGCCGGGAGCGCAGCCCCGAGCCGATCGCCCAGCCGAGCCCACCCGCCGCGACCAGCACCAACGCGATCTCGGGCAGGATGCCGAGCTTGGTCGCGGGGGTCTGGGAGGTCCGCAGCGGCACCTTCTGGACCAGGTAGGCGGGCACGAACATGCCGGTCCTCTGGGTGATCTTCCCGTCCGGCATGATGACCGCGCTGACGCCGCTGGTCACCGGCACGGTGACGGTCCGGCTGTGCTCGACCGCTCGGATCCGGGACATGGCGAGTTGCTGGTAGGTCATCTCGCTGCGGTCGAACGTGGCGTTGTTGCTCGGCACCGAGATCATCTCGGCGCCGTGCGTGACGGTGTCCCGCACGTCCCAGTCGAAGGCGGCCTCGTAGCAGGTGGCGAGGCCGACCTTGGTGCCGTCGATGTCGAACACACCGGGCCTGGTACCCCGGCTGAAGTCCTGCCGGACCATGCTGGTCCAGTCCTTGTTGACGGCGCCGACCAGACCGCGCAACGGGAGGTACTCGCCGAAGGGCTGGATCTGCCGCTTGTCGTACGTCGCCGTCGGGCCCTTGACCGGGTCCCACAGGATCTGCTCGTTCAGGAGCTTGCCGTCCCGTTCGACGACCCCGCCGACCGAGATGGGCACACCCATGGCCACGGCGGCCCTGTCGATCACGGCGGCCGCGTCGGCGTCGGCGAACGGGTCGACGTCGGAGGAGTTCTCCGGCCACAGCACGAAGTCCGGCCTGGCGGTCTTGCCGGCCTTGACGTCGGCGGCGAGCTTGAGCGTCTCCTTGACGTGGTAGTCGAGCACGGCCTGGCGCTGGGAGGCGAAGTCGAGGCCCGCGCGGGGCACGTTGCCCTGGATGACCGCGACGGTGACGGAGCCGTTCTCCGCCTTGTCGCTCACCAGTGTGCGCGCGGCGACCGCGCCGGCCACGGGGACGGCCACACTCAGCAGGGCCGCGGCCGCCGCCCCGCGCCGGATCTCCCGGCTCCGGCGCCCCTCGACGGCCAGGCGCACCGCCTCGTACAGGCCGAACCCGCACAGCACGACCGCGAAGCCCAGCACAGGGGTTCCGCCCACCGCGGCCAGCGGCAGGAAGACGCCGTCCGCCTGACCGAAGGCGATCTTGCCCCAGGGAAAGCCGCTGAACGGCACGCGCGCGCGTGCCGCCTCACCGGCGATCCACACGGCGGCCGCCCACACCGGCCAGGCCGGCAGCCTGGACACGGCGGCGACGCCGACCCCCACCAGGGCGACGAAGATCGCCTCGATCGCGACCAGCGCGAGCCACGGCCCGGGGCCGACCTCGACGCCGGTCCACACCAGCAGGGGCAGCAGGAAGCCGAGGCCGAAGAGGTAGCCGAGGCCGAGGGCCGCCTTCCAGGAGCGGCCGCGCAGCACCCACCCGAAGCCGGCGAAGGCGGGCAGGGCCAGCCACCACAGCGTGCGCGGCGGGAAGCTGACGTACAGCAGCACTCCGCTGAGCGCGGCGGCGGCGGCCGGGACCGGACGGAGCAGCAGTCGCAAGCCGCGGGCGCGGGGCGCGAGGCGGGGCGTGAGCTGGTCCGACTGGTCGACGGAAGTTGCGGTGGCGGTCACTCCGGGAGTGTACGGCGGCGGCCTTGGGGGCCGACAGCGCGGTCTCGGCATGCAGGAACCACACCGTTCCTGCTCAAGTCATCCACAAAGCGGGCATCACCAGTTACGGTGAGCCGAGGCGGGCGGCGGGGCCTGCCACAGGTCGGGGGACCGGGTACGGGGGGCGACGGTGGGGTCGACCGGGATGACGTCCGCTGCCGGAACGGATGCGGACAGCGACAGACGAAACGTTTCTGATGCGGTCGGCGTCATGGTGCTGGGGGCGTGTGCCGTGTGGCCGCTGCTCTCCGCGGCCGGTCGGGACGGACGGCCCGAGGGCGTACTGCTGGCGGTGCTGGCCGTGGCCGCGGGTTACGCCGCGGGCCGGATGTCGGGGTCGCTGTGGCCGGTGGCCGCGCCCTGCGCCGGAGCGCTGGCCGGTTTGGCGTCGGCGGTGGCGATGCCGCAGGTCGCCACGGGCTCTCGGTTCACCACGCCGCTCGGCCAGGCCGGTGCCGTCGCCGCGCTGCTGGTCCTGGCCGCGGGCTGCATGTGCTGCGCCGCCTGGGCGACGCCGGTTCCGGCGCTGCGGTTCGGACTGCGGACCCTGGCCGCCGGGATCGCGGTGACCGGGGCGGCCGTGGGCTCGGCGGTGGGGTGCGCCGCCAGTGCGGCCGTACTCCTGAGTTCCCTGGCGGCGGGCCGGATGAGCCGTCGGGGCGCGGGCCTCGCGGGGCTGGCCCTGACGGCCGCGCTGGTGGCCGGCACGGTCTGGGCGGTCGCCGCCAACGCCCTGCCCGCCGGCCTCACCGCCGCCCTGACGGGCCCCCTCACCGAACGCCGCGTCCAGCTGTGGCGGGACGCGCTGCACCTCGCCCGCCGCAACAGCGCCCTGGGCGTCGGCCCAGGGCGGTTCGGCGAGCTGAGCGGCGCCTCGTCCGCGACCGTGCTGCCCGACGGCCGGCCGCACTCTGCACCGCTCCAGCAGGCCGCCGAACAAGGTCTGGTCGGTGTCCTGCTGCTAAGCGCCGCGTTCTGCTGGATCCTCTACGCCCTGTGGCGCTCGGCCCGCCGCACACCTGTCGTGCTCACGGCGGGCGCGGCCCTCACCGCACTGGCCGTGGTCGCCGCGGTCGGTGACGCCCTGAGCTTCACGGCGGTGTCGGCGGGCGCCGGCCTGCTGGCGGGCCTGGCGACGGCCCGGCCGTGGCCGGCGGGTCTCCCGCGGAGTTGAGACGCGCGGAGCGGACGCCGACGTCCCTGTGGCGCGCACCCGTGTCCGCCCCACCATCCCGTCGGCTGCCTCAGTGCGCGGCGCCGGGTGTGACCGTCCGCAGGCGTTCCCTGATCACCCGGACCGCCGACTCCGCGTTGTCCACGGTGATCGTGAAGGTGTGGCCGTCCCACAGGCGCAGCACGATGCCCTCGCCACGACGGACGACGACGGCAGTGCCCTTCTCGGGCCGCCAGCGGTAGCCCCAGCCGCCCCAGTGACGCGGTGTGATCTGCGGGGTGAAGTCGGCGCCGACCACATGGGAGAGCGGAATACGCCGACGCGGTACTCCTATATGACCGCACCGGACTTCGAGGCACTCCTCGTCGAGCTTCAGATCGACGTGCACGAAGGCCAGGGTGCCGAAGAGGACCAGCAGTCCGGCGGCGATGCAGCCCACTACCGACATCACCAGCGGTGCGATCCCCGAGGTCCAGGCCGATTCCACGGCCAGTTCGACGCCGAGCGCCAGGCAGGCCGCGCCGACCAGGGCCATCAGCCACTGGACCCGGTTGGTGGCGCGCCCCGTCCAGACATCCGGGGGTGAGGCGTCCTCGTCCGGGGAGCGGTCGTGGGAGTGGTCCCTCATGCCTATGAGATTACTCAGGTTTCGCTGCGCGGGTACCGCGTCGCGGACGGTGACTGCTCACATCGGCGGTATCCGGGGACCCGAAGGGCTCACGGGGACGTGGCGGGGCTGGCCGTCCGCAGCAGGCGTGCCTCGGCGTAGCCGAGCGCGGTCTCCGGGAGTTCGCCCTCGCGGCCGTTGAGCAGCACGGTCACCGTGCCGGTGGCCGGGGCACCGGGGTCGGGCTGCGCGCCGATGCGGCGCAGCGCCTGCGCGGCCACGGCTCCGGCGGAGCCGTGCAGGACGAGGGGTGCGGCACCGGGGGGCTGCACGGCGGCGCGGATACGTTCCGCCAGGAGTTCGTAATGGGTGCAGCCCAGGACCACGGTCCTCACGTCGTCCGGGGTGAGCGCGGCGGCGGCGCTCACTGCGGCCTCGACGCCCGCCTGGTCGGCGTGCTCGACGGCCTCGGCCAGGCCCCAGCACGGCACCTCGGTGACCGGCACGCCGTCGGCGAAGGACTCGATGAGGCCCCGCTGGTACGGGCTGCCGGTGGTCGCGGGGGTGGCCCAGATCGCGACGGGGCCACCGCCGGCCGCGGCCGGCTTGATCGCCGGGACGGTGCCGATGACGGGGATCCCGGGTTCCAGGCGGGCGCGCAGCGCGGGCAGGGAGTGCACGGTCGCCGTGTTGCAGCCGATGATCAGTGCGTCGGGACGGCGGGCGGCGGCCGCCTCGGCGACGGCCAGGGCACGCTCGGTGACGCCCTCGGGGGTGCGGGGCCCCCAGGGCATGCCCTCGGGGTCGAAGGAGAGGACGAGATCCGCGTCGGGGCGCAGCCGCCGTACCGCTGCGGTGGCCGCCAGCAGGCCGATGCCGGAGTCGATGAGCGCGATCTTCACCCGGCCACGATAGACGATGGGCCGTTGGGGGCAGATCGCATGGGGCAGACTGCGCGGGTGAGCGCCATCGTGTGGATCGCCGCCGTATCCCTCGCCGCCTGGCTGTGGCTGCTGCTCTGCCAGGGCTTCTTCTGGCGCACCGACGTCCGGCTGCCGCCCCGGGGCCGTCCCGGTCGGTGGCCGGACGTGTGCGTGGTGGTGCCGGCCCGGGACGAGGCGGCCGTCCTGCCCCTGAGTCTGCCCTCGCTGCTGGCCCAGGACTACCCGGGGCGGGCCGAGGTGTTCCTGGTGGACGACGGCAGTACGGACGGCACCGGGGAACTGGCCCGGGAACTGGCCGTGCGCCACGGCGGGCTGCCGCTGAGCGTGGTCTCGCCCGGCGAGCCGCCGGCGGGCTGGACGGGCAAGCTGTGGGCGGTGCGGCACGGCATCGCGCTGGCACGCGCGCGTGGCCCCGAGTACCTGCTCCTGACGGACGCGGACATCGCCCACGAGCCGGACAGTCTGCGGCTGCTGGTGGCGGCCGCGCGAACCGGGGGTTTCGACGTGGTCTCGCAGATGGCCCGGCTGCGGGTGGAGAGCCTGTGGGAGCGGCTCGTGGTCCCCGCCTTCGTCTACTTCTTCGCCCAGCTGTACCCGTTCCGCCGGATCGGCCGGCAGGGGTCGCGTACGGCGGCCGCGGCGGGCGGCTGTGTGCTGCTCCGCGCCGACGCGGCGGAGAGGGCGCGGATCCCGGACGCCATCCGCCACGCCGTGATCGACGACGTGGCCCTCGCCCGCGCGGTGAAGGGGTCCGGAGGGCACATCTGGCTGGGGCTGGCGGACCGGGTGGACAGCGTGCGGCCGTATCCGCGCCTGCACGACCTGTGGCGGATGGTCTCCCGGAGCGCGTACGCGCAGCTTCGGCACAACCCTCTGGTGCTCCTCGGTACGGTCGCGGGTCTCGCGCTGGTGTACCTGCTGCCCCCGGCCGCGGTGCTGACGGGAGCGGTCACCGGCAGCGCGGCGGCGGCGCTCCTCGGTGCGGCGGCCTGGCTGGTGATGACCGCGACGTACCTGCCGATGCTCCGCTACTACCGTCAGCCGCCGTGGCTCGCTCCCCTGCTGCCGTTCACCGCGTTCCTCTATCTCCTGATGACGGTCGACTCGGCGGTACAGCACTACCGCGGGCGCGGGGCGGCCTGGAAGGGCCGTACGTACGCACGTCCGGACGCAGTGGCCGACGAGGGCTGACCCGCGTCCGCGCGGGGCTACTTGCGGCCGGGTGTCCAGTTCATGCCCCAGCCGTAGGCGCGGTCGACGGTCCGCTGCGGGCTCACCCCGCGGTCCGGGACCAGATAGCGCGCCTCACGCTGTACGACGAGGTCGCCCCCGGTGTTGGTGAGCAGGGCGAGCGCGCACACGGTCGAGGGGACCGTGCACTCGTCCAGGGAGAAGTCGATCGGCGCGCCGTGCTGGGGCTGGAGGGTGACGGTGGCGTGCAGGTCGGCGAAGGACCTGGCGCCCTGGTAGATCGTGACGAAGACCAGGATGCGCCGGAAGTCCTGCCGGTGGTCGAGGTTGACGGTGAGGTTCTCCCCGCTCGCGACGGCGCCGGTGCGGTCGTCGCCGTCGAGATGGATGTACGGCGGCCTGCCGAGCGAGCCGAAGGCGTTGCCCAGCGCCTGGACGACGCCCTTGCGGCCGTCGGCGAGTTCGTACAGGGCGCACAGGTCGAGATCTAGGCCGGCGCCGCCCTGCCGACCGCCCCGGCCCGGCGACTGTGCGCGGACCTGCCAGTTGAGGTTGACGCGCAGTGAGCCGGAGGTGCCGCCCTGCTTGGCCAGCGAGACGGAGGGCGTGGCCTTGGTGAGCGTCACCTTGGACAGGCGCACGGGTGCGGGCGGCGGGGGCGGCGGGACGGGCAGGCCGCCGGTGGTGGGCGCCGGGTACTGCGGGACCGGCAGGCCGCCCGTCGTCGGCGCCGGGTGCTGCGGGAAGGGGAGGCCGCCGGGCGGTGGGGGCGCCGGGGCGGTGAGGGGCGCGGTGGTCACCGTGGGCTGGTCCGCCGGGGCGGCCTGCGGCGCGGGCGGCGACGCCGGGTGCTGTGGTTCGTCCACCGTGATCCCGAAGTCGGTGGCGAGCCCTTCGAGCCCGCTGCTGTAGCCCTGTCCCACGGCCCGGAATTTCCAGCCGCCCTGGCGCCGGTACAACTCACCGAGGACGAAAGCGGTTTCCACCGTGGCGCCGGTACTGTCGAACCGGGCGACTGTCTTCCCGTCCGCCGCGTCCCGGACCTCGATGTAGAGACCGGGGACCTGGCCGAATGTCCCGCCGTCGGCGGAGGCCGCGAGAACGATCTTCTCGACCGGCGCCTCCACGCGCGCGAGGTCGACGAAAAGGGTGTCGGCGACCTGGCCGCCGGAGTGGCGTTTGCCCTCGTGACGGACCGCCCCGGAGGCGTGCGCGGGCTGGTTGTAGAAGACGAAGTCACCGTCGGAGCGCACTTTTCCGGCGACCAGCAGCAGCGCCGAGGCGTCCGTGTCGGGCACACCGGGACCCGAGCCCCAGCCCAATTCGACACGCAGTGCCGTGGCCGGCACCGGTGTATTGGATCCTTTCGACATTGTCATGTCCGCCCCCATCACGTGTCGGCATGCCGGGCCTGCCCGGCGGTCCCAGGTCATCCCTACCCGCACAACCTATTCCGGGGTACGGCCAAGGCCCATGAGTGGCACCGGAAGATCCCCGTCCAACTGCCGGTAACCACCTCGGAACTCGGCCTTTACACGATCAGTACGATGATTGCCGTCCTTTTTTGCCGAGTTCGCTCGGATTGGGGATCCGGCGTCACTGCCGACACGGAAAACAACCCTCTTATCGGTCTCCCCAACCAGCACATCGTGGGCTTAACTTATGTGCCATGACCTCCCCCCGCTCCACCTATGGCGGCGGCTACTACTCCGCCTCCTTCCCGGACACCCCGATCTACGACTCCCTCGTGGCCGAACGGGGCACCCCGCAGATCGCCCCGATCCGGGTCCCCCCCGCCTACGACGCGCCGAGCGGCCTGAACCTGCCCGCGCTCCCGTCGGCACTGCCCGCCCTCCCCGCGGGCCCCTCCCAGCCGGCCCCCGGCTACGGCTACCCGCAGATGCAGCAGCCCGTTCCGATGCAGCAGGCGCCCACGGCGTACATCCCGCAGCAGGCGACGGCACCGCGCGGCTACCCCGGCCAGCAGCAGCCGCAGCCGCCGCGCCCGATGATGGGCGGCACCGGCTACGAGGCGATGCGCCCGGCGGCCCCGCGCCCCGCGCAGCCGGCTCCGTACCAGGACCCGTACAACAACCAGCAACAGCAGCAGTACCGCGGCTACTGATCGGCACCCCCTGATGTCGGTGCCGCGCGGCACGACGACGTCATGGGGATCGCCGAACCGGGGTCGCCGCATGTCCTCCCGGTCCAGGCACTCCGGGGCCTCTTGCCCCGGCAGGCCGTCGCAGGGACCTGGGGGCCGGCCGGTGACCGGCGCCTGGCTGATCGACGACGGGGGAAAGGTCGTCACCCAGCGCGCACACCGGCGCGTACGCGCGCGCTTCGCGCCTGCCGCCGCGGAGTTGCCGTCCAGCGGCGGAATCCCCCTGTCCGTGCCCGGGCAGGCCGCACGGAAGACGGCCCGTCCCGGAGGCGACGGCCACGGTGTGGACAGACTTCCTCGGCACGAGGTGGGGAAGGAAGGACGGACCTCGGCGCCTCACCGCGCGGGATCGGCGCAGTGACGGACAGGGAACCGGCACCGGTCACGCCGCTTCCGCACGCGCCCCTCCCCCTGCCCGACCGGCCCGAGTCACGCACGGCCGGGTGAGACCGTGCGCCGCACGGCCGCCCGCCCGCCGGCGGCCACCGCACGGACACCCCGTTCGACGCCCTCGCCCGCCTCCTGACACGCGGGGTCCGCGCCGGCGTGAACCCGCTCCCCTTCGGTCTCCTCCTCCCCCCTGAGCTGCCCCTGCTCCGGCTCGAGCGATCTCCACCCGTCGGGAACCCAAGCCCGCGGCCCGGTCGTTGGGATCGTGAGAAGTTCCTGAGAGCCCTTGCCGGGGTGGTTTCGCTCTCCCTCCGGCCTGGCTCGCGGGTGAACGGCTCGGGCGGGGGCTGTCACGGAGCGGAAGGGGGGTGGTGGACGGTGCGAGCGATCCGCGGCCTGTGGCGCTGGCGGCGCAATCCGCTGCGCCGGACGACCGACCTGGTCGAGGCCTGGGTGGCGCTGGTGACTCTGCTGCTGATCGTGGTGGCCGCGCCGGTGCTCGGCTCGCTCGTCGGGGTCGCCGCCCAGGACGCCCTCCAGCGGTCCGTCCGGCAACAGCACCACGACCGGCACCTGGTCACGGCCACCGTCGTGCGCAGGCTCGGCGGCTCCCCGGTCGAGCCGGACCCCGACGCCACCAACGCCCACGACCCCCGCAGCCGCGTCCTCGCCGACTGGACCGCGCCGGACGGCACCCGGCGGCACGGCTCGACCCTGACGGCCATCAAGTCGCCGCACAGGGGCGACCACTTCGGCCTCTGGACGGACCGGCAGGGTCTGCTGACCGCCCGGCCGCTGGACTCGGCCACCGCCACCACCCACGCCGTGCTGGCCGGGTTCGGCGCGGCCCTGCTCGCCGCGGGTCTGGCCGACAGCGGCCGGCGGATGATCGTCTGGCGTATGGTCCGTCGCAGATACGCACGTTGGGATCAGGCCTGGGACCGGGCGGGTCCGGACTGGGGCAAGGCCGGCACCGGCAGCTGAGGGCCTTTCCCCCTCTGGTCCGTGCACCACCTCGGCGCACGCTACGGTGGACCGGCCGAAGCGCATTCGGCATCGACCCGCGCGCGAGCGGACCGCAGCGGGCGGACACCCTTGCAGGTGACCGTCCCGAAGGCGAGCAAGCGATCTGTACGACGAGGTGGGGGCTCAGCAACGCCATGGCACAGGGCACGGTCCAGGTGACGCACACCGGCACATCGAGGTGGCGGCGCCGCACAGGTGAGTACGCATCGCTCGCCGCCGCCCTGGAGGCCGCCGCGGACGGCGACGTCCTGACGGTCGCGCCCGGCACCTACCGGGAGAACCTCGTCGTCCAGCGCGCGGTGACGCTGCGCGGACCGGAGGGCTCGCCCGGCTCGGTGCGCATCGCGCCCGCCGACGGGGTGCCGCTGACCGTGCGGGCCTCGGCGGTCGTACAGGACCTGCACGTGGAGGGCCAGGACGCGGCCGCGCCCGCGCTGCTGGTCGAGGAGGGCACACCCGAGCTGCTCGACGTGCGGATCGTCACCCGCTCCGCCGCCGGCATCGAGGTGCGCGGCGGCGCGCGACCGACCGTGCGGCGCTGCACCGTGGACAACCCGGCCGGCATCGGCATCGCCGTGCTCGACGGCGGCGGTGGCGTGTTCGAGGAGTGCGAGATCGTCGCGGCCGGTCAAGCGGGCGTGGCGGTCCGCGGCGGGGGTCACCCGCGGCTGGAGCGCTGCCGGATCCATCACGCCTCGGGCACGGGGGTGACGGCGACCGGGGAGAACACCGCGCTGGAGGCGGTGGGTTGTGAGATCTACGAGGTGCGCGGATCAGGCGTGCAGGTCACCGCGCGGGCCACTGCGCACCTCACCGACTGCGATGTGCACCGCACCACCGCCGACGGGGTCACCCTCGACACCGACGCGGTGCTCACCCTCGCCGACTGCCGTATCCACGACATCCCGGAGAACGCGGTCGACCTGCGCTCGCGCTCGGTGCTGACGCTGACCCGGACCACCGTGCGTCAGTTCGGGCGCAACGGGCTGTCGGTGTGGGACCCGGGCACCCGCGTGGACGCCAACCAGTGCGAGATCTTCGACAGCACCGGCGACTACCCGGCGGTGTGGGTGAGCGACGGCGCCACCGCCGTCCTGGACTCCTGCCGGGTGCACGACGTGCCGGACGCGCTGTTCGTGCTGGACCGCGGCTCGCGCGCGGACGTCGTCGACAGCGACCTCTCCCAGGTGCGCAACACGGCGGTGTCGGTGAGCGACGGGGCGACCGCGCAGCTGGACGACTGCCGGATCCGGGACGCGGCCACCGGCGCCTGGTTCCGCGACCACGGCAGCGGCGGCACCCTCAACAACTGCACGGTGGACGGCACCCAGACCGGAGTGATCGTCACCAAGGGCGCCGACCCCACGCTCGAACGCTGCACGGTGGACTCCCCCGCCGAGGCGGGCTTCTACGTGTCGGCGGGCGGCCGCGGCACCTTCCAGAACTGCCGGGTCACCGGCAGCGGCGGCTACGGGTTCCACGTGATCGACGGCTGCCGGACGACACTGCGCAAGTGCCGTACGGAGCGGTGCGCGCGCGGCGGTTACGAGTTCGCCGACGGCGGCCCGGACACGGGCTCCGGCACCGGCCCGGTGGTGGAGGACTGCACCAGCGACGAGAGCGGCAGTCTGCGCCCGTCCGCCATGCACGAGCCGGTCGTACAGACCGCGCACCAGACCCCCGGCCTGCTGGGCGCGATCCCCGTCCAGCGCAGCACCGAACAGGAACCGCTGCCGGCGCCCGCCGAGCCCCGGGAGCCGGCCCGCACCTCCCAGGCCGTGCTCGGTGAACTCGACGCGCTGGTGGGCCTGGAGAGCGTCAAGCGCGAGGTCCGCGCCCTGACCGACATGATCGAGGTCGGCCGGCGCCGTCAGCAGGCCGGCCTGAAGGCCGCCTCGGTCAAGCGGCACCTGGTCTTCACGGGCTCCCCCGGTACCGGCAAGACGACGGTGGCCCGGCTCTACGGCGAGATCCTCGCCTCCCTCGGGGTGCTGGAGAAGGGCCATCTGGTCGAGGTGTCCCGGGTCGACCTGGTCGGTGAGCACATCGGCTCCACGGCGATCCGCACCCAGGAGGCGTTCAAGCGGGCGCACGGCGGTGTGCTGTTCATCGACGAGGCGTACGCGCTGTCGCCGGAGGACGCCGGGCGGGACTTCGGCAAGGAGGCCATCGACACACTGGTGAAGCTGATGGAGGACCACCGCGACGCCGTGGTGGTGATCGTCGCGGGCTACACGGCGGAGATGGAGCGCTTCCTCTCGGTCAACCCCGGTGTGGCGTCCCGGTTCTCCCGGACCATCACCTTCGGCGACTACGGCCCGGACGAACTGCTGCGGATCGTGGAACAGCAGGCCGACGAGCACGAGTACCGGCTGGCGCCGGGGGCCTTCGAGGCGCTGCGGACGTACTTCACCGTGCTCCCCAAGGGCCCCGCGTTCGGCAACGGACGCACCGCGCGGCAGACGTTCGAGGCGATGGTCGAGCGGCACGCGAGCCGGGTCGCCCAGCTCGCCGACCCGAGCACCGACGACCTCACCCTGCTGTACGCGCAGGACCTTCCGGAGCTCGCCTGATCATTCCGCCTCCCGGGGCCGCTGCCCGGGCAGTTCCGGGCGCAGCCGTGCCAGCAGCCGTTCCCGTTCCCCGGCGAAGACCGGGTCCGCCTGGTAGTCGGAGTGGCCCAGGATCGGAGCGGGCAGCGGATGGCCCGGGGTGCGTCCGTAGGCCAGGGGGTCCTTCAGAGGCGTGTGGTCGACGGACGGGCCGTCGCCGCCGACGATGCGTACCGGGCCGCCGATGGGGTCGGTGAGGCGGTAGAGATTGCGCCAGCAGGCCACCTCGCGGTGCAGGAAGCCGAGTTCGGCCGGCCCGAAGTGGGCGGGGAACCAGCGGCCGTACAGCCGCTCCAGCGGGGAGCCGTACGTGAGCAGGCCGACCCGCCCGCGGACCGACGGGGTCAGCTGCCAGGCCGCCGCGGCCGCGAGGACGCTGCCCTGGGAGTGGCCGGAGAGGACGAGCCGGCCGCCGGTGCGGCGGATCCAGGTGTCCATGCGCCAGGTCAGGTCGGGCACCGCGCGCTCGGCGTAGCAGGGCGGGGCGAAGGGGTGGGCGGCGCGCGGCCAGAAGGTGCCGACGTCCCAGAGGATGCCGATGGTGCGCCGGGCGGAGGCGTCCTTGTAGGCGCGCCGGCCCCAGGTGACGAAGAGTATGAAGCCGAGCCCGACCAGCCAGGAGCCGAGCGCCTGCGAGGCCTGGGCCGCACCGTGCACCAGCGCGTACGTCCGGTCCGCGGCCGCGTCCGGTGTCTTGCCGGTGGCCAGCGCGCCCACCAGCGCGCCGGCGCCCAGCACCAGGGTGGCGGCGCACAGCACGGTGACGACGAGCGGCGTCCGGTCGGTGAGGGCCGCCATGGCACGGACACCGGCGATACGGCGGGTGCGTGCGGTGTCCTCCGGCTCGCCTGCGTGGTCGAGGCCGACGGCGGCACGTTCGGCGTGGCCGAGCCGCGAGGTTCGCCAGGAGAGCCAGGCGACCGCGGCGAGCAGCACCACGAGGACGGGCGGGATCACCGACGCCTGCCAGGTCAGCAGAACCGGCGGCCCGGCGATGGAGGTTGCGGTGCCGTCCAGCCAGTCGGAGACCCGCTGGGCGACCCCGCCGGAGATCACCCCGCCGAGCGCGCAGGCGAGCAGGGCGACCGCGGGGCCGCCGAGACCGCGCATCGCGGCGCGCGGATCGGGTCGCCGGCGGTGCAGGTCGTGGGCGACGGCCCCGAGGACGATCACCAGGACGCCCTGGGCCAGGACCAGGCCGCCGAAGGCCGGGTCCCCGGCGAGCCGCCCCACGGAGCGCCAGCCCGGCCGGGACCAGCCGGCGTACACCGCGACGAGGACCAGCAGGGCGAACGCGCCGAGCGGCAGGCGTCGTACCAGGTGCCGGTCGAGTTCCTGGTCGAGGATGTTCTCGCTGCGGCCCCGGCGGCACACCACCCCCACCGCGGCGGCCGCCAGGACGGCCAGTGCGCCGGACAGGAGCCACCCGGCCGCGTCCAGTAGGGCGGACCCGCCGGTCCGGCGGTCGAAGGCGGCCGCGGGTGCCAGGACCGCGGCGGCGACGGTGAGCAGGCCCACCGCGGTGTGGGCGGCGCGCAGCCGGGCCACCAGCCGGCGCCCGTACCAGAAGCCGGGGCTGCCGAGAGAGGTCCGCCCGGGCTCGGCGTCGTGCGCCAGGGGCCGGGTGGACTCGTAGGCGCTCCAGGTGCGGTGCGAGAGGTACCAGAGCAGGCCGGTCAGCGCGGCGGGCACCAGGGCGGCCAGGGCGAGGCGGCGGCCGGGGGCGCTCCACCAGCCGCCGGCCGTGCCGGTGGGTGAGAGGAAACCGAGCCAGGAGTGCCGGCGGGCGCAGGCGGCGGTGCCCGCGCACTGCCAGGCGGCCAGGTCAAGGGCGACCTCGCAGGCGGCGGCGACCAGCAGCACCGTCAGGGTGAGTCCGGCGAGCCGGACCAGCAGGCCGTAGCAGCGGACGGTGCGCGGCCGGTCCTGGGCGGCGGGGCGCATCCAGTGGGCGAGGTTGACCACCATGAACGGCAGGAGCAGCAGCCACAGGGCGCGGGAGGCGTTGCCGGAGGTGAGGTTGCACCAGACGTACGCCTCGGCCACCGGGCGGTCGCGGTAGTCGCCGGGCCGGGCCTCGGCGTCGGCGTCCACGGCGCGCCGGAAGACGGCCGCGGTGTCGTCGCCGGTGATCCGCACCGTGCGTGGATCGCCGAGCATCTTCTCGGGCGTGCTGCCGCCGACGCCGTGCACCCTCAGTTCCAGGTCGAGCTCCGGTGCGGCGGGCCCGGCTTCCGTCACCGCCGGCCGCTCCGCGAGGGCGTCGGCGGTGCCTTCCTGCGCGCGTTCCACTGTTCTCGCACTTCCCCCGTAGCCGCGCCGATGGATCTGTCTGCGTGAGGTTCCAGGATCTCCGATTCCGGTGTGACGTACACCACTCGCCACGGAATCTCCCCCGTTGTGTGTGACACCTGAGGGAACACGCGGTGACCGAATGACATGTGCGCACTGGCACAGGGAGTGGCGCAACCGGTGCACTCCCGTGAAAGGATGAGGCGCCCACGCACCGGAGCCGAGCGGAATGTCCTGGTCGGAGCCGGTACGCAGGGCGTGTCGGACGGCTTTAGGCGAGAGGACCGGAGCGTACGTGAGCGAGAACCAGAACCTCCTCGCGGAGCAGCGCCGCGCCCTGATCCTGGACGAGGTCCGGCGCCGGGGCGGCGTCCGGGTCAACGAACTGACCCGCAAGCTCGGCGTGTCGGACATGACGGTACGCCGGGACCTGGACGCGCTGGCCCGGCAGGGCGTGCTGGAGAAGGTGCACGGCGGTGCGGTGCCGGTGGTCGAGGCGAGCACGCACGAGCCGGGGTTCGAGGCCAAGTCGGGGCTGGAGCTGACGGCCAAGGAGGACATCGCCCGGGCCGCCGCGGAGCTGGTCGTGCCGGGAACGGCGATCGCCCTGTCCGGCGGTACGACGACGTACGCGCTGGCCCATCAGCTCCTGGAGGTCCCCGACCTGACCGTGGTGACCAACTCGGTGCGGGTCGCCGACGTCTTCCACGCCGCCCAGCGGGTCTCCGGGCAGCGGCAGGGCGCGGCGACCGTCGTCCTCACCGGCGGGGTGCGCACCCCGTCCGACTCGCTGGTCGGCCCGGTGGCCGACCAGGCCATCGGGGCCCTCCACTTCGACCTGCTGTTCCTCGGCGTGCACGGCATATCGGTCGAAGCCGGGCTCTCCACGCCGAACCTCGCGGAGGCGGAGACCAACCGCCGTCTGGTGCAGTCGGCCCGGCGGGTCGTGGTGGTCGCCGACCACACCAAGTGGGGCACGGTGGGCCTGAGTTCGTTCGCCAAGCTGGAGCAGGTCGACACGCTCGTCACGGACGCGGGGCTGCCCGCGGCGGCACGCGCGGAGATCTCCGAGCACCTGCGCCGGCTGGTGGTGGCGGGCGAAACCGACTGAGGGCGCAGACAATTGACGGACCGTCAGCTACCTTTTCGGGACAGCGTCCGTCGAGGAGGTCGGTCCATTGGTTCACCAACTGCGCCCGGTGGGAATCGACTTCGTCGAGACCGCACCCGTACGGCTGGTGTTCGGACGGGAGATGACGGCGGCGCCCCAGGCGGTCTTCCGGGCCCTCGCGGAGGACGTGCCGGGGTGGTCGCGGTGGATGACAGGGGTGAAGTCGGCCCGCCCGACGGAGCACGGCCGTGCGGTACTGCTCCGGGGCGGTGTCCGCTTCGAGGAGACGGTGATCGCGTCGACGTCGCCCGAGGTGTACGCCTACCGCGTGGACACGGCGAACGTACCGGGCGCGGGGGCCTGGCTGGAGGAGTGGCACCTCACCCCCCAGGGCACCGGAACCCGGGTGCGGATGACGTTCGCCCTGGACGGTACGGCGCCGTTCCGTGCGGTGTGCCGCCTGGCGGCACCGGGCATGGGCCGGGCGATCCGCGAGGGGATACGGGCCCTGGACGCCGGGCTGTGAACGCCGCGGGCCGCAGCGCCGCTCCAGAGGCCAGGACACCCGCGCGGCCGGCGGCCGACGGCTCGCGCCCTCGAACCTAGTCCGGCCACACCCCCGTGGCCAGCAGGGACTCGATGGCGGCCGCGAAGGGAGCGATGTCCAGACCCTGCTCCTCCAGCCAGGAATCGGAGTAGTACTTGTCGAGATAGCGGTCCCCCGGATCGCACAGCAGCGTCACCACGCTTCCCGTGCGCCCCGCCGCCACCATCTCGGACACGATCTTCAGCGCGCTCCACAGGCCGGTCCCGGTGGAACCGCCCGCCTTCCGTCCGATCGCCCACTCCAGCGCCCGCACCGCCGCCACGCTCGCCGCGTCCGGCACCTTCATCATCCGGTCGATGGCCCCGGGCACGAAGCTCGGTTCCATCCGCGGCCGCCCGATGCCCTCGATCCGGGACCCGCAGTCACAGGTGACGTCCTGCTCGCCGGTGGTCCAGCCCTCGAAGAAGCACGAGTTCTCGGGGTCCGCGACGCAGATCCGGGTGTCGCGCTGGGTGTAGTGGACGTAGCGCGCGAGCGTCGCCGACGTACCGCCGGTCCCCGCCGTGGCGACGATCCAGGCCGGCTCCGGGAACCGCTCCAACTCCAGCTGACGGAAGATGGACTCGGCGATGTTGTTGTTGCCGCGCCAGTCCGTGGCCCGTTCGGCGTAGGTGAACTGGTCCATGTAGTGGCCGCCGGTCTCCCCCGCGAGGCGCGCGGACTCCTCGTACATCTTGCGGGAGTCGTCCACGAAGTGGCACTGCCCGCCGTGGAACTCGATGAGCCGGCACTTCTCCGAACTGGTCGTACGTGGCATGACGGCGATGAAGGGAACGCCGATCAGCTTGGCGAAGTACGCCTCGGAGACCGCCGTCGAGCCGCTGGACGCCTCGATCACGGGACGGCCCGGCCGGATCCAGCCATTGCACAGACCGTAGAGGAAGAGCGAACGGGCCAGCCGGTGCTTGAGGCTTCCTGTGGGATGGGTCGACTCGTCCTTGAGGTAGAGGTCGATGCCCCATGCCTCGGGAAGCGGGAAGCGCAGCAGGTGGGTGTCCGCCGAGCGATTCGCGTCGGCCTGGACTTTGCGGACGGCCTCTTTGAGCCAGTCGCGGTACTCGCTGTCGCTGTGGTCGACGTCGAGGGTGGCGCCGGTGCGGATCTGCGGGGTGGTGCTCACGGCGGACTCCTTGCGCTGGGCGCCGACGGCGTCGAAGTGCGGCCGGCGCACCGATCATAAGCATCCTTCGCAGCGCTTCTCACCTGCATAAACGCATCTTTGGGCGTCTCAAAGGCACCCTGGGGAACGGTGGCTCGAATCCAACGGGGGCGCATTGTCCCGAGTGCTCCGGGCGCCCCCTGCCCGGCCGCCCGTGCGTACTGGTGCTCCTCGCCGGGGGCGGGCAGACTGCCACCGGACGGGACGAACGTCCCGAACGGGGGCGCACACTGGATCACCACACGATCCGGAGCACGCCGGCCCGGGCCACAAGCCCGCGGGCCGGTCAGCGAGGTTCTCGAAAAGGGGCGGGCAGGATGGCGGAGCCGGAGTTCACGGCGAAGGGCGTGCGGATCGACAAGCGGCTGCGTTCGCTCACCCGGGCCGGGCAGGTCCGGATAAGCGACGGCAGGCTGCAGTTGCTGACCAGCTACGGCAGTGAGATCGACAGCGCGCCCGTACAGGCGGTACGTGCCTCCAAGCCGTGGTTCGCGGCGCAGGACCGGGCCCTGGCCGACCTCAACGGCCAGCGCTACTCGCTCACCCTGGGCGAGCACGACCCGGCGCCGGGCGAGCCCGGGCCGCCCGCGGCGAGCCGCTTCATCGAGGCGGTGCGGCGGGCCGCCGGACGGGACCACTGAATCACGGCGAGTTGCGGGACCGTGTGCACTGGGTCACGCTTGTCTCACGTCACTCTGGGTTTACCGGCGATAACGCTGCGAACCAGCCCGCCGGCCACGACAGCAGGCGGCCCCATGGACGGCGGCACCCTGCTGGATCCGTTCTCCGTGTTCTTCCGGACCTCACGTCGGGGAGTCGCAGTCGTGATCGAACACCCAAGCAGACACTGCTCGGTGGAGCTCCAAGCCCTGCCCTCGCGGATCGGCCAGGTCCGCAGAATCGTATCTGCACAGTTGCGCTACTGGCGCCTGGACCCGTTGATAGACCGGGCCGCGCTCGGTGTGACGGAGTTGCTGACCAACGTCCACCGGCACGCCCAGCCCGACAAGAACTGCACCGTGGAGATCGAGCTCCAGCTCGACCGGCTCACGGTGTCCGTCCGCGATCACGATCCACGGCTCCCGGTGGTCGAGGACGGGACGGACGTCGCCCCCATGGCCACCTGCGGACGGGGCCTGGCGATGGTGGCGGCGGTCAGTGAGAGCTGGGGGGTGCGACCGCACGACGACGGCAAGGTCGTGTGGTTCACCCTGCCCGCGTCGGCCGCCGCGTCCAAGGCAGGCCGCCCGCAGCACCGTACGCCCGAGCCGGCACCCCGGCGGGTCGTGACGGCCGGACCGGCGGCCACCGGAGCGCCGGCCGTCGCGCACGCGACCGCGGGCACCCCCGCCACCGCCACCGCACAGGTCGGCGCCGGTGCCCCCGCTGCCGCACACCTGTCCGCCGGTACCGCCCCCGTCGCACCCCCGGCCACGGGTCCCTCGGCTGCCGTACCCGCGACCGCCGGTGCCTCTGACACCGCACACGCTCCCGCCCGCTCGGCTGTCGCCAGTTGAGCGGGCGGTGAGTTTCCCTCCCGGGCGCCCCCGCACGGCAACCGGGCGCCCGAAGCGGGGTCGCCCGGTGGCGCCGTCGTCGCGCTCAGGCCGCACCGCCCTTGCCGATGCGGCCGAACTGCTCCTCCAGGACCGACAGCCGCCGCCAGTACTCGTCCTCGTCGATCTCGCCGGAGGCGAAGCGCCGGCCGAGGACGGCGAGCGGTGAGTCGCCGGCCGGGCGCGCGACGCCCATCGGCCGCCAGGGGCCGCCGCGCCCCGCGGTGCGGCGCAGGACGGTGACGACGCCGATCACCACCGCCGCCCAGATCAGCGGGAAGAACAGGATCCACGGGCCGGGCCCGCCGTCCCAGTTCGCCAGGGTCTCCATCTCGGCTCAACTCCTTTGCCGCAACGTCTCGGTGTGTCGCATCGAGACTGGCCCGGCGGAGGGGCGCGGGTCGTCGTGCGGCCGGCGGCAGTCGCCGTACCTCCCGGGGAGTACGCGGCGGCGGCCGGGCCGCTTCCGCAGGCCGGCATTCTGTAACTACCAGTATGTACATCGGTCGTGTGAGCACGCCGGAGCGTCTGATCGAGTCCACCCGTGAGCTGCTCTGGGAGCGCGGCTACGTCGGCACCAGCCCGAAGGCGATCCTGGAACGCGCCGAGGCCGGCCAGGGCAGCATGTACCACCACTTCAAGGGCAAGCCGGACCTGGCCCTGGCCGCCATCCGGCGCACCGCCGAGGAACTGCTGGCCGCCGCGGAGGGTGTCCTCGCCGGGCCGGGCTCACCGTACGAACGGATCGAGGCGTACCTGCGGCGCGAGCGCGACGTACTGCGCGGCTGCCCCGTCGGACGGCTGACCATGGACCCGGACGTCATCGCGAGCGACGAACTGCGGGCACCCCTCGACGTGACCCTCGACCGGATCCGGAGGCTGATCGCCGGGATCGTCGAGGAGGGCAAGGAGCAGGGGCAGTTCGGGCCGCGGGTGGACGCCGCGGAGATCGCCGCGACGGTCCTGGCGACCGTGCAGGGGGGTTACGTCCTCGCCCGTGCCTCCGGCTCGCCCGCCGCGTTCGACGCCGGCGTACGCGGACTGCTGTCACTGCTCAGGAGCTGACGTACGTGCGCGGAGGTGCGCCGCCGAACGCCCCCTCGCCCGAACGCCCGAGAGAGAGGTCCGTTCATGCACGCCCTGCAGTACGAGCTGACGCTGCCGGCCGACTACGACATGGGCGTCGTCCGTGACCGGGTGGCCCGCGTCGGGCATCTGCTCGACGACTGGGACGGCCTCGGCTTCAAGACGTACCTGGCGCGCGAGCGCGGTGTGCACGGCTCACCGGTCGACCAGTACGCGCCGTTCTACCTCTGGAACACCGTGGCGGGCATGAACCGCTTCCTGTGGGCAGGCGCCTTCCAGGGGCTCGTGAACGACTTCGGGACTGGTGTACGAGGAGGGCGGTGCGGCCGATGCCCGTGCCGCCCTCGCGGTCCGGCGACGGGAGCCGGTGCCGGAGGGGACCGAGCTGTCCGGGCTGATGGCGGACGCGGTGCGGGAGACCGGGCGGGTCGCGGCCGAGGACGGGGCGGTGCTGGCGGCGGCCGTGGACACCGCCCGCTGGGAGCTGGTCCACTTCTCGCTCTGGGCGCACGAGGTCCCGGAGGCCGAGGGGGACGTGTTCCAGGTGCTGCACATGTCCGCGCCCGGCCGGGACCGGCTGCCGCGCGGACGGCAGTGGCGAGCACCGTCCGGACCGTCCTCGGCGACCTTCGGCCCGAGGACCTCGGCGTGTGCGACGCGCACGACCACCTCTTCCTGCGCAGTCCCCGGCTCCCGGGCCAGGAGCTGGACGACGCGGCCGCCGCGCGGGCGGAGCCGGCGGCGTTGCGTGCGGCGGGCGGGACGGGCGTCGTGCAGTGGACGCCGTACGGGATGGGGCGGCGGGCGGCCGACCTGCCCCTGCTGTCCCGGGCCACCGGCGTGCATCTGGTCTGCGCGACAGGACTGCATCAAGCGGCCCACTACACACCGGAGTTGCTCGAGGTGCTGGGCGGTCGGCTCGCCGGCGTCTTCGTCGCCGAACTGACCGAGGGCATCGGGACGCCCGGAGCGCGCGCCGGTCTGATCAAGGTGGCCGGCGGTTTCCACGCGCTCGACGCGCCCGCCCGCTGGACGATGACGGCCGCCGCGGAAGCCCACCACGCGACGGGCGCGCCCATCGGCGTGCACCTGGAGCTGGGCACCGGCGCACTCGACGTACTGGACCTGTTGTGCGGGCAGTTGGGCGTCCCCGGCGACCGCTTGATCCTCGGTCATCTCGACCGCTCCCCCGACCTGGCCGTCCAACGGCAGGCTGCCTCCTCCGGCTGCCGGCTGGCCTTCGACGGGCCGTCCCGGACGAACCACGCCACCGACCGGCGGATGCCGGCCGTCCGGGCCCTGGCCGAGGCGGGCTTCGGGGACCGGCTGCTGCTCGGCGGGGACACGGTGGTGGCGGGGGCCCGGTCGGTGGACGGCGGGCCCGGGATGCCGTACCTGCTGCGGCGGACCCGGCCGCGGCTGGAGGCGGAACTGGACGCGGAGGGGGTTCGCCGCATCCTCGTCGACCACCCGGCCCGGGCGTTCGCCGTCGACTGGCGTCGGTCCGCCTGGACCTCGGCCGAGAGCCACGGGGGCCCGACGGCGCGCGGGCCTCAGGGGCGGACGGTCACCGCAGCGCCCCCAGTGGGTCGTCCAGCACCGGCTGCCATGCCAACTCGGCCGCTCCCACGAGGCTGTTGTGGCTCAGCGTGCACGGCAGGATCGGTACGCCACCGCTCTGGCCCCACAGGCTGCGGTCGGCGACGACGGCACGCAGCCGCTCGGGGTCGGCGTCCAGCAGGGTGCGGTGCAGGCCGCCGAGGATGATGCGGTCGGGGTTGAGGATGTTGACCAGACCGGCCAGGCCCAGGCCGAGGCGGTCGATCAGGGCCTCGGCGGCCCTGCGCACGGTCGGGTCGGCGTAGTGGCCGCGGACCAGGTCCTCGGCCTGCCGGAGCAGCGACACCTCGGGGCCGGGTTCCCGGCCCGCCTCGATGAGCAACGCCAGCGGATCCGCCTCCACGTCCAGACAGCCCCGGCCGCCGCAGTGGCAGGGGCGGCCCTCGGGGTTGACGGTGAGGTGGCCGACCTCCAGGGCCAGCCCCGAACTCCCGGTGTGCAGGCGCCCGTCGAGGACCAGTGCGCCGCCCACACCCCGGTGCCCGGTGGCCACGCACAGCAGATCACGGGCGCCCCGGCCCGCGCCGTGCCGGTGCTCGGCGAGTGCGGCCAGGTTCACGTCGTTGCCCGCGAAGGCCGGGCCGGTGATCCCGGCATCGCGCACGCACTGGGCGAAGATCCGGCGTACCGGCGCGCCCACCGGCCAGGCCAGGTGCAGGGGGTTGAGGGCGAGGCCCTCCGGTTCGGCGACGGCGGAGGGCACGGCGAGACCGGCGCCGACGCAGTGCAGGCCGGTGGTGCGGAGCAGGCCGGCGCCGGCCTCCACCACCGAGCCGAGCACCTTCGCCGGGTCGGCGTCGACGGTCTCGCAGCCGGGTGCGGTGGCCAGGATCCGGCCGCCCAGGCCGACCAGCGCGGCACGGAATCCGTCGGCGTGGACCTGCGCCGCGAGCGCGACGGGGCCGCGTTCGGCGACCTCCAGGCGGTGCGAGGGGCGGCCCTGCGAGCCGGCCGCGGCCCCCGGGTGGGCGTCGACCCTGATCAGGCCGAGCGCCTCCAGTTCGGCGGCGACGGCGCCGGCCGTGGCCCGGGTGACACCGAGTTCGGCGGTGAGCACGGCGCGGGTGGGGGCGCGGCCGGTGTGCACGAGTTCCAGCGCGGGGCCGAGTGCGCCGCGCCCTCGGTCCAGCCGGGGCTTCGAGGTTCCGTTCCCCGTCGGGCCGGGGGCCGCCTTGCCGCTCATGAGAGGGAGTCTGCCATGATCCGTAGGAGCGGCCGTAGCGAAGGTACGGCGGCGTCGGGGCTGGTCGGGCCCACGCGGCGCGGCCGCACATCGGTTCAGCCGCGCGCCCCCGGCGGAGCGCTCCGGCCCGGGCACGTCACCATCCGCCGACTCTCAGTGTGATGTTCAGACGGCCGGTCAGGCCCAGCTCCGCCGGTCCGGTCCCCGGGTGGACCCGCGGTACCCCGTGATACGCCAGCCTGCTCTCGCCCCCGAACACGAACAGGTCGCCCGAGCGCAGTTCCACGTCCGTGTACGGCTTCGTCCTGGTCTCGGTGTTCCCGAAGCGGAACACGCAGGTGTCGCCGAGGCTCAGTGACACCACCGGTGCGTCGGACCTCTCGTCGGCGTCCCGGTGCATGCCCATCCTGGCGTCGGCGTCGTAGAAGTTGATCAGTGCGATGTCGTACGACAATCCGTCCGCCGCCCGCGGGCCCAGCGCGTCGGTCACCGCGCGGCGGCCCAGTTCGTCGAGCCAGGCCGGGAACGGCTTGACGGGGCTGTGGTCGCCGTCGACGACGGTGCGGGCGTAGGCGTACGGGTACCAGTGCCAGCCCAGGCAGACCTGGCGGGCGGTCATGGTGCCGCCCTGGGGCGTGCGGACGGTGCGCAGTCCGGCGGGTGGCCGGGCCCACGTCCGGCATGCGTCCAGCAGCTCACTCTGGCCGCGCGCGCTCAGCCAGCCGGGGACGTGCACGGCGCCCGGCGCGACCTGGGCGCACGCCCTCGGAAACAGTTCGTCCTCCATGCCCCCATCCTGCCCGACCGGGTCTGAGCTGCGGCTCCGCTAGCCTGGACGCACGATGAGCGACCGTATGACGACTGCGTGGGGCGAGTACGAGCTGGCCCGCTTCCCCGAGGAACCGAGCGACCGGCTGCGCGCCTGGGACGCCTCCGACGCGTATCTGCTGAGGTATCTGGCCGAGGAGCGGACCGGGCTGTCCGGGACCGTCGTGGTCCTCGGCGACCGCTGGGGCGCCCTGGTCACGGCGCTGGCCGCGCACCGGCCGACGCAGATCACCGACTCGTACCTGGGCCAGGAGGCGACCCGGGCCAACCTGGCGCGTGCGGGCGTCGAGCCGGGGGCGGTACAGCTGCTCACCACCCAGGACCCGCCGCCGGAGCGGGTGGACGTGCTGCTGGTGCGGGTGCCGAAGAGCCTGGCGCTGCTGGAGGACCAGCTGCTCAGGCTGGCGCCCGCCGTGCACGCGGACACGGTGGTGATCGGCACCGGCATGGTGAAGGAGATCCACACGTCGACGCTGCGGCTGTTCGAGCGGATCCTCGGCCCGACCCGGACCTCGCTGGCCCAGCAGAAGGCCCGGCTGATCCACTGCTCCCCGGACCCCTCGCTCCGGCGGCCGGTCAACCCGTGGCCGCTGAGCTACGAGCTCCCGGACGGGATCGGTGCGGCCGCCGGGCGTACGGTCGTCAATCACGCGGGGGTCTTCTGCGCCGACCGGCTCGACATCGGCACCCGGTTCTTCCTCCGTCATCTGCCCACGGGCGGACGCCGGGTGGTGGACCTGGGATGCGGCAACGGGGTGATCGGTACGGCGGTGGCGCTGGCCGATCCGACGGCCGAGGTGCTGTTCGTCGACGAGTCGTTCCAGGCGGTGGCCTCGGCGGAGGCCACCTACAAGGCGAACGGGGTGCCCGGGCATGCCGAGTTCCGGGTCGGGGACGGGCTGGCCGGGGTCGCGGCCGAAAGCGTGGACACGGTGCTGAACAACCCGCCGTTCCACTCCCACCAGGCGACCACCGACGCGACGGCGTGGCGGATGTTCACCGGGGCGATGCGGGCACTGCGGCCGGGCGGCGAGCTGTGGGTGGTCGGCAACCGCCACCTGGGCTACCACCTGAAGTTGCGCAAGCTGTTCGGCAACAGCCAACTGGTCGCCAGCGACCCGAAGTTCGTGGTGCTGAAGGCGGTCAAGCGGGGATAGTCCCCAGGGCACCGGTGATCCTCGTGATCTCGTGGACCACTGCTTCCCCGGCCGACGCCGAGGGCCGCGGTGCGGGTGGTCATGGCGTGCACGCGGCCGGACCGCGACGGGCACGCAGGCCGGGTCGACGGCCGTGGCGGCCGCGCGGGCGAGCGGGCGGAGTTGTCCGTGGCGGAACTTGACGGCGTTCTCGCAGGCTTGGAGGACCACGGGCGAACCGGCCCCGCCGACGGCCCGGTCACGCCTCACCGAGCGGGCGGGGTTCACCGAGCGGGCGGGGTGGCTCGGCCGGCCGGGGTCGAGGCTCCGGGCGGCGGCGATCCCGAGACGCTGGGCGCGGACGGGTGCGGCGAGCGGGTCGAGGCTGCCGGGGGCGGCGGTGATCGCGGGCGTGCGCAGGTGCCCCTTCAACTGGGCCGGCCGTCACGGGACTTCGGTGGTGGCGGCGGGGCGGGTCAGGGTGGGCAACCGGGTTGGTCGCCGCGCCCTCCCCGGATGTGACTGTTCCTGCACGATGGGTGCGGCTTGCGAGCGTGAGCGAGCATCTGGGCGTGGACGGGGTGGGTTAAGGTCGCCGGGAGATCGAGGAACGGAGGCGGCGGATGTCGCGCGACGCCCGCTGGAAGGCGCTGCTCGAGCTGCTGGTCGAGCGCGGCCGCCTGGAGGTCGAGGAGGCGGCGGCGGAGCTGGCGGTGTCGGCGGCGACGATCCGCCGGGACCTCGACCAGCTCGCCGAGCAGCAGATGCTGGTGCGCACCCGGGGCGGGGCGGTGGTGCACGGGGTCTCCTACGAGCTGCCGTTGCGCTACAAGACCGCCCGACGGGCCTCGGATAAGCAGCGGATCGCCACGGCGGTGGCCGAACTGGTCGCGCCGGGCGAGGCGGTGGGACTGACCGGCGGTACCACCACCACGGAGGTGGCCCGCGCCCTGGCCGTGCGCGGGGACCTCACCACCGGCACACCGGCGCTCACGGTCGTCACCAACGCGCTCAACATCGCCAACGAGCTGGCCGTGCGGCCCCAGTTCAAGATCGTGGTGACGGGCGGGGTGGCGCGTCCGCAGTCGTACGAGCTCATCGGGCCGCTCGCGGACGGTGTGCTGGGTCAGATCACCCTCGACGTGGCGGTGCTCGGGGTGGTCGCCTTCGACGTGCTGCACGGCGCCGCGGCCCACGACGAGGCGGAGGCCGCGATCAACCGGTTGCTGTGCGAACGTGCCGCCCGGGTGGTCGTCGCCGCCGACTCCAGCAAGCTGGGCGGGCGGGCGTTCGCCCGGATCTGCGCGGCGGAGCTGGTGGACACGCTGGTCACGGACACGACGGCGGCGCCGGAGACGGTGCGCCGGTTCGAGGAGGCGGGGATCCGGGTCCTGACGGTGTGACCCGGCCGGCACCGCCGGTGTCCGTCCGGGTCAGACGCCGCTGGTGTCCGCGCTGACGAAGCCGGCCCCCCGCTGGTCGTTGCAGCCGAACACGGGCCGGTCGGCCGGGTCCGGCCAGCTCTGGTGGGCCTGGAGGGCGACGCTCACCAGGGTCAGCAGCAGATCCACGTCGCTCGCGGCGTCGAGTCGTATGGTCACCCACTGCGAGCCCGGGACGATGCGGATCGCCCCCGTGCTCTTGAGGTCCTTCGCGAAGTGCCGGATGGCGTGGGTGGTCAGACGCAGGTCCACGTCGCGCTCCGAGTGGAAGTGCGCGATCTCGCCCTGCGACGACCTCACGGCCTGACCCAGACCACAGCTCGGTACCGCCTGGGTCAGGTCGGGCCAGGTCGCCAGTTGCGCAAGAGCGCGCGAGGCCAACGTCATGGGGCCATCATGGACCGCTCACTCTCCGGTAACCAACCGGCGAGCAGTTATTAACCGAGCTGTTGCCGGGCTCCGTCCGAACACGGGCGCTCGAGACGAGTGAATATCCGCAGTGTTTCAGCGGTTTGAGTGACGGAAGGCACCTCTGGGACATCCGGGAACGCGCATGGTGGACGCCACGTTCCGTCCAGGTATCGCTCGCTGGGCATCACGCCCTCAGGTAGGCGAGGACCGCCAGCACCCTGCGATGTGTCTCCTCCGCGGGAGGCAGATCCAGCTTGGTCAGGATGCTGCTGATGTGCTTGCCGACGGCCGCCTCGGAGACGACCAGTTCGCGGGCGATCGCCCCGTTCGACTTGCCCTCGGCGATCAGTGCCAGAACCTCACGCTCGCGGGGGGTGAGCCGCTCCAGCGGATCGCGGCGGCGGCGCAGCAGTTGACGTACGACCTCGGGGTCGACGACGGTGCCGCCTTCCGCGACCTCCCACAGGGCGTCGATGAACTCCTCGACCTGACCCACCCGGTCCTTGAGCAGGTAGCCGACGCCGGTTCCGTCACCGGAGTCGAGCAGTTCGGAGGCGTACGTCCGCTGCACGTACTGGCTGAGCACCAGGACCGGCAGCGTGGGCCGCTTCTCCCGCAGCCGCACCGCAGCGTGCAGCCCCTCGTCCTGGAAGCCCGGCGGCATCCGCACGTCCGTCACCACGATGTCGGGACCGTGCTCCTCGACCGCGGTGATCAGCGCCTCGGCGTCCCCCACGGCCGCGACCACCTCGTGGCCGCAGCGGCTGAGCAGACCGATCAGCCCCTCCCGCAGCAGCACGCTGTCCTCGGCCAGAACTACGCTGAGTGATCGGTCCGTTCGCAAGGAAACTCCACACGCAACTGGGTCGGTCCGCCGGACGGACTGGACAGGGAAAGTCTGCCATCCAGCACCGACACCCGGTCCGCGAGCCCGGTCAGCCCGCTGCCGGACCCGGCCCGCGCCCCGCCCCTGCCGTCGTCGCGCACCTGCAGGAGCAGCCGCCCGCCGTGGTGGCCCCCCGTCACCTCGGCCCGGCTCGCCCCGCTGTGCTTGGCGATGTTGGCGAGGGCTTCGCAGACCACGAAGTACGCGGCGGACTCCACCGCCGGGGGAAGTCGTCCGTGCAGTTCCAGGTCGACGTCCACGGGGACCGCGGAACGGTCGGCGGCGTCGGCGACCGCCGCTTGGAGACCGTAGTCCGTGAGCACCTTCGGGTGGATGCCGTGGATGAGTTCACGCAGCTCCGCGAGGGCCTTGCCCGCCTCCTCATGGGCCTTGGCGAGCTGGTCGGCGAGCGGTCCCGGCGGGACGTCCAGGCGGGCCAGGCCGAGGGTCATCGTCAGTGCCACCAGCCGTTGTTGAGCCCCGTCGTGCAGATCGCGTTCGATGCGCCGCCGTTCCGCCTCGAAGGCGTCCACCAGACGGACCCGCGACCGCGTCAGTTCCATGACCCTGGCCCCCAGATCGCCCCCGCGCGGCGCGATCAGCAGCCGCGTCAGTTCCGCACGGGCACCGGCGGCGACCCCCAGGGCATAGGCGCCCAGGAGCAGAGCGAGCAGTCCGAGCACGGCGATGCCGAAGGCCGTCGGCCAGGTCGTGACGGTCCACGCCTTGAGCACCTTGGTCTCCTCGCCACCGCCGACCGTGGCCATCAGCAGCGGGGTCGCGACCATGGCCAGCGGGAAGAGCAGGCCGACCGTGATCGCGAGGGCGTCGACCGGCCACAGCAGACCGGCGAAGATCAGGGCGTAACCGAGCTCCCGCCAGGTGGCCTGCTCCCTCAGACGCACGGTCAGCCAGGACCACGGGCCCGCGGCGGCGGGCCCGTGGTGCCGGTCGGGAGCCGGATCCCGGTCGATCAGGCGTAGCCGGTACCGCTCCGCCCGGGCCACCGGGATCCCGGCGAGGGCCACGACGACGAGGAGCGGAAGCCCCACCAGCACGATCGCCAGGGCGCCGCTCACCGTGATCGCCACCAGCAGTCCCGCCAGGGTGACGACGCCCGCCGGCACCCCGGTGAGCAGGAAGCCGGCCGAACGCCACGGCCACGACGACAGCAGGAAGCCCGGCCGCGACATGGCCTGCCACACATTGCGAGGGTGCATGAGCGTCACCGTAGAAGGCGTGGACCTCGGCTGCCATCGGTTCAGCGGGACTCCTGAGGTAGGGCCAGCACTACCGCCGGGGGTGGGGGCGCGGAGCACGGCACGCTCGTCGCAGGCTCTTGCCAGCGCAGCCTGCTGCCAGCCAGAAGGCGAAATTCCGCCAGTTCCTGGCACAAGCATGGGGCCGGAACGACGCTTCGGCGTTCCGAGCCGACCAGGACGCGCTGCGCGGCCCGGGTCGTATCGAGGTGGGGGATGACTCATGGAATTCCGGCTTCTCGGACCGGTGGAGGCACGAGAGGGCGCGCGCCGCATTCCGCTCTCGGGGTCCAAGGTGCACACGGTACTGGCCGTGTTGCTCCTGGCCCGGGGCCGGGTGGTGAGCGACGAGCGGCTGAGCGGACTGCTGTGGGGATGGCATCCGCCCACCACCATGAACGCCCAGATCTACACGTACGTGTCGCGGCTCAGGAAGCACCTCGGCCCCTGCGTCGACCTGGTTCGCAGGCAGCCCGGCTACCAGTTGATCGCCGCCGACGCGGACGTCGACGTGCTGGAGTTCGAGCGCCTGGAGCAGCTGGGCCGCACGGCGCTGGAGGAGCGGCGGTTCGACGAGGCGTCCGGTGCCCTGCGGCGCGCGCTGGACCTGTGGCACGGCCCGGCGCTCGCCAATGTGACGCCGTTTCTCACCGACGCGGAGCTGCCGCGGCTGGAAGAGGCACGGACCAGCGCCCTGGAGCACCGCATCGACGCCGATCTCGAACTGGCCAGGCACGAACGGCTCGTTCCCGAACTCAGCGGTCTGGTGGCCCAGTTCCCGGTGCGGGAGCGGCTGCGCGCACAGCTGATGACGGCCCTGTACCGGTGCGGCCGGCAGGCCGACGCGCTCCAGGTGTTCCAGGAGGGCCGCCGGGTGCTCGCCGAGGAACTCGGGGTGGACCCCGGTCACGATCTGACCGCCACCCATCAGGCGGTCCTCACGGGGAATCCGAGCCTGCTGCCGCAGTCCGCGCCGGTGACGGCGTCCGCGCCGCCGCACGCCGCGCCGCCGGTCATGGTGCCGCCCGCACTCGCCGACTTCACCGGCAGGCAGGGTGAACTGGCCGAGCTGCACGCACTCCTGACACCCGCCCCGGGGCCCTCCGAGGCCGCCCCCCGGGCGCGCCGCATACTGATCACCGGTATGGCGGGGATCGGCAAGACCGCGCTCGCCGTGCAGGCCGCGCACGCCGTGGCCGGCGAGTTCCCCGACGGTCTGCTGCACGTCCGGCTCCACGACGAGGACGGTACGGTCAAGGACCGTGCCACCGCCCTACGGCAGTTGCTGCGCGCGCTCGGAGAGCCCGGTGACGACGCGTCGGCGTCCGGCGAGGGTCCCGAGCAGCTGGACGACCTGATCAGCCGCTACCGCACCCGTACGGTCGGGCGGCGGATGCTGATCCTGCTGGACGACGCGCCGAACGAACTCCACCTCGACGCACTGCTTCCGGCCACCAACGACGCCGCCGTGGTCGTGACCAGCCGCAGCAGGCTCTTCACGATGCCCGGCTTCCGTACCATCGCGCTCGACCCGATGCAGACCCCGCAGTCGCTCTCCCTGCTCGCCGCCGTCGCGGGCGAGCCCCGCATCCTGGCCGAACCCGGCGCCGCCGGTGTCGTCGCCGAGGCGTGCGCGGGACTGCCGCTCGCCCTGCGGGCCGCGGCGACCCGGCTGGCCGCCCGTCCGCACTGGCCGGTGGCCCGCCTTGCCCGGCGTCTGTCCGATCCGGCGGAGCGCGTCGCGGAGTTGCGCGTCGGCGACCTGGACGTACCCCGGGCACTCGGCTCCGCCCTGGACCATCTTCCCGTCGGCGAAAGGGAGTTGGCCTGCGCCCTGGCAGCCGCGGCCCACGGGACGTTCGGCGCGGTCGCCGCCCTGGAGTTCGGCCTGCCCGAGGAGCCGGCCGAGGAACTCCTGGAGCGGCTGGTCGAGAAGTCCGTGCTGGAGCTGGCGGGCATCGACGGGGAGGGCGCGCCCCTGTACCGCTTCAACGAGCTGACGCGACTCGTCGCGGCAGGTCCGCAACGGTGCCGGGCGGACGTGCGGCTGACCAGGGTGAGTTGAGGCGAGTGCTGCGGGTATGCCTGGCCCTACCCCAGGTGTCGTTCCTGCCGCAGTGCGCGACGGTGCCCCCACACGGTTTCGTGGAGTCATCGAGCGGACGAGAGAGGCGGCGCCCCGATGACGGGATGGCTCACGGAGCACATGGCGGCGCACGGGAGCTCCGGCATCCTCGCCGCGGTGCTGCTGCTGCCCGCGCTGGAGGCGGCGCTGCCCATGGTGGGCGCGCTGCTGCCCGGGCAGACGGCGGTGGTGCTGGGCGGCGCGCTCGCCAGTGGGGGCCACGTCTCCGTCGAGGCGGCGCTGTGTACCGCGGTGGCCGGCGCGGTCCTCGGCAATGTCGCGGGATACGCCGTCGGACGCCACTGGCGGACGCGGGCGCTGGCTCCCCGGCGTGGCCGCGACCGCCGGCGCCGGTACACCGAGCGGGCCCTCGGGCTGATCGAACGGCACGGCGGCTGCGCGGTGTTCGTCGCCCGCTTCACGGCGGTGCTGCGCACGCTCGTGCCGACCCTGTGCGGGGCGACCCGCATGCCCGTCCGGGCCTACCTCCTGTGGTCCGTGGTCAGCAGCGTCGTGTGGGCACCGGCCTTCGTCCTGATGGGGTACCTGCTGGGGGCCGCCGGCCCCGGGTGACTCCCCGGTGGCCGGGGCCCCGGCCGGCCGCGCAGCTTGCTGCCGCCGCAGCCATCTGCCACCCGCCCCACCCGACCGGCCGCCCGGCGACCGGTCCGGCACGACCGCAACGAACACCTTTCCGTCGCGCCGGACGCGCCGGAGTACCGACACCGAACGAGTAGGGACAGATGAACAAGGACGCGATCCAGTTGCGCTCCGTCAGCAGGCGTTACGGGGCGGGTGACAGCGTGGTGACAGCGCTCGACCAGGTCTCGCTCTCCTTTCCCGCGGGAACGTTCACCGCCGTCATGGGCCCCTCGGGCTCGGGCAAGTCGACCCTGCTGCAGTGTGCCGCCGGGCTGGACCGTCCCACGTCGGGCTCGGTCTCGGTGGGCGGGACCGAACTGACGAAGCTGAGCGAGACCAAGCTGACCCTCCTGCGGCGCGAACGCATCGGCTTCGTCTTCCAGGCGTTCAACCTGATGCCCTCCCTGACCGCCGAGCAGAACGTGGGGCTGCCGCTGCGTCTCGCCGGCCGCCGCCCGTCCAGGGCCCGGCTGCGCGAGGTCCTCGAACAGGTCGGCCTGGCCGACCGGGCCGGCCACCGGCCGACGGAGCTGTCCGGCGGCCAGCAGCAGCGGGTCGCCCTCGCCCGCGCCCTGATCACCCGCCCCGAGGTGCTCTTCGGGGACGAGCCGACCGGCGCCCTCGACTCGCAGACGGGCCGCGAGGTGCTGAAGCTGCTGCGCGACATGGTCGACTCCGAGGGCCAGACGGTCATCATGGTCACGCACGACCCGGTGGCCGCGTCGTACGCCGACCGCGTCGTCTTCCTCGTCGACGGACGCGTCAACGGCGAGATGGTCGGGGCGAGCGCCGACGACATCGCCACCCGCATGACCAAGCTGGAGGCGTCCCCGTGCTGAGTGTCGCCCTGCACACCCTGCGCAGCCGCTGGATCACCTTCGTCGGCAGCTTCGTCGCGCTCTCGCTCGGTGTCGCGCTGATCGCCGTCATGGGCCTGGCCCTCGCCTCGTCGCTGGACGCGCCCGACCGCAGGCCCGAACGGTTCGCCGCCGCACCGGTCGTGGTGAAGGGAGCGGACAGCCTGCGGGTGTCCACCTCGATCGGCGTGCGGGTTCAGAAACTCGCCGAGCCGCGTGCCGTACCGCCCGAGGCCGTCGCGAGGCTGCGGGGGATCGGGACCGTCGTCCAGGACCGGTCGTTCGCCGTACGGGCCCGGGGCGGGCCGGCCGACCTGGTCGGTCACCCCTGGTCCGTCGCCGCCTTCGCCCCGTACCGCATCGACACGGGCCGGGCTCCCCGCTCGGCCGACGAGGTCGTCGTCAGCGGCGACTGGGCGACCACCGGCGAGCAGGTACGGACCGATCGCGGCACCGTCCGGGTGGTCGGCACCGTCGCCCCGAGAGGCTTCGAACACGCCGTCTTCTACACCGACGCACGCGCCACCCGGCTGGCGCCGAAGAGCACCCAGCTGGTCGTGGACGCGGACGCGGCGGCCGTACGCGCCGCGGTGCGCGGAGCCGACGGCGTCCGGGTTCTCACCGGTGACGGACGCCGCTACGCCGACGCGGATCCTGACCGGGACAAGGAGGCCCTCGTCGCGATGAACGCCATGTTCGGCACCGCGGGCGGCGTCACCACCTTCGTGTCGGTGTTCGTGGTGGCGTCCACCTTCGCGTTCTCGGTGGCGCAGCGGCGCCGGGAGTTCGGGCTGTTGCGCACGGCCGGGGCGACGCCGGGGCAGATCCGCAGGATGGTGTTCGCCGAGGCCCTCCTGGTCGGTGTGCTCGCCTCGGCCGCCGGCTGCGTGCTCGGCGCGTGGGGCGCGCCCCGGCTGGCGTCGTGGGTGGTCGACGGCGGGCTCGCTCCGAGCTGGTTCACCATCGGTGGCGCCACCTGGCCGTACTACATGGCTTTCTCGGTGGGGCTGGTGGTCGCCCTGTGCGGCGTGGTGGCCGCGTCCTGGCGGGCGGGCCGCACCGGGCCGGCGCAGGCACTGCGCGAGGCGTCCGTGGACACCCGGACGATGACGTGGGGCCGCTGGCTGTTCGGCGCGGGGCTGATGCTCACCGCCGTCGTGACGCTGGCCCTGGCGCTGTTCAGCGATCCCGGTGACCTGCTCCACCGCAAGACCTACGTGAGCAGGCCGATGCTGCTGATCACCGCGGTGGCGCTGCTCGCGCCGGTGGTGGTGCGCCCGCTGACCCGGTTGCTCGCCTGGCTTCCGGCCCAACTGCCCGGCGCCGGCGGCATGCTGGTGCGGGAGAACGCCGCCGCCGGGGTGCGGCGCACCGCCGCGATCGCGGCGCCGGTCCTGGTCACGGTGGCGCTGGCGGGTTCGCTGCTCGGTGCCACCGCGACACTGAACGAGGCCAAGGCCACCGAGACCCGCGAGCAGACGACCGCCGCCTTCGTCGTCGCCCCGGGGGGCGGTGCCTTCGACGCGGCGACCCTGCGGCGGCTGCGCGAGGTGCCCGGCGCCGAGGTGTCCCCCAGCTCGACGAGCGCCGTCTACGTCATGGAGGACGGTGTCGCGCTCAGCAGGGACGAGGCCCGCGCGGCGGAACCCCGTCCGCTCCTCGCCACCACCCGTCTGCCGATCGCTTCCGGCCGGGCCGGCGACCTCGACGACGGCTCGATCATCGTCAACGAGGAGTGGCAGCGGCACACCGTCGGGCAGCGGGTGCGGGTGTGGCTCGGTGACGGTACGCAGAAGACCCTGCGGATCGCCGCGGTGATGACCGCCGGGACCGGCAACAACGGCGTCTACGTCACCCCGCGCAACGCGCCGGGCGCCTCCGTGGACCGGGTCGACGTGGCCCTCGTCGACGACGCCGACGCGAGCGCCGTGGCCGCAGGTCTGCGTTCCGCGGTGCGCGCCTCGGGCGGTGAGGTCCTGACCAGGGACCAGTGGGTGCGGGCCAGTTACCCCGAGACGAACCGGACGACCCGGATGGGTTTCCTGCTCGTCCTCGGCATCGCCCTGCTCTACACCGGTATCTCGCTGGTCAACACCATGGTCATGGCGACGTCGGACCGGGTGCGCGACCTGGCGGTGCTGCGGCTCGCCGGAGCCACCCGGTGGCAGGTGCTGCGGCTGGTGGGCGCCGAGGCGCTGATGGTCGTGGCCGTCGGCGCGGTGCTCGGTCTGCTCGTCGCCGCGCTCAATCTGGCGGGCATGTGGAGCGCCCTGGGCCTGTTGTCGGTGTGGACCACGATCGAGCTTCCCTGGACGGCCATCGGCGCGACCGTGGCCGCCTGCGCGGTGCTGGCCGTGGTCTCGTCCCTCGCCCCCGCCGCGGTGGCCCTGCGCCGCCGCGCGGTGGAGCTGGCGGGCGTCCGCGAGTGACCTGCCGACCCGGCGCCGGACGGTACGTTCCCCCGCCCCGGCCGGCGCCGAACCTCCGCGGCACGCGCGGCGTCCATCCCCCGTGGCCCGCGCGGCGGAGCACCGACGGCCGGGACGACTCCGAGAGGGCGTCCCGGCCGTCCTCGTCCTGCCGCACGGTCCCGGCGATGCGAACGGTCGCGCGGACGCCGGAAGGCGGCTCCTCCGGTGTCCGTGGAGCCGCGGGGGTGTGCCCCGCGTTCCCGGCCGGCCGGAGGAACCGCCTGGTGGTCCTCGTCGGGCGAGTGGTGACGCCGCTTCTCGCCGAGCGCGACGTCAGCCCGGCACGGCGGCCGTCGTGCCGGACAGCTCGGCCATCGCCACCGCGATCTTGCGGGGTCCGGTGAACGGCTCCCGGCCGTGCGCGGCCAGCATGTTGTCCACGATCAGTACGTCGTCGCGCTGCCAGTCGAAGCGCGTGGTGGCCGAGCGGTAGGCGTCCCGCAGGTGTGCCACCGTCTCGTCGGGGATGGGCCCGCCGTCACCGAAGTACGTGTTCGTGGGCAGGTCCTCGTCGGTGAAGATCTCCCGCAGCCCCTCCCGGACCTCCGGTGCCAGCGAGGTGACGTGCCAGAACGTGGCGTGGTTGAACCACACCTCCTCGCCGGAGACCGGGTGACGGCGTACCACGGGCCGGACCGCCGTGGTGCGCAGCCCGCCGTCCGCACGCCATTCGGCCGTGATGCCCTTGTCCCGGCAGTAGGCGACGACCGCGTCGCGGTCGCCGGTGCCGAACGCCTCCTGCCACGGCACGCCGAAGTCCCCGTGGAAGTTGCGCACCACACGCCAGCCTCCGCGCCGGGCGAACTCCTCGCGCACCCCGGGATCGATGGCCCGGTACACCTGGCGGATGTCCGCGAGCGGGGTCGCGCCCTCGGTGCGGGCGGGCTCGATGCAGTAGAAGTACAGGCTGTTGGGCCAGACCGCCTGGTAGGAGTTCTCGTTGTGCAGGAAGATCTCCTCGTCGGCGGGGTAGTCCGTGGACGTGTAGACCTGTCCCTTGATGGTGGACCGCGGCGAGGACCGCTCGGCGTAGGTCAGCGGGGCGCTGCCGGAGAACGCGTGCACCACCGCGTCGAACCCGTCGACTCCGCCGACCGCGAAGCCGCGCAGCAGAATTGCCCCGCGCTCGCCGAGGACCGTCCGCAGCTTCTCGCGGTGGGTGCGGAGGAAATCGTGGACCGGCGTACCCGGCTCTCCGGTGTACTCGATCGCGGTCATCGGACCCCTGCCTCTCTCATGTGTACGGTGTCTGCCCCGCCGTCCGTGGCGCGGGAGTAGTGCCGGACCACCACCGGCCCGGCCCGGCGCGCCTCCTGGGCCACGGCCGCGAAGACGCCGTCGAGGACCGGCAGGTCCTGCACCAGCCAGGTGTCGGGGCCGGGGCCCTCGGCGCAGGTGACCAGCACCGGTTCGTCCTCGGCGGGCTGGGTGTCGACGCTGCCGAGGTCGGTGGCGATGCCGACGCCGACCGCCTTGACCACCGCCTCCTTGCGCGTCCAGCACCGGAAGAAGGTGTTTCGGCGGGCGGTGCCGTCCGGCGCGGACCGGACGTGGGCGAGTTCGGCGGCGCTCATCACGAACCGGGAGGCGCCGTCCACGTCCAGCGGACGGCCGCCCTCCAGGTCCGCGCCCACCCGTCGCCCCGCGCCCAGGGCGAGCAGCCAGTGCGGGCCGGACCGCGAGAGGCTGAAGTCGAGGTCGGTGGGCGGCCATTCGATCCGGGGCCGGCCGTGCCCCGGGTGGGCGCAGCGCGGACACGGGTGCCTGCCGAGGACCAGGTCGCGCGGTGGCACGCCGAGTTGTCCGGCCAGTACCCGGCGCACGGCCGTGTGGGCGGCGGCGTACCGCAGCGCGGCCGTGGCCGGCAGCCGCCGGACCTTGTGCGCCTCCTCGGCGGACAGCAGTGCGGTGTCGCCCGGCCCGAGCGCGTCGGGGGCCCGGCCACGCCAGACGTGGACCGCGCCCCCTTGCCCGGGCGACGCGGGTGTGACGTCGTTCATCGCCTCAGTCCGACATCGCGACCAGGACCCGGCGGTCGCCGGTGAACGGGCGGCGGCCGTGGGCGAGCAGGACGTTGTCGATGAGCAGCAGGTCGCCGGTGCGCCAGTCGACGTCGACGGCGTGCTCCAGGCCGCGATCGCGGATCTGGGCGACGTACTCGGCGGGAATGGGGCTGCCGTCGGCGAAGGTGACGTTCTGCGGCAGGTCGTCCTCGGGCATGATCTGTGCCAGGGCGGCCGCCGTGTCGTCACCGAGGCCGGCGGGGTGCCACTGGTCGGCCTGGTTGAACCACACCTCGGTGCCGGTGACCGGGTGCCGGGCGGTGGCCGGACGCACCGAGGAGACCCGGATGCCGCCGTCGGCCTGCCACTTCCAGTCAGCGCCGGCCGGGGCGAGGAACGCCTCCACCTCCTCGCGGCTGGTCGTCTCGAAGGTGTCCTGCCAGCTCTTGCCCAGGCCGTAGCCGTCGTGCAGGTTCTGCACGTACCGCACGCCGCCCGCGAAGGCCTCACGCACCTCGGAGTCCAGGGAATCGAGCCACAGGGCGGCGTCGACGACCGGGGTGGCACCGCCGCCGCCCGGCTGGACCTGGCAGTAGAAGGCGAGACGGGCCGGCCAGGAGTGGGCGTAGCTCATCTCGTTGTGCATCGAGATGGTGAACTCCCGCGGGTACTCGGTGGAGGTGTAGACGTTGCTGCCGACCTTGGTGCGGGGCGAGTTGCCGTGCACATAGGCGAGGCGGTTCGGCAGCAGCAGGCCGAGCACCTCGTCGAGGCTCCCGTGGGTGACCTCGAATCCGCGGAAGACCAGGCCCTTCTCCTCGGTGAGCATCCGGGTGAGCTCCCCCGGCCCCATGTCGTCGAGCCGTTCGACCAGTTCGCCGGCGCCGCCGACGCCTTCGGACTCGATCTCCAGGGGGGTCCAGATGTTCGTCTGCGTCATGGTTCAGGTCTCCAGGTCCTTGGTGATGTCGGCGACCAGCTCGGCCTCCCGTGCGGCGAGGTAGAAGTGGTCGCCCGGATAGGTGCGCAGGGCGAAGTCCCGGGCACGGGTCAGCTCGGACCAGGCCAGTACGTCGTCTCGGTCGCAGCCCGGGTCGTCGAGCCCGAGGCACGCGGTGATCGGGGCCCTGACAGGCGCGGGCGGTGCCGGGGGGCGGTAGCCCTCGATGAGCCGGTAGTCGGCACGCAACGCGGGCAGCAGCAGTTCACGCAGTTCGGGAACGTCGTACGCCTCCGAGCCCAGGGAGCCCAGTCGGCGCACCCCGGCGACCAGTTCGTCGTCGTGGCGAAGGTGCAGCCCGGTGGGCCGGGAGCGGTGCGGAGCGGAGCGGGCCGAGACGACCAGGCGTCGTGGCACGGTCCCGTGCCGGTTCTCCAGCCGCAGGGCGGTCTCGTAGGCGACGGACGAGCCCATGCTGTGCCCGAACAGGGCCACGGGCCGGTCGAGGTGGGGCAGCAGCGCGGCGGTGACGGCGTCGGCGAGCGTGTCCATGTCCGGGGCGAAGGGCTCGGCGAGCCGCTCCTGACGGCCCGGGTAGCAGACCGCCAGCAGTTCCACGTCGTCCGGCAGCCGGGCCCGCCAGCCGCGGAAGAGCTGCGCGTTGCCGCCGGCGTGCGGGAAGCACACGAGGCGGATCCGGGGCGGCCGGCCGGACGCGGCGCGATGGCTGAGCAGCCACGGGTCGGTGCGCACCGGCCGGTCAGCCGGCCGTGGCGGTGTCGGTCCCGTCATCCGGTATCTCTCCCCTCAGGTCCGGTGCCACTGCGGCGAGCAGGGCCAGGACGGCCATGGCGGCGGCGATCGCACGGACCGTGGGCAGGGCGCCCCAGGCGGCGAGGAGCAGCCCTCCCCCGAAGGAGCCGAGCGCGTTGGTCCCCGAGCCGATGAGTCCCGCGGTGGCGGCGACCCGGCCCTGGAGCTCGTCGGGAGTGGTGCGCACCTGGTAGACGGCGGCGGCCACGTTGAACACGGCGCCCACGAACCCGGTGCCCGCGTACAGTCCGCCGAGCGGCACGGGTCCGCGGGTGAACCCCATGCCGCCGATCAGCACCGCCCAGACGACGGCCCCCCCGATCAGCAGCGTGCGCTGTCGCATCCGGCGCTGGATCCGGCCGCCCGCGAGCGCCCCGCACAGACCGCCGACGCCGCCGATGCCCAGCACGATCGCGAGGGTCGCCGGGGGCATCCCCGCCTCCTTGATCCGCAGGATCAGGGCGAGGGCGAGCATCTGGAAGAGGATGTTGGTGCCGGCGACGTAGCCGAACGCCGCGCGCAGGAAACGCTGTCGCCACAGCCAGCGCATCCCCTCGGCGACCTCGCCGGCCATCCGGTGTCCGCCGCCGGGGGCGGTGCGTTCCCGCTGGAAGTCCTTGCGGATGAGCAGCAGGCTGACGGCGGAGACGAGGTAGCCCAGGGCGCCGAATCCGAACGGCACCCAGCGGCCCGCCGACTGCAGCAGTACACCGCCGGGCTGGCCGAGCAGCCCGGCGGCCCGCCCGCGGGCCTCGTTCTGCGCGAAGGCGGTGGACAGCTGCGCCGGGTGGACGATGTTGCGTACGGCGCCCCGCTCGGCGAGCCGGTAGAAGACGGCGAGGGACGCCTCCGCGAACGCCACGGCCGCCAGGTGCGCGACCGTCACCCGGCCCGCGGCGAGGGCGAACGCCACGCTGCCCACCGCGGCGAGCCGGCCCGTCTCGCACACCAGCATCAGCCGGCGCCGGTCCCAGCGGTCCACCAGCGCGCCGGCCGGCAACTGCACGAGCAGCAGCGGCAGCAGCGCAGCCGTGGACACCACGGACATGGCCAGGGGAGAGCCGGTGTGCCACAGCACGATCAGCGGATAGGCGACCGCCGTGACCCGGTTCGCCAGGAACGACATGCTCGCCCCCGACCACAGGAGCATGAAGTCGCGGTTGCGGCGCAGCGGCGCGGTGGGGTTCCGGGCCGCCGCCGGGCCGCTCCCGGCGCCTTCGACCAGGGTCATGTCCGGCACCACTCGAGGACCGCCATCGCGCTGTGCATCTTGTTCTCGGCCTGCTGGAAGGCGATGCTGGCGGGCCCGTCGAGCACCTCGGCGGTCACCTCGTCGCCGCGGTGCGCGGGCAGGTCGTGCATGAAGACGGCTTTCGGGCTGGCCTGCCACAGCGTCTCGGTCACCTGGAACGGCGCGAACAGCGTCCGCCAGTCCGGGTCGGGCTTGCTGGTGCCGGTGGTCTGCCAGCGCGTGGTGTACACCACGTCCTGGCCCGCCGGCAGGTCCGTCATGTCGTGGTGCTCGCGGAACACCGCGCCGTAGCGGGCGGCCTGCTCGGTGGCACGCTCGCGGTAGTACGGTGCCAGGCCGTACCCCGGCGGGGTGCGCAGTTCGAACTCGACTCCCGGGAACCGGGTCAGGGCGAGGGACAGCGCGGTGGCGGTGTTGTTGCCCTCGCCGACGTAGAGCACCCGCAGTCCCTCGACCCGGCCGAACCGCTGTCGCAGGGTGGTCAGGTCGGTGAGTGCCTGGGTGGGGTGCTCGTCGGCGCTCATCGCGTTGATCACGGCCATGCGGTCCTGGGTGGCCCACGCGCGCATCTCGGTGGGGTCGCCCGCGGTGCGGGCCACCAGGACGTCGAGCATCCCGGACATCACCCGGCCGGTGTCCTCGCTGGTCTCACCGGTGTTGAGCTGGAGGTCACCGGGGCCGTAGGAGACGATCCGCGCGCCCAGGCGCAGCGCGCCGCTGGAGAACGCGGTGCGCGTCCGGGTCGAGGTCTTGCTGAAGTAGACACCGACGATGTCACCGGCGAGCGGGTCGGGCCGGCCCGCGGCTCCGCCGGAGAACTCGGCACCACGGGCGACGATCGCGTACAGGTCGGCGTCGTCGAGGTCGTCGATGGAGATCAGATGCCGTACGGAAGCCACGGGCTCCTCCTGGAGGGTGCGTGCGGGGCGCGGGTCATGCCCGCTCCTCGTCGGTGACGACGGGGGCGAGAACCGCGGGGAGATCGGCGGACGGCCCGGCGGAGCGCCATTCGGCCGCCAGCCGCCCGCCGGCGAAGCCGGCGTCTTCGTGACCCAGTTCGGCGGTGAGGTGCTTGACCACCGCCTTGCCGGAGCCGGCGTTGGTCAGCGCGACGAAGCCGGTACCGCCGTGCAGCCGGCTGATCGCCATGTTCCAGTAGCCCGAGGGTTCGCCCCCGTGGCCGAACTCCAGGTCGTCGCCGCTGTCGTCGACGATCGTGCCGAGCCCGTAGAACGTGCCGGTCTCACCCGCCAGCAGTTCCCGGGCGAGGGCCTGCGGTATCAGGGCGCCGGGTGCTCCGAGCAGCGCGTCCCGTACCGCGACCACGAACCGGGCGGTGTCGGCCGCGGTCGTCCACAGCCCGGCGGCCGCCAGGTGGGCACGGTTGCGCCAGCCGCCCTTGAGCGGAGCGCCGTCGGCGTCGTGGCCGAGGGCCACGGGGAGCCCGGAGGTGCTCGGATGGTCCTGGTCGAAGCTGGTGTCTGCGAGGCCGAGCGGATCCAGCACGAGACGCCGCATCAGGGGCTCGAACTCCTCGCCACTGGCGTCCTCCAGGACCTGTTGGAGCACCCAGTAGTGCGTGCTGCTCTTGCGGAACGCGGTATCGGGCGGCAGCTCGCGGCGCACCGGCGAGGTGACCGCGGGCGGCCTGCCCGTCAGCAGGTCGAGGAGGCTCGGCACGGGCTGACCGGGGCGGAACCCGACGCTGCGCTGCCGGACGAGGCCCGCGCGGTGCCCGAGCAGCATGCGCGGGGTGACCGGGCCCGGTGCCTCGGCGGCGTCGGCGAGGTGCCAGGACGTCAGATACGTCTCGATGTCCGCGTCGAGTGCGAGCAGGCCCTGGTCCACCAGGCGCAGCACGGCCAGCGCGGTCACGTGCTTGCTGAGGGAACCGGCCTGGAACAGGGTCCGGGCCGTCACCGGCTCGCTGCCGCCCGCGGCCAGCACGCCGTGGCCCGCCACGGACGCCACCGCGCCGTCCCGCAGGACGGCCAGGGCGAGGCCGGGCACACGGTGGTCGGCCATGACGGCGTCGACACCTGCCAGGCGGCCGTTCCGTCCGGCCGTGGTGCCGCCCTGGTCCGGCGCGGCCGCCTCGATCAGTGCGGCCGCCTCCGCCGGTGCCCCGGTCGCCAGTGCGGCGGGATCGCCCGCCGCGGCCTGCTGGAGCAGGCGGGCCAGCAGCTCGGCGGGGACCTCGACGGTGGCGGGACGGCCGTCGGCGTCGCCCGGGACCGCGCCGGCCGGCCCGGTGTGATTCCCGGCGGGGGCGTCCGTCGCCGCCGCGGTGGGACCGTTCCCGGGCGCGTCCTGTGGCCGCGCGTCCGCGTCGACCGCCGCCGCCAGTTCGATCAGGGTGTCGTGCTGGTACATGCGGTAGATCGACACGGCCAGTCCGGCCGCGCGGGCCGCCGCCAGGACCTTGATCATCAGCAGTGAGTGGCCGCCGAGGCCGGAGAAGCGGTCGTGGACGCCGATCTGGTCGACGCCGAGGACGTCGGACCAGATGGCGGCCAGCGCCTTCTCCGTGGGCGTGCGCGGCGGCACGTGGTCGGTGCCGGTGCGCAGCGCCCCGCGGTCGGGCGTGGGCAGGGCGCGGCGGTCGACCTTCCCGTTGGCGTTCAGGGGCAGCGCCTCCAGCGCCACGAAGGCCGCGGGCACCATGTAGTCCGGCAGACGCACCGCGCAGTGCCCGGCCAGCTCCTCCGCGGTGGGTCCGGCGGTGTCCGTCGTCGCGGTCCAGTGGGCCACCAGACGGCGGTCGCCGGGAACCGGCTCGTGGACGGAGACGAACGCCTCGCGGACGGCGGGGTGTTCGGTCAGTACGCTCTGGACCTCGCCGAGTTCGACCCGGTAGCCACGGATCTTGACCTGGTCGTCGATCCGCCCCAGGAACTCGATGTTCCCGTCCGCCAGTTGACGCACCAGGTCACCGGTGCGGTACATCCGCGCCCCCGCACCGGCACCGTACGGATCCGGCAGGAACCGCTCCGCCGTCAGATCCGCCCGACCCGCATACCCACGCGCCACACCGGCACCACCCACGTACAGCTCACCCGCGACGCCCACCGGAACCGGCTCCAGAGCCCCGTCCAGCACATACGTCCGCATGTTCGGCAACGGCCGCCCGATCGGGACGACCTCACGCCCCACCGGTTCCAGGACCGGAAAGACCGTGGAACCCACCGACGCCTCCGTCGGACCGTACTCGTTGATCAGCCGTCCGGGGCCGAGGATCTGCAGCGACCGGTCGGCGGTGGTGCCCGGCAGCGCCTCGCCCGCGACCACCGTCACCGCGCAGAGTTCGTCCGCCTGCTCGGAGGTGAGTTGAGCGGCCAGCAGGTCGAGGTGTCCGGGCGTCAGCTTCACGAAGCTGTAGGGCGCGCCGGCCAGCAGCGCACGGCCCAGCTCCGCGGGGGCGGTGTCCTGGGCCACCGTGAACACCCGTTGCCCGGTGACCAGCGGTGCCCACAGGTTCGGGACCACCAGGTCGAAGGCGACCGAGGAGAACAGCGGCGCACCACCCGACCCCCGCGACGCCAACTCCCGCGCCGCCCACGCCACATGATTCACCAGACCGCCGTGGGTGACCTCCACCCCCTTGGGAACACCCGTCGAACCGGACGTGAAGACCACATACGCCAGCCCCGCCGGATCGTCCCCGCGCACCGGCGCCGTCGCCGGCAGGGCGCTGAGGTCCTCGTCGGCGCGGAGCACGGTGACACCGTGGAACCGCTCCGCGTACGCCCCGGTCGTGACCGCCACCCGGGCGCCCGAGGTCTCCACCAGGGAGGTGACGCGCGCCGAGGGGTAGGACGGGTCGACCGGCACGTACGCGCCGCCCGCCTTCCACACCGCGAGCAGCGCCGCGATCAGAACGGGACCGCGGTCCAGCTGGACCGCGACCCGGGTCTCCGCTCCGACACCGAGGGCACGCAGCGCGTGGGCGAGCCGGTTGGCCCGGGCGTCCAGCTCCGCGTAGGTCAGGGTCTCGGCGCCGAAGGTCACGGCAGGGGTGCCCGGGACCCGGGCCGCCTGCTCCTCGAACCGCTGGAGAACGGAGGCGTTCCCGTGCTCACTGGCCGTCTCGTTCCACTCCACCAGCTGCCGCTCGCGCTCGCCGGCCGGCAGCGGCGCCACGCGGGCGTCGCCGTCGGGGTCCCGCGTCATCGCGGACAGCACCTCCGTGTACAGGGCGGTCAGCCGGTCCGTGTTCGCCCGGGACAGGGCGTGGGTGTGCGTGGTCAGCAGCAGGTAGCCGGAGACGGCCGACACCGCGAGGTCGAACTCGGTGGCGCCCTCGGCCGAACTGCCGCCCACGTCCACGCGTTCGGTGTCGACGTGGTCGAAGTCCTGGTAGCTGAAGCGGACGTCGAGCAGTCGCTCCGCTCCGGCGTCGCGCTGGATCGCGGGCATCGGGTAGCGCCGGTGTTCCCACATGCCCGCCTCGTGGGCGAAGACCTCGCGGACGAGTTCCTGCCAGGTGCGGGCGCGGTCCGCGTCGAAGGCGAACGGCAGGGTGTTGAGGTACATGCCGTACACCCGGTCGGCGCCCGGTGCCTCGGGGCGGGCGCTGAAGACGAGGCCCGTGTGGAAGCGGCTCTCCTCGGTGAGCAGGCTCAGCACCTTCAGGTGCGCGGCGAGCAGCACGCTCTTGACCGAGACCCGGGCCCGTGCCGCCAGGGCGCGCAACCCCGGCTCGAACTCCCTGAGTTCCACCGCCGACCGGTACCGCTCGCGCGGGGCGGTGCGGTCACCCGCCCAGGCCGCCGGCAGCCGGAAGCGGGCGTAGCCGCCGGTGACCCGCGCCCAGTGCGCCCGGTCGGGTGCGGACTCCAGGGAACGCAGTTCGGCGGCGACGAAGTCCGCGTACCGCACGGGGGGCGGGGGCGGCGCGGTGGACCGCCCTCCCTCGCGCAGGGTCCGGTACTCGTCGAGCAGTTCCATCAGCAGGGCGCGGTGGCTCCAGCCCTCGGTGACGGCATGGCAGACGGTGACGCCGAGCCGCCAGCCGTCGTCCTCGACGTGCGCGGTCAGCCGCAGCAGCGGGGCGCGCTCCAGGTCGAACAGGTCGGCGCGCTCCCGGGCGAGGAACGCCTCGACGGCGCCCCGCCGTCCGGCCTCGTCCAGGCCCCTGAGGTCCTCGACGGTCACCGGGATCGCGGCCTCGGCGTGGACCACCTGCAGCGGCCCGGTGCCGCCCTCCAGGTGGAGGGAGGTCCGCAGCATCTCGTGCCGGGCCGCGACCGCCCGGGCGGCGGCACGCAGCGCGTCCGCCGAGAACGGCTCAGGCTCCGTGATCCGGAAGGACGACACGTTGTGGTACGCGTGCTGGGTGTCGTCGGCCAGCATCTCGAGCACCATGCCGAGCTGCACCTGGGTCAGCGGGTAGGCGTCGACCGCGTCCTCGGGCAGCCGTTCCCGGTCCGCGGCCGGGATCAGGGCGAACCGTTCGACGGGCGTGTCGACCTCGGTGCGGGCGGGCCGCCCGGTGAGGAACTCGCCGAGTTCGGCGACCGTGCGGTGCTCGAAGACGTCCCGCACGCCGATGTCGTACCCGGCCGAGCGCAGCGCCCCGACGAGGGCGACGGCGCGGATCGAGTGTCCGCCGATCTCGAAGAAGCCGTCCTCGACGCCGACCCGCTCGAGGCCCAGTACCTGGGCCCACACCTCGGCGATCCGTTCCTCGGTCACCGTGCGCGGGGCCACGTATCCGTCCGCCGTCTCCTCGCCCGCCACCGGGGCGGGCAGGGCGCGGCGGTCGATCTTGCCGTTGGCGTTGAGGGGCAGCGCCTCCAGCGCGACCAGGCCCGCGGGCACCATGTAGTCGGGCAGGTGGTCGGCCAGGTGTGCGCGGACCGTCTCGGTGGACGCCTCGGCCGGCGCGTAGTACCCGGTCAGCTCGCCTTCGTGGGTCGTCACGAACGCCTCGCGGACGGCGGGGTGTTCGGTCAGTACGCTCTGGACCTCGCCGAGTTCGACCCGGTAGCCACGGATCTTGACCTGGTCGTCGATCCGCCCCAGGAACTCGATGTTCCCGTCCGCCAGTTGACGCACCAGGTCACCGGTGCGGTACATCCGCGCCCCCGCACCGGCACCGTACGGATCCGGCAGGAACCGCTCCGCCGTCAGATCCGCCCGACCCGCATACCCACGCGCCACACCGGCACCACCCACGTACAGCTCACCCGCGACGCCCACCGGAACCGGCTCCAGAGCCCCGTCCAGCACATACGTCCGCATGTTCGGCAACGGCCGCCCGATGGGTACGACTTCGGCGTCGGAGTCCGCGGGGACGGCGAAGACGGTGGAACCCACCGACGCCTCCGTCGGACCGTACTCGTTGATCAGTTCCGTGCCGGGGGCGAGCGCGCGCCAGCGTTCCAGCGTGGCCCGGGTGAACGGCTCGCCGGCCACGACGAGGACCGGGGCGAGGGCCGCCGCCTGGTCGGTGGTGAGCTGCCGGGCCAGCACGTCCAGGTGTCCGGGGGTGAGCTTGACGAAGCTGTAGGGGCCGGCGGCGGTCAGGTGCCGTCCCAGGTCGGCCAGGTCGACGTCCTGTCCGATCATGTGCACGGTCTGCCCCACGACCAGGGGTGCCCACAGGTTCGGGACCACCAGGTCGAAGGCGACCGAGGAGAACAGCGGCGCACCACCCGACCCCCGCGACGCCAACTCCCGCGCCGCCCACGCCACATGATTCACCAGACCGCCGTGGGTGACCTCCACCCCCTTGGGAACACCCGTCGAACCGGACGTGAAGACCACATACGCCAGCCCCGCCGGATCGTCCCCGCGCACCGGCGCCGTCGCCGGCAGGGCGGCCAGCGTCTCGGCGTCGGGAAGCTCGGTGAGGGTCAGCACGGCCGCTGCGGCCTCGCGCATGGCGGTGACGCGCGCCGCCGGGTGGGACGGGTCGGCCGGCACGTACGCGCCGCCCGCCTTCCACACCGCGAGCAGCGCCGTGAGGAGGTCGAGGCCCCGGTCCAGCCGCACCAGGACACGGGAGTCCGCGGTCACTCCGCGGCCGCGGAGATGGTGGGCCAGCCGGTTGGCACGGGCGTCGAGTCCCGCGTAGGAGACGGTGGCACCGGCGTGCTCGACGGCGACCGCGTCCGGGGTCCGGGCGGCCTGGTCCTCGAAGCGCCGGAGCACGGAGGCGGGCCCCTGCTCGTACGCCGTGTCGTTCCACTGCGTCAGCTGCCGGTGCCGTTCGCCCTCCGGCAGGAACGAGGCCCGCGCGTCGCCCTCCGGGTCCGCGGCCATCGCCTCCAGGACCTGCCGGAGCATGGACGCCAGCCGGTCGGTGCCGGACGGGCTCAGGGTCCGCGGGGCGGCGGTGAGGACGAGATGGCCGATGCGGGCCGACACACCGAGCGAGAACTCCGTGGGGCTGTCGTCGATGCTGGCCAGGTAGTCGACCTGATCGTGGTCGACCTGGTCGAAGTCGTGGTAGCTGAACCGGATGTCGACCAGCCGCTCGCCGTCGGCGAGTTCCCGCTGGATGACCGGCATCGGGTACGCCCGGTGCGGCCACAGCTCCACCTCGCGGGCGAACACGGCGGCGACCAGCTCGCGCCAGGTGCCCGCCGAACGGTCGTGGGCGAAGGGCAGGGTGTTCAGGTGCATGCCGTAGACCCGGTCGGCGCCGAGCACCTCGGGGCGGGCGTTGCACACCAGCCCGGTGAAGAAGCGCTCCTCCTCCGTGAGCATGCTGAGCGTCTTGAGGTGTGCCGCGTGCAGCACGCTCTTCAGGGACGCGCCCGCCTTGGAGGCCAGGGCGCGCAGCCGGTCCTCCAGGTCGTGGAACGGCACGGGCACGCGGTAGGGGGCGCCGGTGTCGTCGGGGTCACCGCGCCACGGGGCGGGCACGGACAGCCGCGCGTGGCCGTCGACGACGGACTGCCAGTAGGCGCGCGACTCCTCGCAGGCGAGGGCGTCCAGCTCGGCGGCGATGAAGTCGGCGAACCGGACGGCGGGGCGGGCGGGTTCGGCGCTCTCCCGGCCGTCGCGGGCACGGCCGTACTCCTCCAGCAGCTCCATGAGGAGGGAGTGGTGGCTCCAGCCGTCCAGGATCGCGTGGAACTCGGTGACGGTGATCCACCAGCTGGCGTCGCCCGCGATGTGCGCGGTCAGCCGCAGCACCGGCGGCACGGCCGTGTCGAACAGCTCGGCACGCTCCTGCCGGACGAACTCCTCGAGGACGCACCGGAGTTCGTCCTCCGACAGGTGTGAGACGTCGTGCACGGCCACCGGCAGCTCGGCCGTGGCGTGGACCAGTTGCACCGGCACGGAGTACCCGGTGAGGGCGAACGAGGTGCGCAGCACCTCGTGGCGGGCGGTGACCGCCGCGGCGGCCGCCCGCAGCGCCTGCGCGGAGAAGGGCCGGCCGTCACGGATCCGGAAGGACGTGGCGTTGTGGTAGGGATGCCGGCCCTCGTCGGTCAGCATCTCGACGGCCATGCCGAGCTGCACCTGTGACAGCGGGTACGCGTCGACGACTCCCTCGGGCACCCGGGCCGCGTCCTCGGCCGTGACGGACGCGAACGCGGCGACCGCGCGGTCCGCGCCGGCCGGCGCCGGACGCCCGGTGACCAGCTCGGCGATCCGGGCGACCGTGCGGTACTCGAACACATCGCGTACGGCGACGTCGTAGCCGATGGCGCGCAGCCGCCCCACCAGGGTGACGGCGCGGATGGAGTGGCCGCCGAGGTCGAAGAAGCCGTCCTCGACGCCGACCTGCTCCAGGTCCAGGACGTCGGCCCACACGGCGGCGATGCGTTCCTCGGCGACCGTGCGCGGGGCCACGAGGCCGGCGGAGCCGAGGGCGTTCTGGCCGGGGGCGGGCAGCGCACGCTTGTCCAGCTTGCCGTTGGTGGTCAGCGGCAGCGCCTCCAGCGCGACGAAGGCCGCCGGAACCATGTACTCGGGCAGCCGCCCCGCCAGGTGCGAGCGGAGCCCTCCCGGATCCGGGGCGTCCCCGCCGGCCGGGGTCACGTACGCGACGAGCCGCTTGTCGCCGGGGGTGTCCTCGCGTACCAGCACGACCGCGTCGCGCACCTGCGGGTGGGCGGCCAGGGCCGTCTCGATCTCTCCGAGTTCGACACGGAAGCCGCGGATCTTGACCTGGTCGTCGATGCGGCCCAGGAACTCCAGGCTGCCGTCGTCCAGCCGCCGGGCCAGGTCACCGCTTCGGTACAGACGTGAGCCGGGCGGCCCGAACGGGTCGGGCACGAACCGCTGCGCCGTCTGGCGCGGCTGGTTGAGGTAGCCGCGGGCCACGCCGGCACCGCCGACGCAGATCTCGCCGGGTACGCCCAGCGGCGCCAGACGGCCGTGCTCGTCCAGCAGCACGATCCGCAGGTCGTCCAGCGGACGCCCCACCGGGTTGCCCGCCCGCGGGTCCAGGTCCCGCTCCGTGAGCCGGCGGTAGGTGGTGTGGACCGTGGTCTCGGTGATCCCGTACATGTTGACCAGGGCGATCCGGTCGAGGCCGAACCGCTCCACCCACGGGCGCAGTTCGGAGACCTCCAGCTTCTCGCCGCCGAAGACGACCGCGCGCAGGGCCAGGTCCGCGTCGGTGCCGGCCAGCGCCCGGAAGGCGGTGGGCGTCTGGTTGAGGAACGTGACCCGTTCACGCGCCAGCAGGCCGAGGAACTCCTCGGGGGACCGCACGACGGAGTCCGGGACGACGACGAGACGGCCGCCGTACAGCAGTGCTCCCCACATCTCCCAGACGGAGAAGTCGAAGGCGTAGCTGTGGAACAGCGTCCACACGTCGCCGGCGTCGAAGGCGAAGTGCTCGTGGCCGCGGTCCATGAGACGGACCACGTTGGCGTGGGTGAGCGCGACGCCCTTGGGCCTGCCGGTCGAACCCGAGGTGTAGATCGTGTAGATCAGGTTCTGCGGGCTTCCGGTGACCACCGGGTCGGTGTCGGGCTGCCCGGCGATCAGCTCCGCGTCCGCGTCGAGCAGGAGCGGTTCGCCGTCGAAGAGCCCGGCGTGCGCGCGGGTGGTGACGACGAGGGGTGCGCGGGCGTCACGCACGATGTAGGCGATCCGGTCACGGGGGTTCGCCGGGTCCAGGGGAAGGTACCCGGCCCCGGACTTCAGGATGCCGAGCAGGGCGGGGATCAGGTCGGGCCCGCGATCCAGGCTCAGGCCGACCAGGGTTTCGGGGCGGGCGCCCCGGGCGATCAGGGTGTGTGCGATGCGGTTGGCGCGCGCGTTGAGCTCGGCGTACGTCAGGTCGGTGCCGGCGAAGGAGACGGCGACGCGGTCCGGGGTCCGCGCGGCCTGCGCCTCGAACAGCTCGTGCACCCGGTGCGCCACCGGGCTGGGCTGCCGCGACGGGCCGGTCAGCAGGGCCCGTTCGGTCGCGTCGACGATCTCCAGCGCGGACAGCGGCGCACCGGGGTCGGCGGCGACGTGTTCGAGCAGTCGCAGCAGATGCCCGCGCAACCGCTCCACCGTCGTACGGTCGAACAGCGCCGTCGCGTATTCCAGGTGACCGCCGAGCGTTCCGTCCGCGCCCTCGCGCAGCTGCAGGTCCAGGTCGAACTTCGCGAACCGGCCCGAGCCCTGGAACGGCGACACCTCGATGCCGGGCAGGTCGAACGTGGCGCTCCGGTCGCCGTGCATGGTGAACGCGACCTGGAACAGCGGTGTGCGGGACAGGTCGCGTTCCGGGGCGACCGCCTCCACGATCTGCGCGAAGGCCACGTCCTGGTGGTCGTGAGCGTCCAGCACCGCGGCCCGGGTGCGGACGAGCAACTCGGTGAACGCGGGATCACCGGAGAGGTCGCCGCGCAGGACCAGGCTGTTGATGCCGTACCCGATCATCCGCTGGAGCTCGGGGCGGCCACGGCCGGAGACCACCGTGCCGACCGCGATGTCCGACCGGCCGGTGTAGCGGGCGAGCAGGGTCTGGAACGCGGCCAGGAACAGCATGAACGGCGTGCTGTCGTGGGCGGCGGCGAGTGCGCGCAGCCGGCCCGCGAGCGCGTCGGGCACGTCGAAGGGCACGGCGTCCCCGGCGCCGTCGCGCACCGCCGGACGTGACCGGTCGGCGGGCAGGTCCAGGGGCGCGAGTCCGGCCAGTCGCTCGGTCCAGTACCCGAGGTGACGCGCGATCACCTCGCCGGTGACCGTCGAGCGCTGCCAGGCCGCGTAGTCGGCGTACTGCAGGTCCAGGGGTGCCGGGGTCGCGCCCGCGTACAGGTCGCCCAGCTCCTGGCCGAAGAGCTCGGCGGACCAGGCGTCGCAGGCGATGTGGTGGAACACCACGGCGAGCACGTGCTCGTCGGGGGCGATCCGGATGAGCCGGCCACGCACGGGCCAGTCACGGCGCAGGTCGAACGGCCGGGCCAGGTCGGCCTCGACGAGTGTGCGCGCGGCGTCGTCGTCGGCCGCCGTCGAGTGTGCCAGGGCCGGCGGCGCCGGGGCGTCGACGATCTGGACCGGTTCGTCGCCGTCGAGGGCGTAGCGGGTGCGCAGGATCTCGTGCCGCTCCAGCACGCCCTGCCAGGCCCGTTCCAGTGCCTCGGCGCGCAGGTCGCCGCGCAGCCTGAGGACCAGCGGCACCAGGTATTCGGCGCTGTCGGGCTCCAGCCGGCTGAGGAACCACATCTGCTGCTGGCCGTGCGAGAGCGGGAGCTGGGCGTCCCGGTCCGCGCGGGGGATGACGGCGCGGCGCCCGGCGCCGCTGTGCCCGCCGGCCAGTCGCCGGCGCAGCAGTTCGGCGCGGAGCGCGTCGGCATCCGTGCCCGAGTCGACGTGCTTTCCCATGTCCCCGGTGCTCATGCCTGGTGCTCCTTGGTCGGCGGGGTGAGGTCGGCCGTGGCGAGGGGGCCGACGGCGTCGAGCAGGTCGTCGTCGGAGAGCGCGGCCACCTCGGCCGTGACGCGCTCCTCGACGGTGGCCGCCAGCCGGGCGACCGTCGGTCCCTCGAAGACGGTGCGGACGGCGAAGTCGATCCCGAACTCCTGCTGGATGCGCGAGATGAGGCGGATCGCGAGGATCGAGTTGCCGCCGATGTGGAAGAAGTTGTCCTGTGCCGAGGCGCGGACGCCGAGCAGGTCGTGCCAGAGCTCGGCGATGCGCTCCTCGACGGGACCGTCCGGCGGCACGTACGCCCCGCTCACGGCCGGTTCGGGCCCGGGCTCGGGCAGGGCCCTGCGGTCCACCTTGCCGTTGGCGTTGACGGGCAGGGCGTCCAGGGCGGTGAAGGTCGCCGGGATCATGTACTCGGGCAGCAGTCCCGCGCAGTGCGCGGCGAGATCGGGCAGCGGGGCACCGGGCTCGGCCGGCACCGCGTAGCAGGCGAGCGCGGGTTCGCCGGCGGTGGGCCGGTGGACGGTGACCACGGCCTCGCGCACACCGGGGTGCCGCTCCACCACCGCCCGGATCTCGCCGGGTTCGACGCGGTAGCCGCGGATCTTCACCTGGTCGTCGAGACGGCCGAGGAAGGCGACGTTCCCGTCCGGCAGCCGGCGCACCAGGTCCCCGGTGCGGTACAGGCGGCTCCCGGCCGCTCCGAACGGGTCGGGGACGAACCGCTCGGCCGTCAGGCCGGGGCGGCCCGTGTAGCCGCGGGCCACACCGGTGCCGCCGGCGTACAGTTCGCCCGCGACACCGACCGGGACCGGCCGCATCTCCGGATCCAGGACGTACATGGTCATGCCGGGCAGGGGCCGGCCGATCGGCAGCACATCGGGGACCGCCGCGTCCTCGTCCTGCGGCACCGGATAGACGCTGGTGCCGACGGTGGCCTCGGTGGGACCGTACTCGTTGACCAGCAGCATGTCGGGGGCCAGCTCGCGCCAGCGCTCCAGCGCGGTCCGGGTGAACGGCTCGCCCGCCACCACCGTCAGCGGGGTCAGCGCGCTGGCCTGGGCCGGGGAGAGCTGGTGCGCCAGGATGTCCAGGTGTCCCGGCGTCAGCTTCAGGAAGCTGAACGGGGCGGCCTCCGTCAGGCGCTCGCCCAGTTCGGACAGGTCCGTGTCCTGCGGCAGCAGGAACAGCCGCTGTCCCGTGACCAGGGGCGCCCACAGGTTCGGGACGACCAGGTCGAAGGCGACGGAGGAGAACAGCGCGCCGCCGCCGTAGTCCTGGCCGGCGAGTTCGCGCGCGGCCCACGTCACGTGGTTGGCCAGACTCCGGTGGCCGACCTCGACTCCCTTGGGCACGCCGGTCGAGCCGGAGGTGAACACGACGTACGCGAGCCGCTCCTCGACGCTGACCCGGGCGGGCGCGGAACCGGGGCGCCCGGCGATCTCGTCGGCGTCCGTGTCCACGCACACCACCCGGGCCCCGGGCGGGGTGAACCGGTGCGCGTAGGCGGCGGACGTCACCACCGTGCGGACCCTGGCCGCCGCGCAGATCGCGGCGATGCGCTCCGCCGGGTACGAGGGGTCGATCGGCACGTAGGCACCGCTCGCCTTCCACACCGCGAGCAGCGCGGTGACCAGGTCCGGCCCCCGGTCCAGCAGTACCGCGACCCGGGACTCGGCGCCCACGCACCGGGTGCGCAGGTGCTGGGCGAGCCGGTTGGCGGCGGTGTCGAGTTCGCCGTAGCCGACGGTGCGGTCCTCGAAGGCCAGCGCGACGCGCTCCGGATCGCTGCGGACCCGGTCCTCGAACAGGTCGAGGACGGTGCGGTCGCCGGGGTGGGGCGGGGTGTCGTTCCCGTCGGCGAGCAGCCGGCCGGGTTCCGCCTCGCCCAGCAGGTCCACGGCTCCGAGCGCCCGGCCGGGGTGGCGTGCGACCTGGTCGAGGAGGGTGAGGAAGTGGCCGGCCATGCGCTCGGCGGTGGTGCGCTCGAACAGCGAGGAAGCGTACTCCAGTACGCCGTCCAGGGCGCCCTCGGGGGTCTGCCGCATGAACAGCGACAGGTCGGTCTTGGCCACCTGCCAGGCCTCGGTGAACGCGGCGAGGTCCGCGTCCTGCGTGACGACGCTGGTCACGCCCTCGCTGTGCAGGTCGAAGGCGACCTGGTAGAGCGGTGTGCGGGACAGGTCGCGCTCGGGCTGCAGTTCGTCGACGAGCCGCTCGAAGGGCAGCTCCTGGTGGACGAAGGCCGCACGGGCGGCGTCCCTGACCCGTCGCAGGGCCTCGGTGAAGCTCAGCTCGGCGGTCAGACCGCAGCGCACCACCAGGGAGTTGAGGAAGAAGCCGACCATGTGCTCGGTCCCGGGCCCGGTGCGGCCGGCCACCGGCGTACCCACCGGCACGTCCCACTGGCCGGTGTAGCGGGCCACGAGGGTCGCGTACGCCGTCAGCAGCGTCATGAACGGCGTCGCACCGTGCGCGCGGCCCAGTTCGGTCAGCGCCGCGGCGGTCGCTGCCGGGACCCGCAACGGCACGACCGCTCCGCGTGGGTCACGGACCGCCGGCCGGGGGTGGTCGGCGGGCAGGTCGACGGGGGCGATGCCGTCGAGGGCGGTCCGCCAGTGGGCCAGCTCGCGCTCGACGGTCTCCTCGGTGAGCCGGGCGTGCTGCCAGGCGCCGTAGTCCGCGTACTGCACGGCCAGGGCGGGCAGTTCGGGCCTGCGTCCGGCCAGTCCGGCCGCGCAGAGTTCACGCAGCTCGCGCTCCAGCAGCACCGTCGACCACCCGTCACAGGTGATGTGGTGCAGGGTCAGCAGCAGCAGGTGGTCCTCACCGGGCAGGCGTACCAGCAGGGCCCGGCACAGCGGTCCCGCGGCCAGGTCGAACCCCCGCCCGAACTGCTCGGCGAAGAGCGCGGGCACCTCCTCGGGGGTGGCGTCCGCCACCCGCAGCCCGACCCCGGTGGTACCCGGTGCGTCGATGACCTGGCGCACCTCGCCGCCCTCGGCGAGGTAGCGCGTGCGCAGCGGCTCGTGCCGGGCGGCCAGGGCGTCCAGGGCCGCGCCCACGTCCGCGGGCGTCAGTTCGGCGGGCAGCCGCAGGAAGAGCGGGGCGACCCACTCGGGGCTGCCGGGGTGCATCCGGTCCAGGAACCACAGGCGGCGCTGGCCCGAGGACAGCGGCAGCCGCCCGTCGCGCGGCACCGGCCGGATGCCGGCTTCCCCGCCGGACTCGGTGGCGGCCCCGACCAGTTTCGCCTGCGCCTCGACCGTGGTGGCGGCGAACAGGCCGCGCAGTGCGACCTTCTCGCCCGACGCGGCGCGCAGCCGGGCTGCCAGCCGGGTCAGCTGGAGCGAGGTGCCGCCCATGGCGAAGAAGTCGTCGTGGGCCCCGATCCGGTCCTGGCCGAGCAGGTCCGCCCAGACGCCCGCGACGAGTTCCTCCGCCGCGTCGCGCGGGGCCGTGAACGCGGGCCGGTGCCCGGCGGCCAGGTCGTCGGCGGTCGGCAGCGCGGCCCGGTCGACCTTGCCGCTGGGCAGCAGCGGGAACGCGTCGAGGAACTGGAAGTGGGCGGGGACATGGCTGTCCGGCAGCTGCGCGGCCAGGAAGACACGCAGGTCGGCGGTGGACACGGTGTCGCTCGCGGTCAGGTGTGCGGCCAGCCGCGTGCCGCCGTCCTCGGTCCGGTGTGCCGTGACGACGGCACCGGTGACCAACGGGTGGGCGGCCAGCGCGGCCTCGATCTCGCCGGGTTCGATGCGGACGCCGTTCACCTTCACCTGGTGGTCGAGGCGCCCGAGGTACTCCAGCGTGCGGTCGGTACGCCAGCGCACCTGGTCGCCGGTGCGGTAGAGGCGGGCGCCCGGCTCGGTGGCGTAGGGGTCGGGGACGAACCGTTCGGCGGTCAGATCGGGGCGGCCGGCGTAGCCACGGGCGACGCCGACGCCGCCGACGTACAGCTCGCCGGGGACACCGACGGGCACGGGGGTGCCGTTCGGGTCGAGGACGAGCACCCGCAGTCCGGGCAGCGGACGGCCGATGGGCACCGGCCCGGTCGTCGCCGCGGTGTCGACGGGGTGGGCGGTGACGTCGATGGAGCACTCGGTCGGGCCGTAGGTGTTCCAGACCGCCAGATCCGTGCCGGCCCGCTCGCGGAGCCGGGCGACCAGTTCGGCGTGCAGGGCCTCGCCCGCGCAGAAGAGGAGCCGCAGCGATCCGCAGCGGCCCCAGTCGCCCGCGGTGTCCTCGACGAGCAGGCGCAGTACGGAGGGCACGACCTGCAGCACGGTGACGCCGTGGTCGGCGACCGCGCGCAGCAGTGCGGCCGGGTCGCGCTCGGCGCCCGCCGGGGCGAGCACGACGGTCCCGCCGCTGACCAGGGGGGCGAAGATCTCCCACCCGGCGGCGTCGAAGGCGATCGTGGTCTTCTGCAGCACGCGGTCCGCGGGGCCGAGCCCGTGGCGCTCGACCGTCCAGCCGACCCGGTTGGCGATGCCCGCGTGGGTGACGGCGACGGCCTTGGGCCTGCCGGTCGAGCCCGAGGTGAAGATGGCGTACGCGAGGTGGTCCGGGTCGACGGCGGGCAGCGGCGTGCCGCCGTCCGGCTCCGGGGCGTGCGACGGCTCCCCGGGACCGACGCGCCGGGCGCCGGCCTGCGCGACGGCGGCCTGAAGGTCCGGGCCCGCGAGCACCAGGGCCGCCCCGGAGTCCTGGATCAGACCGCTCAGGCGGGCCGGCGGCTGGGCGGGGTCGAGCGGGACGTAGGCCGCCCCGGCCCGCCACACGCCTAGGAGGGCGACCACCAGTTCGACACCGCGGGGCAGGCCCACGGCGACCGGGGTCTCGGGGCCCGCTCCCAGGTCGCGCAGACGACGGGCCATGCGCAGGGAGGCACGGTCGAGTTCCTCGTACGTCACCGTGCGTTCGCCGTCCACGACGGCCACGGCGCGGGGCGTGCGGAACGCCTGCTCGGCGAAGCGTTCCGGAAGCAGTTCGGCGTTCACGGCAACTCCTGTCACAGACCTGGGTGTCGGGCGGGCTCGGGCGTCAGACCGCGGAGGACTCGTGCATGCGGCGGCGCAGGCTCAGGGGGCGCATGTCGGTCCACACCTCGGCGATCCGGGTCAGGCACTCCTCACGGGTGCCTTCGGTCCCCTCGGCGTGCCACCCGGCGGGCAGCTCCCGCCCGACGGGCCACAGCGAGTACTGCTCCTCGTCGTTGAACACCACGCGCTGGCGGGGGCCTTCGGTCTGCTCGGCGGTCATGGGTACTCCTTCGTGGATACGGTCGGCGGCCAGGGCCGGGCCGCCGCTCGGGGTGGCGGTGCGGTGGGTGCGCGCCGGGCGGGGGGCCCGGGCGGTGCTCAGGCGGGCAGGAAGCCGTCGACGCGGACGCCCAGAGCGCGCCGTTCGGCTTCCTGGCGCACGAACTCGGCCAGCGCCACGTCCAGGACGCCGAGGCCGAACGGGGAGTAGACGACCGGCCGGTGCGGCTCCCGGCGCAGGTCGGCGGTGCCGCGCAGCAGGGCACCGATCGGGGCGGCGATGAAGTCCCGGTTGCCGGAAGCCTGTTGGGCGAGGTCGAGGGAGGTGCGCTCGCGGCAGACGTGGTCGGCGTCGTCGACCACGTTGACCGCGCCGAGGATCGCCTCGGGGGTCAGGTCCCGCAGCGAGACGTGCAGCACGGTGGTGTCCGGGCCGCAGGCGGCGAGGTCCATGTGCGGGGTGGCGGCGGTGGTGGCCAGGGACACCAGCCGGTGCGCGCCGAGCGCGGCGGCCAGGTCGGTGACCGAGCGTGCCTTGACGGCGGGCACCTCCTCGGCGCAGCGGGCCCCGAACGCCTCGGCGCGCGCGGGGTCCGTGTCGTAGAGGGCGGCCTCGCGCAGGTCGGGCAGGGCTGCCGCGAGGAAGCGCAGGATCTCCAGGTTGATCACGCCGCAGCCGATGAGCAGCACGGAGGGCGCCGGCCGCGCGACGGTGAGTTCCGCGGCGGCGAGCGCGGCGCTCGCCGCGGTGCGCTTGGCGGAGATCACCGCCCCCTCGACGAGGGCGACCGGGTGTCCGCTCTCCAGGGAGTTGAGCAGGACGGCGGCGCTGGCCCGCTCGGTCCCGCGGGCCACGTTGCCGGGGAAGGAGGAGATCCACTTCATTCCCGCGGCGGGCCGCTCACCGCCGCGGTAGGCGGGCAGGCCGATGATGCGGTCGCGGCTGTGGTCCTCCTCGGGGAACCGGAGGAACACCGAGTGCGGCAGGGACGTCTGCCCTGCGTCGTGCAGCCGGTAGGTGTCGGCGACGAGGTCGATGATCTCCGTCTCCCGGCCGGACAGGACGTCCGTCACGTCGGTGCGTCGGAGAATCAGCATGAGGTTCCCTCTCTGCGGGAAGGTCGGGGGCGGGAAGGCGCGGGGCAGAGCCTTGATGACGGAGAGATGGTGGGTTGCGGCGCTATATGCGCCCTATACGGTCCGTACACCTCGGCGTCGTGCGGCCGCGGTGCTCATGGCGCGTCCGACCCCAGCGCGAGAAGGAACTCCAGGTCGTCGTGGGCGACGAGGACGACGTCGGCCACGGTGGTGGCGGGCGCGTCGAGGGAGACGTCGAGCAGGCGCATCCAGGTGTGCCCGAACCGCTCGACGGTGGCGGGGTCGAACAGGTCGGTGTTGTAGCGCAGCATCGCCCGGAAGCCGCCGGAGTGCTGCAGGATCTCGGTGGCCAGGTCCAGCTGGCCCTCCTGCTGCGGTACGTCGCACAGCTCGGCCCGCAGTCCGCCGAGCCGTACCGGCCCCTCGTACAGGCCCGCGATCGGCAGTCTGTCGGCGGCGACCAGGGTGCAGGAGATCCGGAACGGCGGACCGACCGCCGGGCCGCCGCCCGCCGTCAGTTCGACGGGGTGACGGGCGTGGCCCACGCCGGTGCGCAGCTGCCGCTGCGCGGACTCGACGCTCTCCAGCAGGGTCGTCGCCGGCGTGAAGCGGCCGGCGACCGGGAGGGCGTTGACGTAATAGCCGACGGCCTCCCGGGTGCCGGGTGAGAAGCGGGTGGTGACCGGGCAGCCGATGAGGAAGCCGTCGCCGCAGCCGGACCGGTGCAGGGCGGCCTGGAAGGTGCCGAGCAGCCAGGCGAACGGGGTCAGACCGAGCCGTGCGGAGCAGTGCCGCAGCCGCCGTGCGGTGTCCGGGTCGAGCACGACCTCGTGGGTGGCCCCGTTCAGGGTGCGCCGGGCCGGCCGTGGCCGGTCGCTGGGCAGCGCCGCCGCGTGGAGTCCCGCACGGACGGTCCGCCAGTGCGCGGCGGCCCGGGCGCCGCGCGCGGAGGCCACGAAGTCCCGTTCCGACCGGACCTGTTCGTCCCAGCCGGTGACCGCAGCGGGTGCGGGTTCCGCGGACCCTCCGGTACGCGCCCCGTACGCGGCGAAGAGGTCGCGGACGAGCAGCCACTGCGAGGTGGCGTCGCTGACGATGTGATGGGTGACCGTGACGAGGACCGCGTCGTCGGCGGCCCGGCGCAGCAGTACCGCGCGGAAGGCGCCCGTCCGTTCGAGCCGGAAGGGCTCCCTGGCGGTCCGGTCCGCGAGGCGGAACAGTTCGGCCTCGTCGGCCCCCGGGACCTCGCGGACGTCCAGGCGGGCCGTCGTGGGCGGTGCGACCCTGCGCACGGGACCGTCGTCGCCGGCCGGGAAGCGGGACCGCAGCAGTTCGTGACGGTCCACGAGAGCGGTCAGCGCGTCCTGGAGGACGTCGGTGCGGACCCGGTCGCGCAGCCGCACGGCGAGCACCACGTGGTACGCGGCGCTGTCCGGGTCCAGTTGGTGGGCAAGCCAGAGCGCTTCCTGCCCCGCCGACACGAGCATGGGGCGTCAGTCCTTCCACAGGTGCGAGACGTCACCGAAGTTCTGCCGCACCCAGGTGTCCGAGTAGATGGTGTCGAGGTAGCGGTCGCCGCCGTCCGGGAAGACGAGGACGCAGTTGGAGCCCTCCGGGATGCGGTGCCTGATCTTCCACAGCGCGGCGACGGTCGCCCCGGACGAGCCGCCCGCCAGCACCGCTTCCCGGGCGATGAGCCGCCGGCACGCGACGACGCACTCCAGATCGGATATGTGCACCACCTCGTCGGCGGCGGAGGCGTCCATCAGCGGGGGCACCACCGAGGCGCCGTGACCGGGGATGAGCCGCTGGGTGGACTCCAGTCCGAAGATCGCGCTGCCCATCGCGTCGACGGCCACCAGGGTGGTGTTCAGACCGCGCGCCCGGATGTGATCGCGGCAGCCTCGCAGGGTGCCGAAGGTGCTGACCGAGCAGAAGAGGTAGTCGACCCGGCCGTCCAGGCTCTCCTCGATCTCCCGCATGGTGGTCTCGTGGGCCTTGGGATTGAGAAGACTCTCGTACTGGTTGGGCCAGTACGCGTGCGGGGTCTGTGCCACGAGTTCCCGCACGCGTCGCAGGCGGACGGGCAGGTACTCGCTCGTCTTCTCGTCACGTTCGGTGACGACCTCGACCTCGGCGCTGAACGCCCGGAGGATGGCGAGGTTCTGCTCGGTGGTCTTGCCGTCCACCACGCAGATGAAGCGCAGACCGAAGTAGCGGCAGATCTGGGCGAGTCCGACGGCCAGATTGCCCGAACTCGACTCGACGATCACGGAGCGCCCGGGCTCCACCTCGCCGCTGCGGATCGCGGCGAGCAGCATGCCGAGCGCGGACCGGTCCTTGATGCTGCCGCCGGGGTTGAATCTTTCGATCTTTCCGAAGACGCGCGAGCCGAAGTGGGGTATCACTCTTTCGAGTCGGACCAGTGGGGTGTTCCCCACGGTCGAGAGAATGCCTGGGAACGTTTTCTCGGGCACGGCGCCCCTTCCCGGAGAGGTCACGGCGAAACGGGCTGGTCTACCGGGCCAGTTCGGCCGCGAGGTACGCGGTGATCGCGTCGACGGTCGGGTGGTCCCAGGCCATGGTGGGCTCCACGACGAGCCCGTAGTGGTCCTCGACGTCGCCGCAGAGGCTCAGCGCGTACACGGAGTCGAGTCCCAGTTCGGTGAGTTGCGCGCTCGCGTCGACATCGGCCGGCGCGCACTCCAGGTAGTAGGCGACGCGGCCGACCAACCAGGTGCGGACCGGCTCGGACGAGACGGCGGACGGGACAGTGGCTTCGGTCATCAGTCAACTCCCTTGTCGGGCCCTGCCGGTGTGGCGAGCCCGGTACGGAACATGTCGAAGGTGCGGGCGCCCCGGTGCCGTTCGGTGAGTTCCTCGAACATCGCCTCGGCGGCGGGGTCGGGCAGCGGACCGGGGCGCAGCCCCAGGTGTTCGGCGAGCCGCCGCAGCGCCGCGGTGACCCACAGCGGATCGGCGAGGAAGGGATCGCCGGAACCGGCCGCCCGCCACACGCCGAGGCAAGCGGCGGCCGCGAGGAGGAGGACGTACCGCTCGGCCAGCAGGAAGGCCCGCCGTCCCGCCACCGGCGTGCGGTCCCGGGGCGGCAGCGAGCCGGCCCGCCGAGCCAGGTCGGCCAGCGTGTCCGTGAACATGGCGGCCAGTCGGGCGAGTTCGGCGAGCTCCGGCCGGTCCGCCGACTCCTCGGCGAGCTCGTCGGCGAGCCCGGGGAGTGCACCGGCGAGGCCGTCCGCGCCACGGCTGGTGAGTTCGAGCCGGGCGAAGTCGAGTTCGGGCAGCGGGTCGTGGAGGCGGAACAGGGCCTCGGGGGCGGTGGATACGGAGGGTGCACGGTCCAGGGCCGGTTGCCAGGCCCGCTCGGCGAGCCGTGGCAGCTGCGGCACGATGTTCGACAGGCACACGGCCCCGCTCGCGTGGGCGAGCGCGACCACGGGCAGGTCGCGGGCCGCCTTCTGGAAGCCGGCGTACGGGCCTTCGCGCAGGTAGCCGCGCGCCCCCAGCAGCACACCCAGCCGGTACGAACTCTCCTGCAGGATTTTCGGCACCAGGTACTTCACGGCCGCCGACCGGACACTCGCCTCCTCGGGCAGCAGATGCAGCGACCGGGCGGCGACCATGGACAGCGCGTCGCAGATCAGCAGGTCGGTGAAGGCGTCGGTCAGCACGGAGCGGGGCAGTGGCAGGGCGCTCACCGGCCGCCCGTACAGCCGGCGCTCCCCCGCGAAGGCGAGGACCGCGCGCAGCTGTGCGTCCCCGACGCCCACCACCATGCCCGGCAGCACACACCGGGTCACCTGGAACACCTTCAGGACCGTCTCCAGGGCGCCGCCCTCGGCGCCGAGCAGCGCGTCGGCCGGTACGGCGCAGTCGTCGAAGGCGATGCCGCCGAGCAGGCAGCCGCGCACGCCCGAGGTGGCGTACCGGGCGGAGCGGTCCACGTCCCCGGCGGGCAGCGCGTCGAGGTCCACCAGCAGATGCGAGTGGCCGCGGCTGCCCGGCCGGTCGTCGGTACGGGCGAACAGCACGGCGGCCTCGGCCCGGCCGACGTTGTTGACCAGCTGCTTTCCTCCGCCGAGGAGGTAGCCGCCGCCCGGTGCCGGCCGGGCGGCGAGCGACACGCGCGCGAAGTCGCTGCCGTGGTCGAGTTCGGTGTAGGCGGCGACGATCCGGCCGCCGCCGCACAGCAGCTCGGCCGCTCTGCGCTGTTGCCCGGCGCTGCCGTCCGCCCAGACCGGCAGGCCCGCGATGAAGCTGGTGACCCCGTGGCCGATGCCCAGGCTGCAGTCCCGCCGGAACAGGCTCCGCATGAGCAGCGCGAACCGGTCGGCGCGCACGAAACGCCCTCCGAGCGCGGCCGGGACGAACTCGGCCCCGAGCCCGAACGCGGACAGGGCCCGCTCCCCCTCGGGCAGCAGTTCCCCCCGTTCGTCGGCGTCCAGGACGGCCCGCAGGCCGAGCGGGTTGTCCACGTCGTCCGGGTCACCGAGCAGGTCCTCCAGACGACGGATGCGCTCCAGGGTGGTGTCACGGCGCACCGGGCGCCCGGTCGCGCCGGTGGTGAGCAGGTCCGTCATGCCGCGTCCTTCGTCGTACGGGAGGGGTCGGGCGCCGTGCCGTGCGGTGCGGTGCTCTCGGCCGTCGGGCACCGCAGCAGCGAGAACAGCAGTCCCTGCTCGGCCTGCGCGTACAGCGCGGGCAGCAGGCGGTCCAGGGCCGGGCCGTCGGCGTCGTCCAGGTCGGGCACCCGGGTCAGGCGGTACAGCAGACGGGCCAGCACGGCGTCCAGCCAGGCGGCGCCCTCCCACAGCGGGCCCTGGGCCCGGGCGGTGCCCTCGTTCTCCAGCCACAGGTGCAGGCTCGCCGCACCCGCGTACACCAGGGCGTACCGGCGGGCCGACGCGAAGGCCGAGGCGGGCACGGCGCGCGCGCTGTGCCGGTGGGCGGCCATGTCCTCGTGCACCTCGTCCGCGGCGGCGAGCAGCGCCCGGGCACGGTCGGCCACGGCGGGCGGCGCCGTCTCGCGGACCCGGCGCACGGCCTCGGGCAGGGACTGCACGACGCCGGCACCGGACCGGGCGTACAGGGTGAGCCGGCCGTGGTCGAGGACGGGCGCCGGTGCGTCGAGCCGGGCGGCCGCGGCGACGCCGTCGAGGTCGGCGAGCCGCCTGTGCCAGCCGCGGCACAGCACGGGGAACTGGTTGATCAGGGAGTTGAGGTTGACGGCCGTACTGCCGTCGAAGATGCCGACGATACGGTGATCCCGCTCCAGCTTCTGGAAGGCGCCGTCGGCGAATTCCGCCACCAGCATCGCCCGGGCGCCGAGCAGTCCGCGCAGCGTGCCGATCACCTCGTCGCCCAGGGTCGGCACCAGGTACTTGACCGCGGCCGACACCACGCTCTGCTCCTCGGTCAGGGTGTGCACGGAGCGGGTCGCGACCAGGCTCACCGCCTCCATGGCCAGCAGGTCGGCGTAGCACTCGGCCAGAGTGCGCGCGGCGTGCGGGAGTTCGGTGAGCGAGCGCCGGTACAGCTGGTGGGTACGGGCGAAGCCGACGGCGACGCGCAGCGCGTGGTCCGTCATTCCCAGGGACATCGCGGAGCACAGCGTGCGGGTGATCTGGAAGCCCTTGAGAACCGTCTCCAGCCCCTCGCCCTCCCGTCCCACCAGGGCGTCGGCGGGTATCTCGGCGCCGTCGAAGGCGATGCCGCTGATGTCCGCGCCCCGCACGCCGTGCGTCGCCACCCGCGGCAGCGGACGCCAGGCGTCCCGGTCCAGCCGGGCCTTGTCGACCAGGAACAGGCTGAAGCCGCGGCTGCCTCCCTCCGGGCTCGTGCGGGCCAGGACGCAGACGAGGTCGGCCCGGGTCGCGTTGTTGATGAGCCACTTCTCGCCCCGCAGCCGCCAGCCCCGCTCGGTGCGTTCGGCCAGGAGCCCGCCGGCCAGCAGGTCGCTGCCATGGGCCTGTTCGGTGACCGCCAGCGAGACGACGGCACCCTGGTCGATCCGTCTGGCCAGCGCCTTGGCCTGCTCCCTGCGGCCCGCCACCCATATGGACACGGCCCCCAGATAGGTCTTGGCATGGACGAGGGCGGAGGTGAAGTCGCGGCGCGAGAGAGTCCTTATCAGCTGCGACAGCTCCTCGCTGCTGCGTAGTGCGCCGCCGTGTTCGGCGGGCACGAACCAGCGCGGCACCCCCAGTGCCTCCAGCTCCCGGCAGGCCGCCCCGGGAAACGCCTCGGTCCGGTCGAGTTCCGCCAGGCGCCGGTAGGACAACTCCCGGCCGTCGTCGCGCGGGTCGCCGAGGCGGGCCTCCAGCTCCCGGGCCAGCGCCAGCGGGTCCCAGTCGGCCCCATCCGGCGGGGACGGCACGGTCATCCGGCGACCGGACCGGGCGGGGCGTGCCGTGGCTCGGAAGGCGGCACGCAGTTCGGCTGACAACTCCTCGTGGAGCACCGCCAGTTCGCCGCTCTCGAAGAGGGTCCGCATCCGGGTGCGCCGGATCTTGCCGCTCGTGGTCCGGCTGATCCGTCCCGGTCTGACCAGGACGACGCCTCCGACCCGGGCCCCGAGGCGCCGGGCGAGCCCGGCCCGCGCGGTACGGGCCAGCGCCGTCAGCTCGCCGGCGGAGCGGCCACGGCCGCGTACCTCCTGCACCGCCACGACCTGTTCGGCGGCTCCGTCGCCGGGCCGGCACCCGAAGACGGCGGCGGGCAGTTCGGTGAACGCCTCGTCGAGGTCGCGCAGTTCGCGTTCGATGTCGTGCGGATAGAGGTTCCGCCCGTGCACGATGATCATTTCCTTGAGACGGCCGGTGACGTAGAGCTGCCCGGACCGCAGTGCCCCCAGGTCACCGGTGCGCAGGAAGGGGCCGTGACCGTCCGCGGTCACCGCGTGGAAGGTCCGCCGGGTCTCCTCGGGACGGTTCCAGTAGCCGAGGGCGACGCTGGAGCCGCGGATCCAGATCTCTCCGACCGCCCCTTCGGGGAGTTCGGTCGCGGTCGCGGCGTCCACGACCCGCACGTCGAGGTCGCGCACCACACCGCTGCTCGCCAGCGGCCGCACCGCCGCGCCCGGCCCGGCTTCGGCCACCTCGTCGCGGGCCAGGGCCGCGGCGTCGGCGCGCAGGACGGTCGGCGGCTCGTCGGCCGGCGTGCCCGAGACGTAGAGCGTGGCCTCGGCCAGTCCGTAGCCGGGCAGCAGGGACCGTGCCGAGAAGCCCGCGCCCGCGAAGCGCTCCGCGAAGCGGGTCAGGGTCGCGGCGTCGACCGGCTCGGCGCCGTTGCACGCGTACGTCCACCGGGACAGGTCGAGTCCGGCGGTCTGCTCCTCGGTGAGGTGCCGTGCGCACAGGTCGTAGGCGAAGTTCGGGGCGCAGCTGATCTCGGCACCGTGCCGCTCGATCAGCCGCAGCCAGGAGAGGGGATGCTTGAGGAAGTCGGTGGGTGACATCAGCACGGCGGTGCCGCCCAGGTGGAGCGGGGCGAGCATCATGGCGATGAGCCCCATGTCGTGGTGGGCGGGCAGCCAGCTGCACCAGGTCATGCCGCCGTGCCAGCCGTGGCTGTCCCGCATCAGGCGCAGGTTGTGCAGGAGCGCACCGTGCTGGACCATGACGCCCTTCGGGTCGCTGGTGGAGCCGGAGGTGTACTGCAGGAAGCACAACGTCCGCGGCTCCACCGGACGTTCGCTCCAGAGCGTGGCGTCGCCCGCGCGTTCGGCCGTCTCCAACGAAGCCACGGCCAGGGCCGGCAGCTCGGCCGGGTCGGCCGCCGGCCAGCGGGTCACGGACGGCAGTCCCGCCTCGTCGGTCAGCAGCAGCCGCGCCCCGGTGTCGGCGGCGATCGCCGCGGTGCGCGACTCCTGGCGCCCGAATCCCCCGGGCAGGGGCACCGGTACCGGCACCGCACCCGCGTAGAGGCAGGCGAGGAAGGCGCGCACGAAGCCGGTGCCGGGGCCGCAGCACACCAGCACCCGCTCGCCGGGCGCCGTCCGCCGCCCGAGCCACTGCGCGGCGGACCTGGCCAGCCGGTCGAGTTCGCCGTACGACAGATCCTCCTCGGTCGGTCCGGCGAAGCGGACGGCGCTGTGCGCGGGCTCCTGTGCAGCCCTGCGGCGCAGTGCGCCGACGAAGCTCTCGAAGTCGGTCACCCCAACTACTCACCCTCTGCGGCCTTACCGGCCGCGTTCGCACAGCAGCGGTACGGGCGCCAGCCAACCGACGTCCGCTATGCGGCTCCTATACGCGGTCTTGCGGCACCCCGACGACGGACGGGACGGACCTCGGATCCGCACCCGGTGGCGGCCCGCCGTACGACGCCCCCGACAGGCAGGCGCCACACGACGAACCGCGGTGTCCCACGCGGCAGCCCCAGGGACGAGCCGCCGTACGACACCCCCCAACAGGCAGGCGCCACACGACAGGCCGCGACAGCACACGCGGCGAGCCCGGGACCGGGCCGCCGTACGGCACCGCACCCCGAGCACGGCGGTGCCGCACGGCGGTCCGGGTGGCTCAGCCGCAGCCCCCCGCGTGTCCGTCGTCGACGGACCGTTCGGGTGCGAGCGGGGTCCCGGGGGCATCCGGGTCACCGTCCGCGGGCCCGGCGGGCGACGGGTTCGACCCGGCGAGTGCCGCGACGAACGCGGGCAGCCGGTCGACGCCCCAGTACTTGTCGTAGTGATCGACGAAGAAGGGGACACCGAAGACACCGTCGCGTTGTATCTCCAGCAGGATCCGCACCCCCTCCGCGCGGAGCTCCGGGTCGTCGCAGGCGCCGGCCAGTTCCCCGGGGTCCAGGCCAAGTTCGCCGCCGAACCCGGCGATCACCGACCGGTCGCAGATGTCCTGTCCCCGTTCCCAGCGGGCCCGGGCGGCGAGTGCGATGTACTCGGGTCCCCGGCCGTACCGGGCCGCCGCCAGGTACCCGAGGTGCGGAATCTCCCACACGGGATCCCGGTCCACCGGCCAGCCGAACGTCAGTCCCCGGTCCTCGGCAAGGCGCCGGACGTCCTGGAGGATGTAGCGGTGCTTCTCCGGGGACATGGGGGTGTAGGGGAAGCTGCCGCCGGCCTCGGCCAGCAGTTTCCGGCTGAGCTCGTCCGGTTCGAAGAACGGCACCCACTCCAGGGCGCCGGCGGTGCGCGGATGCGACCGGAGCAGGTCCCGGTAGGCGAGCCAGGAGTACGGGCTGCGCAGCGAGAAGTAGAAACGCGGGGGCCGCCTGGTGCGCCGGCCCCCCCGGGCCCCGGTGCTCACAGGGCGATACCGCCGTCCACCTGGAACACCTGGCCCGTGATGTACGACGCTTCGGGCGAGACCAGGAAGGACACCAGCGAGGCGACGTCGTCGGCGCTGCCGAAGCGCTTGAGCGGGATGCGGCCCAGCATCTCCTTGGCCGTCTTCGGCGGCAGCACCGACGTCATGTCGGTGTCGATGAAGCCGGGCGCCACCGCGTTGGCACGGATCCCGTGCCGGCCGGCCTCCTTGGCGAAGGAGCGGGTGAAACCGATGATCCCGGCCTTCGACGCCGAGTAGTTGGTCTGTCCCGCGTTCCCGGCCACACCGGCCACCGAGGAGAGGGTGACCACCGTGCCGCCGCCTCGTCTGACCATCGGGAAGACGACCGCGCGGCACAGGTGGTAGGTGCCGTCGAGGTTGGTGCGGACGACCGCGTCCCAGTCCTCGTCCGGCATCAGGACCAGCGGGCTGTCCCGGGTGATGCCGGCCGAGGTGACCGCGGCCGACGGCGCGCCGAGTTCCTCCTCGGCCGCGGCGACGAAGTCACGCACCTGTGCGCCGTCCGCCACGTCCACGCGGCGCGCGAGCACCCGGCGTCCCGCCGCCCGTACCTGCTTCTCCACCAGGGCCGCAGCCTGGTCGTCGGAGCGGTAGCAGAAACCGATGTCGTAGCCGTCCCTGGCCAGGCGCTCGACGACCGCCCGGCCGATGCCGCGCGACCCGCCGGTGACCAGCGCGACCCTGCCGCTCTCCGCGTCCCGCGGGGGCTGTGCATCCTGTGCAGACATTGCGTCCCTCCTCAGACGTTCAGCGCGGTGCGGTCCGCTGCCGGGCGCAGGTCCTCGACGTCGCGCAGCGCCACCACGAACGAGCCGACCCGCAGCACCTCGCGGCCGGCGGCGTACGTCTCACCCGCGAGGACCGCCGTCTCACCGGCCGACTTCACCAGGCGCACCCGGTGTTCCAGCACGTCACCCGGGTAGGTGCGGACGCCGACCGTCACCTCGTTGATGGCGCCCGCCAGTTCGAGCTTCCCGGCCAGCACGTCCGGATTGGGGGTGTCCCACACCGACAGCAGCACCGCGGACTGCGCCCACGACTCGATGACGAGGGAGGTGGGGTAGGCGTAGTCGGCCGCAGCCGCTTCCGGGCCGAGCCGGGCGTAGCAGGGCTCGTTGCCGGAGACCGCCTTGAGCGCGGTCAGGGTCTCACCCGGCCTGACCCGCGTGACGCGGTCGACCAGGAGGATCTCCCCCCGGTGCGGGATGGTCTTCTTGATCCGGCAGACGCCGTACCCGGTCACGGGGTGTCCTCTTCCTCGTCGTGCTCGTGCTCGTGCTCGTGCTCGTGCTCGTGCAGGCGGTAGCGCAGGCGGATGTCGGCGACCTTGCCGCGGTTGGTGGCGACGGCCGCCTTGAAGAGCAGCCCGGCCGCGTTGTCGACGACGGACACGTCGGACAGGACGCGGTCGCCGGGGAGGACGGGCCGGTGGAATCGGCAGCGGTCCATGGCGACGAGCGCGATGTCGGCGCCGTCCGCCGCGGGCACGTTGGTCCTGGCCCACTGGCGCACCGTGCGATCCGTGGCCTCGATGAGGAACACGCCGGGCAGCACCGGAAAGCCCGGGTAGTGCCCGGCGAGGACGGGGTCGTCGTCCTCGGGGGCTTCGAAGACCGTGGCCGCGCCCGTGGCGCCGGTGCGGATCAGTTCCAGGTCGCCCAGCGGCGAGGCGGCGCTCACCGGGTCTCCCGCAGCTTGCCGTCGAGCAGTTCGTAAGTGCCCTGGAGGGAGGTGATCGAGGTCAGCTCGGTCTCGGCGAGCCGGACCCCGTACTCCTTCTCCAGGCGCACGGTGATCTCCAGTGCCATCAGGGAGTCGACGTCCAGGTCGTCCATGAAGTGGGCGTCGTCGGTGACCTCGGCCACGTCCAGATCTAGGACGTCGGCCACCAGGTGACGCAGTTGCTCCTTGTCGAGCCCGGATGTGGTGATGTCGGCCATGGCCTGCACGTGTCCTTTCGGTGGTGGTGGATTACGGGCGGGGGTGCGCGGGCGTCAGCCGGTGCCGGCGCGCAGGACGACCGCGCCGGTCTGGCCGTCCGGGTCGAGGGAGGTGACCAGGACCGGCCGGTCCGCTTCCGTGGTGAGGGCGGCGGCGAGCTGGAGGGACGCGGAGGCGGCACCGCAGTCGCCGGTGAGTCTGCGCAGCCGCAGCCGGTCCGGCCGGTGCTCGCCGAAGATGCCCGCGAGCGCCGCGTCCTCACGGGCGCCGAGCGGTCCTCCGCTGTCCGAGGGCACCAGCAGGCCGACCTCCTCGGGACGCACGTCGGCCTCCTTCAGGGCCTCGGTGACGGCCCGCCCGAGGGCCTCGTCGGCCCGCTCGGGGTCGGCGAAGGAGATGAACCGGGCTCCGCCCAATACGGCGAGAGCGGTACGGCCGTGGGCGCGGGCCCTGGCGAGCGGTTCGAGCAGGAACAGCGCGCAGCCCTCGCCGAGGGGACCCGCGGGCTGTCGGTGCGGGCCGCCGGTACGGGCCCGGTACTCCAGCCAGGCGCGCTCGGCCGAGAACTCCTCGACGGCCCCGCACAGCGCGGCCTCGCAGTGTCCCTGCCGCAGCAGCCGCGTCGCGTAGTTGAGCGCCAGCAGTCCGGTCACCGCACCGCCCGCCACCGTGGTGTTGGGGCCTCGCAGCGTGTGCCAGATGGCGCTCTGGCCGGCGGCCCGGTTCATCACCGTGTTCGGGAAGAGCGCCGGATCGACGTGGAAGGGCTTCTCCCCGGTCAGGGAGTCCCGGGTGAAGTCCATGATGCTCTGCACGCTGCCGTGCCCGGTGCCCAGCACCATGCCCACCGCCTCCGGGTGGTCCTGCGCGAGACCCGGGCCCGCCTGCTCCAGCAGCAGGCCGGCGGTGGCGACGGCGAGGGCGGTGGCGCGGTCCATGGCGCGGGTTCCCTTGCGGCCCAGCACGGCGCGGATGTCGAAGCCGGGTATGCGGCCCGCCCGTTCGTAGGGACCGAGGTCCGCGGCGCCGTCGCCGGTCCGCACCGCCGTCCGCTTGTTCCGTACGCCTTCGGTGAACGGACCGGCGCCGAGCCCGTACGGCGACGTCGCGGACCAGCCGGACACGACCAGGGTGTCCGGGTCCGCCCCGGTGGCGGGACTGAGACTCATCGCTGTCTGCTCCTGAAGGTGGAAGTCGGTGGAAGTCGCAGGGGTCACGGCCGGCGGGGCTCAGCCCCACGCACCGGCGGCGGCGTGCAGTTCCGCGCCGTCCACGCCGATGGTGTTGCCGGTCAGCCACGAGGACTCGGTCCGGGAGAGCAGCGCGACTGCGTCGGCGACGTCCTCGGGGCGTGTCAGACGGCCGTGCGGGTTGTTCTCCGCGGCACGCTCGAGGTACCCGGCGTGTTCGGGGATGCGGCGCAGGGCGGGGGTGTCGGTGGTGCCCGCGCGCAGGGCGTTCACGGCGATGCCGCTGGTGGCCAACTCGCACGCCAGCTGGCGGACATGGGATTCCAGGGCGGTCTTGGCCGCGGAGACCGCGCCGTAACTGGGCAGGTGCTGCGAGGTGCCGGCGCTGGTCATCGCGTAGACCTTGGAACCCGTGCGCAGCAGTCCCGCGCCGTGCAGGTCCTGCGTCCAGTACACGAGGCTGTTGGCCATGACGTCGAGCGTCATCTCCAACTGCCGTGCGGTGACCGGCTTCTGCCGGCCGTCGCGCGGCAGGAAGGGCACCAGGGTCCCGAAGGCCAGCGAATGCACCAGGATGCGGACACCGCCTCCGGCACCGGTCAGTCCGGCCAGTTCGGCGACGACCCGTTCGCGGGTGGCGCGCGCTGCGGCGTTGGCGTTGAAGAAGTGCGTCTCGACGCCCCGGGCGCGAAGGCCGCAGACCAGTGCCTCGACCTCCTCGGTGCGCGCCGCCGTGTCGAAGTGCACCCCGGCGATGTTGACGCCCTCGTCGGCGAGGCCGCTGGCGATGGCCCGGCCGATACCGCTGGAGGCCCCGAGGACCAGGCACCAGCTCCCCTCGAGCGGCTTCAGCATGGTGTCACTCCTGTGTGTGGTGGGGGCGGTACGGGGCTGACGCCGACCAGGGCCACCTGACCGGCACCGGTCGCGCAGACCACGAGCCGCTCGCCGCCCCCGTGCGCGGTGACGGCCCGGGCGACGGCGAGGGCGGGGCCCAGGCAGCCGGTGCGGTACGGCGGGAGGGGGCGGCCGGTTCCGGCGGGGTCGTCCTCCTCGGGCACCCCGTCCGGGTTCGGGCCTTCGGCGGCCGGCTCCGGTGGATGGACCCGGATGCCGGTGACCGCCGCGGCCACCGCCTCGGAGACCGCCGAGGAGTCCAGGTCCAGGTGCACGGTCGGGGGCGGGCCCGCCGGAGCGAGCACCTGGGTGAGCGCGGCGGCCAGGACGCGGCCGGCACGGGCCCGCCCGGTGGCGTCCGCCAGCGCGGCGGGCGGTACGAACAGCGAGCGGGTCCGCAGGAGGGCGCGCACCTCGGTGTCCCGGGCCCGGGCCGCGGCGGCGAGTTCCAGTGTGAGGGCCACGGCGCCCGTCTCGCCTCCGCCGCCGCGGGCGGCCGCGACGGGTTCCTCGGCCGCGGCCGTCACCAGCGTGTCGGACCGTCCCGAGGCCAGGGCGAGGGCACCGGTGGACAGGGCGTCCAGGGCTGCCGTGCGGGCGGTGGCGACGGTCAGGGCGAAGCCGTTCAGCGAGAGTTCGGCGGCCAGCCGGTTGCCGAGGACGTTGACCGCGAAGTACGGGGCCGAGGCCGGCGAGATGCCGCCCGAGCCCTCGGCGGCGACGGTGGCGTCCATGCTGTCGAACAGGCCGGCGAGCCCGGCGTTGGTGGCGAACACGAGGCCGCGCCGGTCCGCCGGGTGCGCCTTCGGACGGCCGCCGTCCGCGAGCGCGGCGCGGGCGGCGGCGAGGGCGTACCGGGCGGCCGCGGGCAGGTACTTGTAGCCGCGTGGACCGAGCCGCGCACGGTGGTCGAACCACTCGGTGTCCGGGGACGGGGCGGCCCCGCCCGCCGCGGCCGTCCGCGGGTCGTCACCCCACGGGGAGACGACCCCCACACCGGTGACGGCCAGTTCGGCGGGGGCCGGATGCCGGGTGCTCACCACGGCTCACCCCCGTCGTCGGGTCCGGGTCCGGCGGCCAGTACCAGGGAGGCGTTGTTCCCGCCGAACCCGTACGCGTTGACCAGCACCCGGCGGGCCGTCGTGGGCAGCGGCACCGCGTCGCCCTGGGGCAGCAGCACCTCGCACTCGGGGTCCTGCTCCTCGAGCGGCACGTTCGGCGGGATCACGCCGTGGCGCAGGATCTGCGCCGCCGCGACCGCGGCGAGCGCGGCGGACGCCCCGCCGGTGTGGCCGAGCAGCGCCTTGAGGCTGTACAGCGGCACGCGTGCGGCGCCTGCGCCGAGGACCCGGTGCAGGGCGCGGCTCTCCAGGACGTCGTTGAGCCGGGTGCCGGTGCCGTGCGGGACCACGCAGCCGACCTCCGTGCTGCTCCCCAGGGCCTCGCGCATGGCCCTGACGATCTGTTCGCCGTCGGCCCGGGGAGCGGTCGGATGGTCGGCGTCGCAGCTCCAGGCGGTCCCGGTCAGCCGCAGCACCCGGCCGGGATCCCGCGCTGCTCCGCCGTCGGGGGGCAGGACACCCCGCGCCCGGGCGTGGGCGGCCGACTCCACGACGAGGATGCCCGCGCCCTCGGCGAAGACCGTGCCGCCGCGGTCCTTCTCGAAGGGACGGCAGCGCTCGGGGTCGACGGCGCCGAGCCGGTTGAAGCAGCCGAGGGCGACGCGCGAGTACGGGTCGGAGCCGCCGGCGACGACGACGTCCGCCTCGCCGGCGCGCACCAGGTCCGCCGCGATGCCCAGGGCGTATCCGCCGGCCGCGCAGGCGTTGGCGACGTCGTGGACGGTGGCGAACAGACCCAGTTCAGCGGCGAGCGCCGACGCGAGGCGGAACGGCGGCAGCCAGCCCCCGCCGCCCCGGCCGCGCTCGTTGGACCCCGGCTCGCCCATGCAACTGCCCACGACCACGGCCGTGCGGGCGGCGGCCAGCGACGCGGCGTCGAGGCCGGCGTCGGCCAGCGCCTCGGCGGCGGCGAGCGAGGCGAACCGCGTCGCTCGCTCGGCCGTGAGGTCGGGATCGGGCACCAGGCTGATCAGGGGCAGGTCCATCCGGGCGAGCGGGTCAGCCGGCCGGTCGGGCGGGCGGCCGGCGGCCGTCCGCATGGCCTGCCACAGCGTGTCCGCGCCGGCACCGTGGCAGGTGACGGCGCCGACCCCGGTGACCACGACCTCGGCCTCACGGCTCATGCCGTCCGGCCCTCCAGGGCCGCGTTCATCCGGTCGTCGAAGGAGACCAGCGACCAGTCGCGGCGGTTCTCGATCACCGCGTAGCCGTGGGTGATCCGGCCGGTGGCGGTCTGCACGAGCTCGCCGTCGCGCACCACGTAGGTGTCCATGCGGGAGTCGTAGGTGAACCCCTTGAAGACGCTCTCGACGGTGAGGACCACGTACAGGTCCTCCTCCATGCGGGCCTCGTCGAGGACGGTGATCCGCGAGTGCGGCACCACCGGGATCCAGTTCTGCTCGTCCAGGAGCGTCTTGATGGACACACCGCGGTCGGCGACCAGGCGGTCCTTGGCCTCCTCCATCAGACGGAGGTAGCCCGACATCTGCTGGCGCTCGGTGAAGTGGCAGTACCAGTAGGGGATCCGGAACTTCCAGGCGTACGCGTTGCGTCCGGCGGTCAGCTGCTTGACCAGGTCGGCGGCGGCGAGGTCCACCTCCACGGGCTCCGCCGTCCAGCCGGGCTCGGCGCCGAGCCGGTCGACGGCGAAGGGCGCGAGCGCGGCCGGCACGGGTTGCGCGCCGCCGCCGCGCGGGTCGAGGCGGAGTTGCACCCGCACGGTCGAGGTGACGGCCTTCAGCACGGTCTCGCGGCGTACATGCAGAGTGACGGCGAAGAGCAGGTCGCCGTCCTTCGCCCTGCGGTGCGGCCGGACCTCGGCGACGGCCGTGTCGTCGATGTGGAAGGCGTGCAGGATGCGGGTGTCGATGTCGACGATGTCCGTGCACAGGCCGTAGGTCTCGTAGAGGGTGCCCGGAGCGATGCCGGCCTGCCGGAGATGGTTCAGGACGGCTTCCTCGACCAGGTAGTTGACGTGCTTGAATCCGATCCAGGTGCAGATGTTGGAGCCCTCGTAGCGGGGGCGGATCTCCAGTCGGCTGGGCTCCTTCAGGGCGGGGACCGAGGCGGCGAGGTCAGCGGTGTGGGTAGTCACGTCGACTCCGGTGTGTGGATGTGGAGTTGCCAGGAACAGGGCGAGCCAGGGGGGACGAACGGTCAGGAGGCGGCGCGGGTGCCGGGCGTCGTACCGCGTGCGAGGCCGGGCAGCACCTCACGCAGCAGTTCGTGCAGGGCGTCCGCGAAGTGCTGCGGCTGTTCGGCCATCGGGAAGTGGCCGCAGTCCGCGAGGAGCCGGAACCTGCCGTCGGGCAGGGCACCGGCCAGCGCCCGGGCGTCGTCCGGCGGGGCGGCGAAGTCGTCGGCGCCGGCCAGCACGAGCACCGGCAGGCGCAGCGCGTCCACGTCGAGCCAGGGGCTGCGCAGGTACGAGCCGAAGAACTGCTGCCAGCCGTACGGCCCGATCCGGTCCCGCACCCGCAGAGCCATGGCGCTGCGCAGTTCGGGACCGATGCGGTCGCCCGCGCCGATCCGCAGCCCCTCCTCCAGGATGCGGTGGAAGCCGCCGAGGTAGTACTGGGCGTCGTCCCAGCGGAAGTCCGCGGGACTGCGCCGGTGGAAGGGGGCGATCACCACCGCGGCCCGCGGTCCCCGCCCGGCACCCCGGCCGGCGAGCACCTCCAGCGCGGGCCCGGCCGTGAAGGAATGCGCGACGAGCACGTCCACCCCGCCGGGCACCGCGTCCAGGGCGTGCTCCACGTGGTCCGACGGGTCGTCCCGCAGGCTCCAGCCGGGGTCCCCCTCGGCGCCCCACGGCAGCACGGCCTCCCAGATCTCGGCGCCGTCCGCCGCCAGCCGGTCGTACGCGCGCCATACGGACGTGCTGCCCGCCAGGCCGTGCAGCAGCAGGACCCGTCCCGACGGCCCGGCGGCCGGGGCCGCACGCCGTCTGCGGACGACGGCCCGGTGCCCGCCGGTCCTCGGCAGGCCGCCGGGGCCGGCCGGCCCGGCCCCGGCGTTCTGGCCCGGCGGGCCCTGCGCACTCATCGTGTACTGCCCGCGAGCCGGGGGGCGAGGACGTCCGGCGCGGTCAGGATCAGCGCCGCGCTCGCGTCGTCCCCGCCGGCGTCACCGGTGCCCGCGCTGACCAGGACCGTCCCGTCGTCCACGCCGTTCCTGTCGTCCAGCCAGACGGCCGCCGCCGCGCACTGCAGCACGCCGAGGGCGCCGGACGCCGCGCCGTGGAGCGCGCACAGGTCGTGCACCGGGACACTGCCCGCCGCGGCCCCGAGACCCGGCGCGGGGGCCCGTACCCCGTAGGGGTGTTCGGGTACGCACCACAGTCCGACCGGGCCCGGGCACCGGCCCCGCACCTCGGCCACCGCCTCGGCGTGGTCGCCGCGGCGCGCGTACGGGCCCACGGCGGCCAGCGGGCGCACGCCCCGGGCCTCGGCCGACGCGGCCGACTCGAGGACCAGCGCCACCGCGCCGTCGAAGAGGTCGGGGGCGCCGCCCGTGTCGTCCGGGGCCTCCTCGGGGACGTCCGTGACATGACGCACGGCGGGGTTGTCGGGCTCGACCCCGACGACGAGCATCCGCTCGACCCGGCCCGAAGCGATCATCAGCCGGGCCCAGTTGACGGCGTCGAGACCGGAGGTCGGACCGTTGCACAGGGTCAGGTTGACACCGCGCAGCCCGTGCGTGATGGCGACCCAGGAGGCGACGACGTTGCTGGAGGTGGCGGGCAGCATCATGGGGCTGGTCGCCAGGTAGCTGTCGTCGGCGATCGTCCGCACGGTCTCGCAGACCGTGTCGACGTTGCCGTAGTTGGTGCTGGCGCTCACGCCGACGCTCTCGCCGGGGACCGTAAGGTCGCCGGCGTCGTCGGTGAGCGCGGCCGTGCGCAGCGCGTCGCGGGCCGCGACCATGGCGAGTTTGGTGGCCCGGTCCTTGTAGCGCAGGCCGCGTCCACTGAGCCGGCTGACCGGGTCCGCCGCCCGGCGGAGGTCCGGGGGCAGCGGATCGAGCAGGCCTCCCGGTCCCGTCACCCCGCGAACGGCGCTGCCCAGCCCCGTGATCACGGCGTGCGCCGTGGATGCGCTCGTCACTGGTTTGCTCCCTCCGCTCGGCCCGCGCTGTCACCGGGGTCCTCGAACCGCTCCACGACGGCCACGGCGTTGAGTCCGCCGAACCCGAACGAATCGATCTGTGCGAGCCGCAACGGCTGCTGTGCGTGCTCGGCCGTACCGCGCACCAGCCGGAAGCCCGCCACCGCGGCCACGGGCTCGTCGAGGTACACGGTCGGCGGGACGATCCCCGTGCGCAGGACGTCGACGGCCGCGACCAGGCTGTGCAGGCCCGAGGCACCCGCGGTGTGGCCGGTCATCGACTTGATGGCGGTCATGTACGGCGACGGGGTGAGCCCCGCGAACACCGAGCCCAGTGCGGTGGATTCGGCCTCGTCGTTCAGCGGCGTACCGGTGCCGTGCAGCATGACCAGGTCGATGTCCGCGGGTCGCACACCGGAGCGCCGGTGCGCCTCGTGGACCACGGTGGTGATGCTCTTGGCGTCGGGGGCCGACGGGTGGTAGGCGTCGCAGTTGACCGCGACGCCGCGCACCCTGGCGTGCACCCGGGGTGCGGGTCCGGGGCCGTCGGCCTCTCTGCGCAGCACCACGGCCACCGCCCCCTCGCCCTGCAGCATTCCGCGCCGGCCCCGGTCGAAGGGCCGGAGCCGGTCGGGGGCTTCGGGGTAGCAGCGGTCGAGCAGCCCGTAGGTGCTCTCGGTGAGGGTGTCGACGCCGGCGACCACGACGGTGTCCGCCTCACCGAGGTCGAGCAGGTCCGCGCCCAGGGCCAGGGTGTACAGCGAGGCCGAGCACGCGTTGGCCACGGTGTGGGTGTCCGCCGCGCCGAAGCGACGCCGCAGCATGGTGCCGAAGTGCAGGTCGGACGCGTCGAAGGCGATCCCGTCCCGCCAGGACAGCTCCACCGAGCGCAACTCGCGCAGGGTGGTGCCCACCAGGACCGGTACGCGGGAGAGGTCCTCCCCGAGTCCCGCGTCCGCCGCGGCCGCCGCGACGGCCTGCTCCAGCCAGCGCGTCGCGCGCAGCGGCACGTCCACGCCGGGTTCCGGGCGGTCGTCGATCTCGTACGCCATCCGCGCGCGGAACTTGTCGTGGTCGTAGCCGCGCAGCGGTCCGAGGCCGCTGCGGCCGAGTACCAGCGAGTCGAAGATCTCGCGGACGCTGCCGCCGATGCTCGCGACGGCGCCCGTCCCGGTCACGATCCAGCTCATGCCGCGCTCCGGTACGCACCGAGGATCAGGACGGCGTTGTTGCCCCCGAAGGCCAGGGCGTTGTTCTGCACCACGTTCAGTTCCGCCTCGACGGCCCTGTTGGGCACGCAGTCGACGGCGCACTCGGGGTCGGTCTCCCGGTGGTTGATCGTCGGCGGGATGAACCCCTCGGTGATCGCCAGCGCGCAGGCCGCCGCCGACACGGCGCTGGCCGCGCCCATGCTGTGGCCGATCATCGACTTGATGGAGACCGTGCGCGGCATGGCCTGTGGGCCGAACACCTGGCGAACCGCGCCCGCTTCGGTGATGTCGTTCGCCTTGGTCCCGGTGCCGTGCGCGGAGACGAAGTCGATCTGGTCCGGGGTGACGCCCGCGTTGCGGTGGGCGATCTCCATGGTCCGCGCGATGCTGTCGCGGTCCGGGGCGACCGGGTGCAGGGCGTCGCAGGCGAGCCCGTACCCGAGGACCTCGGCGTAGATGCGCGCCCCGCGGGCGAGGGCGGACTCCAGGCTCTCCATGAGAAGGATGCCGGCGCCCTCGCCGGTGAGGATGCCCTCGCGGTCCTTGTCGAAGGGACGGCAGACCTCGGGGGCGACGGTGCCGAGCCGGTAGAAGCCGGTGAACGTCTTGCGGCAGGCGGCGTCGGCGCCGCCGCACAGAGCGATGTCGACGTCGCCGCTGCGCAGGGCGTCGTAGCCGTACCCGACCGCGTAGTTGCCCGCCGCGCACGCGGTCGGGATCGTCACGGCCTCCACGTCCTGCAGCGCGAGTTCGCGGACGATGCCGGCCGACAGCCGGCCGGCCGGCACACGCCGGGCCACGCCGGGGTCGTACTCCTCGGGACCGGTCTCCATGCCGGCGGCGACCAGCTGGTCCAGGTCGCGGGACTCGCCGTCCGTGGTGCCCACGGACACCAGGGACCGGCGAGAGCGTACGTCCGCGTCGGTCAGGCCCGCGTCCTCGACCGCCATCCGTGCGGCGGCGACCGAGAACTGGCTGGCCCGGCCCAGCTCTTCGGGGTGCTGCCGGGTGATCCAGCGCCCGGGCTCGAAGTCGGTGACCTCGCAGCCGTTGGCATGGGCGAATCCGGTCGTGTCGAACGCGGTGATCGGCTTGACGCCGCTGCGCCCTTCACGAAGTCCGGCGGTGAAGGCCTCGACCCCGATGCCGATGCTGGTGACCACACCGAGACCGGTGATCACCACCCGACGGCCGCCGGTCCCCCGGCGCGGGCCCCGGGACTCGCTGTGACCTCGTGCGTCCGTGCTGATCGAAGCGTTCATCGAAGCTCACCCATCTGGCGGTCGGGACGGCGATCAGCGGCGGGCGGCTTCGGCCACCACCGCGTACACGCCCTCCAGGTTGACCATGCGGCTGAGTTCGGCCTGGTCGATGGTCACCTTCTGGGTCCGCTCCAGAGCGGCGAGGATCTCGATCGCACGCAGCGAGTCCGCGTCGTGCTCCTCCTTGAAGAGGCTGGTCTCGGTGACCTCGTCCTCGTCGATCTCGAGAATGTCGCAGACGATCTCCTTGATCTCCTGCTTCCGGGCAGCGTCAAGGCCGTTCGTCACGCTCGCGTTGGTCATCTCGACTCCAATGAGGGATCCGTGCCGGAGTTCGGCGACTGAGCCATCCATGTGATGGGTCGAGAGTGGAATGAGCGGCTATACCCGGCCTATACGGCCTCTGCTTCGTCGATCCAGCCCAGCTGTGCCGCGCGCAGCCCCGCCTGGAAACGGCTGCGGGCGCCGAGCCGGCTCATCAGCTCGGCGGTGATCCTGCGCCCGGTGCGCACGGACACGCCCAGTTTGCGGGCGACCACCTCGTCGGTGAGCCCCTCGCCGAGCAGCTGTACGACGGCCTTCTCCTGCGGTGTCAGCTCCCCGTCGCTGCGCTCCCGGTACTGCGGTCTGCCGCCGGCGAACGGGGCGGAGTTCGCCCAGGCCCGCTCGAAGAGGTCGCAGAGCGCGACGATGACGCCACGGCCGTTCAGGACGAACGCTCCGGCGGCGGAGTCGTCGGGATCGGCGGGCACCACGGCGTGGGTGCGGTCGAACACCAGCATCCGGCACGGCAGCGAGGCCGTGGTGCGCACCTCGTCGCCGTGCGCGTGCAGCCAGCGCAGATGCTCCACCGTCGCCGGGTCGTTGTACACGCTCTCCAGATAGACGCTGCGCCTGCCCACGCCTCGTGCGGCCAGGTTCTCGGTCAGGGGCTGACTGGCCAGGCGGGCGGCCTCGCTCTGCGGACCCCCGGTCGCGAAGGCGAGGAGCTCGGACTCGCACTTCCCGGTCAGCTCCTCGATACGGAACCGGATCTCCTCCAGGCCGTGGAGCCGTTCGATCACCGCGCCCCGCAGGTCCCGCTGGACCGCGTGGTAGTCGTCGATGAACCGGGACACTTCCGTCCGCGCCTCGGCGAGCTGCTGCTGCCGCTCCAGGACCTCGTTCTCCTGGCGTGCCAGGAGCGCCGCGAGAGCGACCTCCGGGCTCACCACGCGCAGATGGCCCGGTGCGCCCCACGCGGGTTTTACGAGAGAAAGACGGACACATTCATCCAGCGCGGAGCGGACCGACTCCCGCGTCCATCCCAGCGAGGCCGCGAGTTCTTCTGGGCTGCATTCAGGATCCCTCAGCATGGTTCGGTAGATCTCGGACACGTGGGATGACAGGCCTAACGGGTCCAGCATCGGTGCTCCTCCCCCGTGGATCGCACACGCTTCCGAACATCATGCTCAAACGGAAACAGTTTCGCAACGAATATGCGACGCGGACGGGGCGGCGGGCAGCACGAGGGGGCCCACCCTCACGGGCAGGCCCCCACCGGTCACTGATGGCCGAATATCAATCCCATATGGGGTCGCTCTGCCCCGAAACATCCGATTCGACCGACACCACGTCCCAGATCGGATCCTGATCGGACGCAGCCGCCGACACCGCCGCTCTCGCCGCCGGCGCCGGGCAGATCGCCGAGACGCTCACGACACCGAAGACGCCCGCAACCGCGAGAGCCGAAACGATGCCGGCGACACGCGGCAGACCCATCCACATGAGATAATTCCCCCTTGAAAAAAGAACATCTTTCAAATCACCGGCCGGAAGCATTCCGGCCGCCGCATAAATTATCATCGATATGCGTGGGAAATTTCCACGAAAACCGAACGCAGGCACCTGCACTGGCAGCACGTTGACAGCGGAATCCGCAATTCCGAATTCCCTGTCAGAATTCTGTGATACACAGGCACAGACCTGACCTGGATCTTCTTCGAGCCACGACGAGCCAGAACGGGCCACTCCACACCGCCACCGGCGTGCCCCCTTGCTCGTGTTCGAGGCGCCCCCGCCCTCCCTCGACCACCCGGTGCAGCTTGGTGCCAGAGAGCGTGCGCGGCTTCTGCGGTGGCCGCCGTCCGCCGGGGCGGCTCGGCTTTGGAATAGCTCGAAGCCATGGTGCGGCAGCACGGGAGTAATGCGGGCGGCCCGCCTTTGCGGCGTGGACGAATGCCGTGCTGCCGGTCGCGGTCGCCGCGCTCGTCTCGTCGGTCCCAGTCCGGTCAGTCCGGTCAGCCCCAGTCAGTCCAGCAGTCCCGGTTCCCGCACCGACTCCAGCAGCCCGGCCAGCCTCGCCGTGTCGGCCGCCGTCCAGCCCGGTGGCCGGGTGACCTCCGCCCACGCGCTCGTCGGCAGGGTGCCGTACCGGTGTCCGTATCCGTCCGGGACGCTGTCGGCGCCGGCCAGATCGCAGGCCACCTGCCAGAACGTCAGCAGCGGGTACCAGCGCATCGCCGGTGAGACGTCCCGGGCGCGCGGCGGGTCCAGCCAGTCCGGCCGGTGGAAGGCGAGGGCGGGTGACCACCAGACGACGGGGTCGGAGCCGTTCTGGAGATAGACCGCGCGTGGGTCGCCCCAGGGCGCGGGCGGGATGGCGTAGTCCGCCGGTACCTGCGCGAAGCGCACGTGCGCCCCGTCGCCGACCACCGGCCGCCACTCGGGGCTGCCCGGCTGCCGGTCCGCGGTGACCTTCTTCCACAGGGGGTTGTCGTAGGTCGGCCCGACGAACAGAGCGCCGCCGGTCTGCGAGATGAGCGTGGCCGGGGAGCCGCCGAGGGCGGACTCCATGGAGAAGGAGCCGAGGCTCTCGCCGTATACGACGAGCCGGGGGCGGGAGCCCGCGGGGAGGGTCCGCCACTTCTCGTGGACGGCGTCGAAGAGGGCGCGCCCGGTGGCGGCGGCCTCGTCCTCGGTGAGCGCGGAGACCCAGCTGGGCAGGTAGGAGTACTGCATGGCGACCTCGGCGGTGTCGCCGTCCCACAGGTACTCCAGTGGTCTGCTGCCCTGGTCGTTGATCCAGCCGGTGCCGGTGGTGCCCATCACGGCGAGGATCTTGCGGGAGAAGCCGCCGGTGCGTTCGAGTTCGCGGACGGCGAGGGCGGCGCGTTCGCCGGGGGTGTCGGCGGTGCGCAGGCCGACGTAGACGCGTACCGGGTCCTTGGCCGGACGGCCGGTGAAGGCGGTGATGTCGGCGCGGGTGGTGGCCGTGCCGACGAAGTCGCGGCCCCTGGCTCCGAGGGTGTCCCAGGGGGCGGCGGACCGGGGGCTGCCGGAGAGGGTGGGCAGGCGGGGCTGGTGGACACCCTCGGCGGTGCCCTGGTCGGCGAGGGACGCGGCGCTCTCCACCGCGTCCAGCGCGCCGCGCAGCAGGAAGCCCTGGAGGATGCCGACGATCACGAACGCGGCGAGGGCGACCCCGGTGGCGTAGGCGACCGGGCGCGGGACGCGCAGGCCGAGGGGGCGGACGACGAGGCGGGTACCGAGCCGTACCGTGCGCCCGATCAGGAGCAGCACCGTCGCGACCAGGGCGGCGGCGACCGGGACCAGCGCCCACTGCCACCAGACCACCTGGGGGGGCAGGGTCACCGCGCGCCGGACCTCGCCCTCCCAGCGGACGCTCCAGGCGGTGACGGCGACGACCGCGGCCGCCCCGAGTGTCCCGAGGGCCGCCCGGACGATCCTGCGGACCCGCGGGCGGATACGGAAGCCGGCCCAGCGGAGCAGGGACCGGGCGAGGGTCTCCAGTACGGCGCCGACCGCGTAGCCGACGACCGCCGAGACACCGGCGACGATCCCCTGGAGCCACCAGGAGCGCGGTAGCAGGGAGGGCGTGAGGGACAGGCAGTAGCACAGGACCGCCACGGCGATTCCGCACGAGCACGGCCGCCGCCGGACCACCCGGTCCGGGCCCGTCGCATGCCGGTGCACCCACTCCGTCACCCGACGGGGCCAGTCCCTCGTACGATTCAGAGCCTTGCCCGCTGCACCCACTTGGCCACCTCGGGACCACGATCGGCCACCGCGCCCGCCGCCGCATCCGGAAGGCCGCCCGGCCCCTCCTGATGGCCGACAGGAGGTGCGGAGCGGTACGGGATGTCCCAATGTGGTGGGCATGGCCCAGGCCCGGACGACCGAGCGTCCCCGTTCCTCGCCACCTGCGGCCAGGCTCACGCCGATCGCGATGGTGGTCGCCGGGATGCCCAGGCCGCGTTCCGCGATGCACCTGGACACGGTGTTCTTCGCCGACCGCAACACCCAGACCACCACCCTGCCGCGCCAGGCGGGGGGCGAGGTCATCACCATCGTCGGCGCCGGACTGGGCCGGGGGCGGGGCGGCGGGCACTGTATGACCTGCCCGCTGCTGCGCGACCCGGTCGAGTTCTGACCCGCCCTGGCCCGGACCGGGAGATGCCGGCCTCCCGGGTCCGCACCCGGGCCGCCCTGCCGGCGGCCGTGGCCGTGCTGGTGGCGGCCAACCTGCTGGACAACCGGTGGGCCCAATCCTGGATCCTGCTCACCGCGGTCGCCGCCTCGGCGGTCCTGGTGGCGTTGCTGTTCTGGGCCGGGGGCGACTGGGCGGAGCTGGGACTCGGCAGGAACACGCTGGTGGACGGGATACGTTGGGGGGGCACCCTGATCGGGATCGTCGCCGCCGTCTATCTGTGCGGGGCCCTGGTCCCGGTCACCCGCGGACTCTTCGCGGACCAGCGGACGGACACCCTGAGCGGGGCGCAGATCGCCTTCAAGGCGCTGGTGGCGGTGCCGGTGGGGACCGTACTGCTGGAGGAGATCGCCTTCCGCGGGGTGCTGTTCGCGCTGCTGCGCCGGCTGCGTACGGCGACGACGGCCGCCGTCCTGTCCTCCGTGCTGTTCGGTCTCTGGCACATCCTGCCCTCGCTGAACCTCAACAAGGACAAGCCGACGCTGGGTTCGGTCTTCGGGCAGTCGGCCGCCGGAGCGGTCCTGGTGGACGTGGGAGCGGTGCTGTTCACCGCCGTGGCGGGGTGTCTGCTGTGCTGGCTGCGCGACCGCAGCGACTCCCTGCTGGCGCCGATGGCCCTGCACTGGGCGGTCAACGCACTGGGCTACGCGGTGGGGTTCCTGCTGCGCTAGAAGGTCGATGAAGATCTTGGTGAGGGGTTGTCCGGCCTGACGGCCGGACAACCCCTCACCAAGATCTTCATCGACCTTCTAGGACGCAGCGGTCCGGGGCCTGCCGTACCGGCGGGTGTCCCGTCGGGCAGACTCGCCGCATGGAGACTGCCGAGTACCTTCAGATCCTTGACCGGGAGGGCCGGGCACTGGCCGCGGCCGCGGAGGCCGCGGGCCTGGACGCCGAGGTGCCGACCTGCCCGGGCTGGCGGGTGCGCGACCTGCTGCGGCACACGGGCACCATCCACCGGTGGGCCGCGGGAGTCGTCGCCGACGCCCACCCCGGCCCCCGGCCCATCCCGGACCCGCCCGGCCTCGACGGCACCGAACTGACGGCCTGGTTCCGGGCCGGCCACCGCATGCTCGTCGACACCCTGGCCGGTGCCCCGCGGCAGGTGACGTGCTGGACCTTCCACCCCGCCCCCGTCCCCTCACCGCTCACCTTCTGGACGCGGCGGCAGGCCCATGAGACGACCGTGCACCGGTACGACGCCGAGGCCGCCCGGGGCGGGCCGCTCTCGCCCGTCGCCGCGGACTTCGCGGTCGACGGCATCGACGAACTGCTGCGCGGCTTCCACGCCCGTTCCCGCAGCCGGGTCCGCTCCGAGTACCCGCGGGTGCTCCAGGTGCGCACCGCCGACCGGGACGCGGCCTGGACGGTGCGGCTGTCGACGGAACCGCCCGTCACCGAACTCGGCGTACTCCCCGGTGCGACGGCGGAACTCTCCGGCCCCGCGGACGAGTTGTACCTGGCGCTGTGGAACCGGCTACCGGTGCCGAAGGTGATCGGCGACGCGGAACTGGCCGACCTGTGGCGAACCCGGTCCGGAATCTGACCGCCGGTCCGACAGCCGGCCCTGCCCGGCCAGCATCCGGGTGAGCACCGCGCGCTGCACCGGCAGCACCTCGCCGTGCAGCGCGCGCCCCCTGCCGGTGAGCGCCACCCGCACACCGCGCCGGTCCTCCGCGCACATGGCCCGCTCGACCAGGCCGTCCTTCTCCAGCCGGGCGACCAGCCGGGACAGCGCGCTCTGGCTCAGGTGCACCCGCTCGGCGATCTCCTGGACGCGGTAGCTGCAGCCGCCGTCCTCCGCCGTACCGTCGGAGAGCAGGTCGAGGACCTCGAAGTCGCTGGCGCACAGGCCGTGGCCGTGCAGGGCGCGGTCCAGTTCGCACTGGGTGCGGGCGTGCAGGGCGAGGATGTCCCGCCACTGCTCCACGAGTGCCTGCTCGGGCTTCTTCGCCGCCATTCCCGCACCGTAGCAGAGACATGGAATTATTGCATCGTAATTAAATGCGCTTGCATTCGATGCATGTGCATGTAGTGTCTGTCCCCATGACCTCTCCGCTCACCGCCCCTGCCACCGAGGGACGCTGGACCCCCCGCCTGTGGGGCACCCTGCTGGTGCTCTGCGCCGCCATGTTCCTGGACGCCCTGGACGTGTCGATGGTCGGCGTCGCGCTGCCCTCGATCGGCTCCGACCTGCAGCTGTCGACCTCCACGCTGCAGTGGATCGTCAGCGGCTACATCCTGGGCTACGGCGGCCTGCTGCTGCTCGGCGGCCGTACCGCGGACCTGCTGGGCCGCCGCCAGGTGTTCCTCGTGGCGCTCGGCGTCTTCGCCCTCGCCTCACTGCTCGGCGGCCTGGTCGACTCGGGCCCGCTGCTCATCGCCAGCCGCTTCATCAAGGGCCTGAGCGCGGCCTTCACCGCCCCGGCAGGCCTCTCGATCATCACGACCACGTTCCCGGAGGGCCCGCTGCGCAACCGCGCCCTCGCCATCTACACCACCTGCGCGGCCACCGGCTTCTCCATGGGCCTGGTCCTGTCCGGCCTGCTCACCGAGGCCAGCTGGCGCCTGACCATGCTGCTGCCCGCCCCCATCGCCCTGATCGCGCTCGTCGCCGGCCTCAGGCTGCTGCCGCGCAGCGCCCGCGAACGCGACCACAACGGCTACGACATCCCCGGCGCGGTCCTCGGCACCGCCTCCATGCTGCTCCTGGTGTTCACCGTGGTGGAGGCCCCGCAGGTGGGCTGGGCATCGGCCCGCACCCTGCTGTCCTTCCTCGCGGTCGCCGTCCTGCTGACCGTCTTCGTCCGGGTCGAGTGCCGCTCCCCCGGCCCGCTCGTCCGGCTCGGCGTGCTGCGCTCCGGCAGCCAGGTCCGGGCCCAGCTCGGCGCGGTCGCCTTCTTCGGCTCCTACGTCGGCTTCCAGTTCCTGACCACCCTGTACATGCAGTCCCTGCTCGGCTGGTCGGCGCTGCACACCGCCCTGGCCTTCCTGCCCGCGGGCGCGCTCGTGGCGGTGTCCTCGACCAAGGTCGGCGCGATCGTGGACCGCTTCGGCACCCCACGGCTGATCGCGGCGGGCTTCGCGTTCATGGTCCTCGGCTACGCCCTGTTCCTGCGCATCGACCTCGACCCGGCGTACGCCACGGTGATCCTGCCGTCGATGCTGCTGATCGGCGCGGCCTGCGCGCTGGTCTTCCCCTCGCTCAACATCCAGGCCACCAACGGGGTCGACGACCACGAGCAGGGCATGGTCTCCGGGCTCCTCAACACCTCGGTGCAGGTGGGCGGGGCGATCTTCCTGGCGGTCGTGACAGCCGTGGTCACCGCGGGCGCTCCGGCGCACCCGACCCCGCAGGGGATGCTCGACAGCTACCGCCCCGGCTTCATGGTGGTGGCGGGCGTGGCCCTCGCCGGTCTCCTGATCACGCTCACCGGGCTGCGCACCCGGCGTACCCAGCAGAGCGTGGTGATCGCCCAGTCCACCTCCCTGGAGGCGGAACGCGTGTCCGTGCGCGACTGACGCGCGACCGGTACGCGACCGACGGGGGCCGCCTCCCTACGTGCGCCCGGCGGGGCCGGTTGCCCCGCCGGGCGCACGCCTGTGACACCGCCTGGACGACGGGTCACGGGGACGGCGCGGTCAGGCCGAGCGGGACGCGATCACGGTCGAGATCGGATACGCGCTGTGCCGTGCGGTGTGTTCGCGGCGCTGGTGATCTTCGGAGCGGTGACGGGGCCGGCCCTGCTCATCGGCCTGCCCACCGGTCTCGAACGGACGCTGCCGCCGGTGGGCGCGGTGCCGGCCGTCGTGCTGTTCTTCGCCCGGGAGGTCAGCGTGCTGGTCCGCTTCCGGCCCTCCCCTCAGCCCAGCCAGCCGGGCCGCACCAGCCCCGACTCGTAGGCCAGGACGACCAGTTGGGCCCGGTCGCGGGCGCCCAGCTTGACCATCGTGCGGCTCACGTGGGTCTTGGCGGTGAGCGGGCTGACCACCAGGCGGCGGGCGATCTCGTCGTTCGACAGGCCCATGCCGACCAGGGCCATCACCTCTCTCTCCCGGTCCGTGAGCCGGGCCAGCGCGCCGGCGGCGGCCGGCTCCTTGGAGCGGGCCGCGAACTCCGCGATCAGCCGGCGCGTCACCCCCGGCGACAGCAGCGCGTCCCCGCCCACCACCGCCCGGACGGCGCGCACGAGTTCTCCCGGCTCGGTGTCCTTCACCAGGAACCCGGAGGCGCCGGAGCGGATCGCCTCGAAGACGTACTCGTCCAGTTCGAACGTCGTCAGCATCACCACCTTGACGTCCGTCAGCTCCCGCTCACCGGTGATCCGGCGGGTCGCGGCCAGGCCGTCCAGCCGTGGCATGCGGATGTCCATGAGGACGACGTCGGGGCGCAGTTCGCGCACCTTGCGCAGCGCCTCCTCGCCGTCCGCCGCCTCCCCGGCCACCTCGACGTCCGGCTGCGCGTCGAGCAATGCCCGGAACCCGGCCCGCACCAGCGACTGGTCGTCGGCGAGCAGTACCCGGATCATCGGTCCTGCCGGTCGGTCAGGGGCAGCACGGCCAGGACCCGGAAGCCGCCGTCGGCGCGTGGCCCCGCCTCGATCGTGCCACCGAGGGCGGCCGCCCGTTCCCGCATCCCGGCCAGGCCGTTCCCGCTGCCGCCCGCGTCCGCGCCGGTCGCCGGACCGTCGTCGTCGATCCGCAGCCGCAGCTCCCCGCCCCCGCGTCCGAGCCGCACGCGCGCGTGCCGGGAACCCGAGTGCCGTACGACATTGGTGAGCGCCTCCTGGACGATCCGGAAGGCGGCCAGATCGGCGCCGGGCGGCAGCCGGGGCGGCTCCCCCTCCACGGTCACCGTGAGCCCTGCGCTCGCCGCCTGTTCGACCAGTTCCGGCAGCCGCCCGAGGCCGGGAGCGGGCGTTCGCGGCGCGTCTCCCGGGGCGCGCAGGGTGTCCAGGACCTGACGCACCTCGCCGAGCGCCTCCTTGCTGGCGGCCTTGATGGTGGTGAGCGCGGCCCGGGCCTGCCCGGGGTCGGCGTCCAGGAGCGCCAGGCCCATGCTCGCCTGGACGTTGATGACGGAAATGCTGTGCGCCAGTACGTCGTGCAGTTCGCGGGCGATCCGCAGTCGTTCCGCGTCCGCCCGCCGCCGGGCCGCCTGAGCGCGGTCGGCCCGCTCCCGCGCCCACTGCTCACGCCGCAGCCGGACCAGCTCCGCCACGAAGAGGACGATCAGCACCCAGGTGGCGACGATCACCTCCTGGCCCGCGCTTGCCCCCGTGTCACCCGGTGGGGGCAGCCTGCGGTACAGCCAGAGCGAGATCAGCAGGTGGCCGCCCCACAGCATCCCGACGGCCGCCCAGGCGGCCCGGCGGCGCCCGGCGACGACGGCGCTGAAGCAGGCCACGGCAACGGCCGCGAAGACCGGGCCGTAGGGGTAGCCGGCCGCGAGGTAGCCGAGGGCGAGCAGCGCCGTGCCGAACACCACGGGCACCGGGTGCCGGTGCCGCCACAGCAGCAGCGCGCAGGCGGCCAGCAGCAGCAGCCGGGCGTACCCGTCCAGGGGTTCGCGGTGCGGCTGCCCGTGGGCGGCGAATTTCGAGCCGGCCAGGACCAGCACGGTGAGCGGGAGGGTGGTGCGCCATGGGAGCCGGCCGCGCGGCGGCTCGCCCGTGCCCTCGCCCTCGTGGTGCCACCACGGGGGGCCGTGGTGCCACCACTGCGCGGGGCCGCGCCCCCGTTCCCGCCGCTCGTCCATGCCCGCCACGCTAGACGGCACCCGCCCGCACGAGCGTCAGCCCGGCGAGGTGATCACACGTACTCCCCGCGGAGTAGGGAGCCGCGTGCGGGTGCGGCGGGGGCCGTGCGATCCGTAACCGCACGGACAGGAGCCCTGCGGTCACGAACCGTGCGGTCAGAAGTCGCGGTCAGCGGCCGCGTGCTCAGCGGCCGTCCGTCAGTTCGGCGACCTCGGCGTCGAAGAGCCGCTCCGGATCGAACCCCATGCCCGTGAACTGCCCGGCGAGTTCCAGCGAGAGCACACCGTGCATCCGGGTCCAGAACGCCAGCGCCCTGCGCAGCACCCCCGGCGACGCGGGGTGGCCCCCGGCCCACTCGCGGTGCTGGGCGAGGTGGGCCGTGAAGCCCGCGGAGGCCGGCGCCTCGGGCTCGGCCGCGGCGCACACGTCGAGCAGTGCGGCCATGATCTCCTGGGCAATGGCGGTGATGTCGTCGGGCGCGTGGTAGCCGGGCACCGGCGTGCCGTAGACGAGGAAGTACCGCTGGGGGTCGTCGAGTGCCCAGCGGCGCAGAACGTGCGCGAGGCCTTCGATGCCGGCCCGGGAGCCGGCCGCGGCGCGGAAGGTCTCCGCAAGGCCCCGGTAGGCGTCCCGGATCAGCTCGGTGATCAGCTCGTCGCGGCTGCCGAAGTAACGGTAGAGGGCGGGGCCGCTCATGCCCAGCTCCTTGGCGATCGCGTTCAGGGACAGGCCCGACGCGCCGGACTTCGCGATCTGTTTCCAGGCATGCGCCTTGATGTCGGCCCGCACCTGGCTCCGGTACCGCTCGCGGGGGCTCACTGCTTCTGCCGCCATGACCTGCACGCTCCTCTCGCTGCTGACGTGTGCGCTTTGGGGCTGTTCCGGCTGTTTCAACCTATCACTTCAGAGATCACTTCTAACGGAAACTAGCTCCCTCCGCTTCGCGATAGCTTGACACTTAGGCTATGACCAATCATTTTAGTTATAGCTTCTAACGCAAGCGGACACTCCTCCCGCTTGCGACTGCGTCTTCAGGGAGATCGTCATGGAGGTCGTGATGGAAAACGCCGCAAACACCGCACGCCAGCAGGGCACCACCACCGGCACCGAGCTCGTCGAGGTCGTCCTGCCGGGCATCGTGGAGCCCGAAGGCCTGCAGATCCGGCACCGGCAGATCCCGGCCCCGGGCGCCGGCCAGATCGTCGTACGCGTGGAGGCCACCGGCGTCTCCTTCGCGGAGCAGCAGATGCGCCGCGGCCGCTACTACGACCAGCCGCCGTTCCCCTTCGTCCCCGGCTACGACCTGGTCGGCACCGTGCTCACGGCCGGCGGGGGAGTCACGCCCGGCCTCGTCGGCAAGCGGGTGGCGTCCCTGGTCAAGGTGGGCGGCTGGGCCAGTCACGTCGTGCTCGACGCGGCCGACGCCGTGGAGGTGCCGGCCGGGGTCGGGGCGGCGGAGGCCGAGACGCTGGTCGTCAACGGCATCACGGCCTGGCAGATGCTCCATCGCAAGGCCAGGGTGCGGCAGGGCGGCACGATCCTGGTGCACGGCGCCAACGGCGGGGTCGGCACAGTCCTCGTCCAGCTCGCGCGCGCCGCGGGCCTGCGCGTCATCGGCACGGCCTCCGCCCGCCACCACGACGCGCTGCGGGAGATGGGTGTCACCCCGGTCGACTACCGTGCCGAGGACGTCCCCGCCCGGGTCCGCGAACTGGCCCCCGGTGGTGTCGACGCCGTCTTCGACCACCTCGGCGGCCGCAGCGTCGTCGACTCCTGGAATCTCCTCGCCCGGGGCGGCACCCTCGTCGCCTACGGCAGCGCCACCACCCGGGACGACTCGGGCTCCAAGCAACTGCCCGTCCTGAAGATCCTCGGCCGGGTGCGGCTGTGGAACGCGCTGCCCAACGGCCGGCACGCCTGCTTCTTCAACGTCTGGGAGGGCCGCGCCCTCGGCAAGAACCGCTTCCGGGCCCGGCTGAGCGCCGACCTCACCCAGGTGTTCGAGGCCCTCCAGCGCGGTGAGGTCACCGCCCGCATCGCCGCCCGGCTGCCCCTCACCCGGGCCGCGGAGGCCCTGCGGCTCGCCGAGTCGGGGACGGTCGCGGGCAAGATCGTACTCGTCCCGGACACCGGCGCCGGAACGTCGGCCGCCGAGGCCCGGTGACGACCGCCTGCACCGGGACGGGTGCCGACGCCGGGACGGGCACCGGCCCGGCGACCGGTCTTCACCCGGACCGCCGGAGCCCGCCGCGGCAAGACGGGGTGCCGCAGGACCGGCTACGGGAAGACCAGGCCCACCCCGTGGGCGAGCTGCGCGGCCGCATGCCGGAAGAACCGGTCACGGTCCTCCACGACTCCCTTGAACTGGCCGAACAGTTCGAAGCCGACCAGCCCGAACAGCTGCGCCCACGCCGCGGCCATGGCCACGGCCACCTCGGGCGGCAGGCCCGGCATGAGCTCGTCGGCCATCCGGCGGGCCTCGGGCGCGAGTTCGGCGGGCACGGGGGTGCGGGCCAGACCCCGTCGCTCGAACGCGTCGAGCAGGATGCCGATCAGGACGAGGGCGACCCGGGCGGCCGGCTGGATGGTGGTGTCCGGCGCCGAGTAACCGGGCACCGGCGAGCCGTAGATCAGCGCGTACTCGTGGGGGTGGGCCAGCGCCCAGCCGCGCACCGCCTCGCAGACCGTGACCCAGCGCTGCGCGGGGGCGGCATCGGCGTCGGCGGCGTGCGCGGTCTCGGCGGCCTCGCCGAGGGAGTCGTAGGCGTCGATGATCAGCGCGGTGAGCAGGTCGTCGCGGCTCGGGAAGTAGCGGTAGAGCGCCGAGGAGACCATGCCGAGTTCGCGCGCGACGGCCCGCAGCGACAGCTTGGCCGCACCCTCGGCCGCGAGCTGTCTGCGCGCCTCGTCCTTGATGGCCGCGGTGACTTCCATCCTGGCTCGCGCGCGGGCGCCCTGTGCGGTGGTCATGGAGAGCAGTCTGCCACGCGGGCAGAGCGGTGCACACATTTTGGAGCAGTGCACTCGAACTGGAGCACCGCACCTCCTTCAGTGCACCGATCCCAAACAAGTGCACCGCACAAAAAAGAGAGCACTGCTCTTGCTTTGGGCCGCCGATCTCCCCCACACTGAAGTCAAGCGAGAGCACCGCTCTCCCAAATGGTGGGGGTCACCGTGTCGACACATGTTCAGAAGCCCGGCTGGTTCACCGTCAAGGTCTTCAACCGGGCCGTGGCCTCGCTCACCGGGCGCGGCATCAGCATCTGGGGCTCCCGCGTGCTCGCCGTCCGCGGACGCAAGAGCGGGGAATGGCGGACCACCCCCGTGAACCTGCTGACGGTGGACGGACAGCAGTATCTGCTCGCGCCGCGCGGCCACGTCCAGTGGACCCACAACATGCGCGCCGCCGGCGGCGGCGAACTGCGGCTCGGCAAGAACGTGGACGTCTTCACCGCCACCGAGGTCGCCGACGACGACAAGGTCGAGCTGCTGCGGGCCTACCTGAAGCGCTGGAAGGCCGAGGTCGGCGTCTTCTTCAACGGGGTCGGCCCCGACTCTCCGGACGCCGACCTGCGCCGCATCGCTCCGGACCACCCGGTCTTCCGGATCGCCGTCACGAAGTGACCGAGCCCTCCGTGTTCGGGTCGTCCACGTCGTCCGTCTCGTCCGCCTCGGCGTCGGCGGCCCGCTGCGCGGCGACCGGCTCCGGAGCCAGTGTGGTGAGGGCGCGCTGGGCCAGCGGGTGGGAGCGGACGAGTTCGCCGAGCGAGGTCCGGCCCTGGGTGATCTCCTTGAAGGCGCGCCAGGCGGGGCGGAAGCCGGTCAGGGCCGCGTGGAACAGGCCGGGCCTGCGCTCGAACACCGCCAGCATCCGCTTGCCGACGCTCATCTCGACGCCGAGGCCGGCCTTGACGGCGAAGGCGTAGTTCAGCGCCTGACGGCGGGTGTCCACGGCGTCGTGGGCCTCGGCGATGCGCACCGCCCACTCCCCCGCAAGCCGTCCGGAGCGCAGCGCGAAGGAGATGCCCTCGCGGGTCCACGGCTCCAGCAGGCCCGCCGCGTCACCGCACACCAGCACCCGGCCCCGCGACAGCGGTGAGTCGTCGGCGCGGCAGCGGGTCAGGTGGCCCGAGGAGATGCTCGGTTCGAAGCCGGCGAGGCCGAGCCGGGCGATGAAGTCCTCCAAGTAGCGCTTGGTCGCCGCGCCTTCGCCCCGTGCCGAGATCACGCCGACGGTCAGGGTGTCGCCCTTGGGGAAGACCCAGCCGTAACTGCCGGGCATCGGGCCCCAGTCGATGAGCACCCGCCCCTTCCAGTCCTCGGCGACCGTCTCCGGCACCGGGATCTCCGCCTCCAGGCCGAGGTCCACCTGGTCGACCTTCACGCCGACGTGGGCGCCTATCCGGCTCGCACTGCCGTCGGCACCGACCACCGCGTGGGCCAGCACGGTCTCGCCGCCCTGGAGGACCACGGCGACCGTGCGCCGGTCGGGGACGGCCGAGCCGTGCTGCTCGACGCGCTGCACGGCGGCGCCGGTGCGCAGTTCGGCACCCGCCTTCTGGGCGTGCTCGACCAGCTGCTGGTCGAACTCGGGCCGGTTGATCAGCCCGAACATCATCTGCTTGGAACGGCGGGTGCGGGTGAACCGGCCGTTGTTGGAGAAGGTGACCGCGTGCACCCGGTCCTTGAGGGGCAGCTCGAAGCCGGGCGGGAGCGAGTCGCGCGAGGGTCCGATGATGCCGCCGCCGCAGGTCTTGTACCGGGGCAGCTCGGCTTTCTCCAGCAACAGCACGCGCCGTCCCGCGACCGCCGCCGCGTAGGCCGCCGAGGCCCCTGCGGGTCCCGCGCCCACCACGACGACGTCCCACACCCGCTGCATGTCGTCCGCCGAGGAATTCTCACCGCTCACGATGGTCCGCTGCTCCGATCAAGCCGTAGAAGCCGTAAAAGCCGTATGCCGTGTCCGGCCGTAGGGGCCGTGGTCAAGCCGTGGGCGCCGTCCCGGCCCGCGGGCCGGGACCTGCCCGTCCGCAGCCGGGCACCCATCACCTGTCCCCCCGCATCCTACGGCGGAGATCGCCGCAGGCCGCTGTGGGAGGATCACTCCACTCACCAGTTCAACGTCGCACCCACGAGGAGCGTGCCCATGTCGTCCAATCCGGTCGCCGAGACCGTCGCCGCCCTGCTGCCCAGGGCGAGGGCGGAGCTCGCCGAGCTGGTGGCCTTCAAGTCGGTGGCGGACTTCGCCCAGTTCCCGAGGAGCGAGAGCGAGGGCGCCGCGAACTGGGTCGCCGACGCGCTGCGCGCCGAGGACTTCGTGGACGTCGCCGTGCTGGACACCCCGGACGGCACCCAGTCGGTGTACGGCTACCTGCCTGGGCCGGAGGGTGCCAAAACGGTCCTGCTGTACGCGCACTACGATGTGCAGCCGCCGCTGGACGAGGCCGCCTGGACCAGCCCGCCCTTCGAGCTGACCGAGCGGGACGGCCGCTGGTACGGACGCGGTGCCGCCGACTGCAAGGGCGGCGTGATCATGCACCTGCTCGCGCTGCGGGCGCTGAAGGCGAACGGTGGCGTCCCGGTCCACGTCAAGGTGATCGCCGAGGGCTCGGAGGAGATGGGCACCGGCGGTCTGGAGCGGTACGCCGAACAGCACCCCGGCCTGCTGACGGCGGACACGATCGTGATCGGCGACACGGGCAACTTCCGTGTCGGCCTGCCCACGGTGACCACGACCCTGCGCGGCATGGCCATGCTCCGGGTCCAGATCGACACCCTCCAGGGCAATCTGCACTCCGGGCAGTTCGGCGGTGCCGCCCCGGACGCGCTTGCCGCGCTGATCCGGGTACTGGACTCGCTGCGCGCCGAGGACGGTTCGACGACGGTCGACGGGCTCGCGCCGGAGTCGGGCTGGGAGGGGCTGGAGTACGCCGAGGAGCAGTTCCGCACGGACGCCAAGGTGCTGGACGGCGTCGGCCTGATCGGTGACGGCTCGGTCGCGGACCGCATCTGGGCGCGTCCGGCGGTCACGGTGCTCGGCATCGACTGCCCGCCGGTGGTCGGCGCCACCCCGTCGGTCCAGGCGAGCGCCCGTGCCCTGGTCAGCCTGCGGGTGCCGCCGGGCGTGGACGCGGCCGAGGCGAGCAAGCTGCTGCAGGCCCACCTGGAGGCGCACACGCCATGGGGTGCCCGGGTGCGGACCGAGGCCGTCGGCCAGGGCCAGGCGTTCCGCGCCGACACCACCAGCCCGGCGTACCAGGCGATGGCCGACGCGATGTCGGTCGCCTATCCGGGCGAGACGATGCAGTACGCCGGCCAGGGCGGCTCCATCCCGCTGTGCAACACCCTGGCGAGCCTGTACCCGGACGCCGAGATCCTGCTGATCGGGCTGAGCGAGCCGGAGGCGCAGATCCACGCGGTCGACGAGAGCGTGTCGCCCGAGGAGCTGGAGCGCCTGTCGGTGGCGGAGGCGCTGTTCCTGCGGAACTACGCGGCGGGCTGAACCGCTCTGCCCTCGGCAGAGGACCCTCGTCCGCGGACGGGGGTCCTCCTACGGTCGGGCCATGGACGTCATCGAGCTGTTCCCCCGGCTGCACCTGCTGCGCTTCCCCGTCGGCCAGGCCTACCTGTGGCACGACCCGGACACCGGCGTCTCGACCCTGATCGACGCCGGCCCGCTCGGCTCCGGCAGGCCCGTCGCCGACGCGCTCACCGCGCTGGGGCGGTCCCCTTCGTCGGTACGGCGGATCGTCCTCACCCATTTCCACGAGGATCACGTCGGCGGGGCTGCCGAGTTCGCCGCCCTCAGCGGCGCCGAGGTGCTGGCCCACCGTCTGGACGCGCCGGTGATACGGGGCGACCTCCCGGGGCCGCCCCCGGTGCTCGAGGAGTGGGAACTGCCGGTCCACGCCGCGGCCGCGAAGCGGCTGCCCGTCGGTGAGCCGGCCCGTCCGGACCTGGTGACGGAGTTGTCCGACGGTGACGTCCTGGACTTCGGCGGCGGCGCCCGCGTCGTGCACGTCCCGGGTCATACCCACGGCAGTATCGCCCTGCATCTCCCCTCGCAGGAGCTGCTGTTCACCGGGGACGCGGCGGCGGCCGCGCCGGACACCGGCTCGGTGATGCCCGGGGTGTTCAACCTCGACCGGAACCAAGCCCTCGCGTCCTTCCGGCGGCTGGCTGCTCTGCGGGCCGAGGCGGCCTGCTTCGGACACGGCGATCCGGTGACCGCGGGCGCCTGCGGGGCGCTGCGGAAATCCGCGGACACCTACGGGTCGCCGTGGTGACCATGGGGCTGGATGTTCTTCCCGATGACGTGGGTGGACGTGCCGCCGGCCTTGGTGTCACCGGAGTTGCAGGTGTCCGCCCTGCCCTGACTGGAGCAGGGGGCGAGACCGGCCGAGGTTCCCTTGTCGCCGCCACCACCGCCACCGCTGCTGCAGGCGGCGAGCGCCAGGATGAGCCCGGCGGCAAGTGCGAGTCCCCTTGTGGGGGCCGAAGAGTGCGCGCGCATGTCCCTCCTTCGACCGGTGGATGTCCGGCCTGTGCACGGCGGACGACGGCCGCGAGGAAGTTGAGCTGCGCACCGACGTTAGAACGCCCGTGTACCTCCTCCACGTACCTGTTCATACCGGGACGGCATCGACTCACCCTCGGTTGTCCCTCGGAACCTTCCGCCCCACGCAAAGTCCCCCACACAAGCCCGGGACGGGGCGGTGCGTGCGTCAACTCACGTGAGATCAGACCTGTTTGACAGATCATCAGAGACTGTCAACCGACCGGGACGCCGGCCTCCAGATAGAGCGCGGCACCGCGCTCGCGTGCCCGCAGCGCCCAGCGCAGCCGTTCGTAGCGCACCGGGGGCAGCATCTCCGCGGCCTCCTGTTCGGTGACGAAGCGCCAGCCGCGCAGTTCGGGCCCCGGCAGCACCAGCCGCCCGGCCTCGGCGGAGTCCAGCCGGCCGCCGTCGAAGAGCAGCCGCAGGCCTCCGTAGCGGGGCGGTACGGGCTGCTCCCAGTCGACGACCAGCAGTCTCGGCACCTTCTCCAGCCGTATCCCGGTCTCCTCCTCGACCTCACGCACGCCCGCCTGCGCGGGGGCCTCACCGGGCTCGACGACACCGCCGGGGAACTCCCAGCCGGCCTTGTAGGTGGGGTCGACCAGCAGGACACGGTCCCGCTCGTCGAAGAGGAGCACTCCGGCCGCGAGGGTCTCGGCGGTGGGTTCCGGGGTCTGCACGATCTCGCAGACGGTCGCGGCACCGGTGCCGACGGCCTCGGCGATGTACACGGCCGTCTCGTAGGGGGTGAGGGCGCTGGTGTCCACGAGATGGGCGTCGGCGCCGATCCAGGCGGCGAGGGCGGCGCGGTAGGGCTCGATCCGGTCGTAGGACCACTGCCGGACGCGTATCTCGCCGTCCGGCAGGTCGGGCGGGATCTCCCGGCCGGCTATCCGCTCGCGCAGGATCGTTTCGGCCGGGGTGAGACACAGGTGCCGGACGGCGATCCGGCGGGCCGCGAGACCGCCGAAGATCTCGTCGCGGTACTCCTGGCGCAACAACGTCATCGGAACCACCAGGGTCCCGCCCAGCTCGGCCAGCATCGCCGCCGCGGTGTCGATCACCAGCCGGCGCCAGATCGGCAGATCCTGGAAGTCGCCGGTCTCGGCGAGGTGCTTGGCCGGCAGCAGGTGTGTCAGCGCCCCGCCGATGACCTCGGGGTCGAAGAGCGTGCTGTTCGGGATCAGTTCGATCAGTTCACGTGCGGTGGTGCTCTTGCCCGCACCGAACGCGCCGTTGACCCAGACGATCACGGACTCCCCCTCTTCTGTTGGCCCCCTGAGGCTTGCCCGTTCCACACTGCCACGGAAACCAGTTCCCGTTGAGGGCGCGCAGAACGGAGTGCCGGTGCCCCTTGGGGGAACACCGGCACCGCCGATCGCTCCGGCCCCGCCGGACTACCGCCGGCCCAGGAAGTCCTGATCGGCCTTGAGGCTGTCCTCGCCCACGAGGTGGCCGACGTGCTCCAGGGTGTCCGAGACGAACAGGTCGTCGAGCGGACCGCCGGAGGCGGTTGCGGCGTGCGACGGGGTGATGGCGGCCACGACGAATCCGGTGGCCAGGCTGGCGATGGCGAGCATGCTGCGCTTCTTCATGCCCCTTTCAACTTCGCCGGCGGCCAGGGGTCACGGGTGGACCCACCGAGGGAGCAACGCGGCACGGGAGCTGAAGTGGCCCGCCTGACCGCAGTGGCGCGGCCGGCCGCCTCGGCCGCCCCAGCAGCAGATCCCGTTGGGCAGGACATCGGATGTCCGGCGCTGCGGCGCCCCGCAGACCCCACAGGCCGCCCTCAGGCACCTCACAGTCTCTCGCGACGTCACCATTCAACACAACCCAACGGACATCAAAGCCTCTCCGCCTCAACCAGCGGGACAACCGGGCCAGTAGAGCCGGCAAAGCAACCTTCGCCACTCCCCTTCCAACACAGCCGAACAGCTCCTACCATAAGCGCGCACCGATGACGCCCACCCACCGCTATCCCACCTTTCGCGAGTCGGAGGAACGTAACGATGCGTCACCCTCACACCCGCACAACCCGCCGAAGAGTGGTCGGAGCACTGACCGCGGCCCTTCTGTGTACGGCGGGACTCGCCGCGCCCGCGGCCGCCGGCGCCGGGGCGCCCGGCTCGGCCGCCCCGGCCGACGGTCTCGCCCTCACCCCGCCGATGGGCTTCAACAACTGGAACTCCACGCACTGCGGCGCGGACTTCGACGAGACCATGGTCGAGGGCATCGCGGACCTCTTCGTGTCGAAGGGCCTCAAGGACGCCGGCTACCGGTACGTCAACCTCGACGACTGCTGGGCCCTGCCGAGCCGCGACGCGGACGGCAAGCTGGTCCCGGACCCGGCCCGGTTCCCGCACGGCATCAAGGCGGTCGCCGACTACGTGCACGCCAAGGGTCTCAAGCTCGGCATCTACACCAGCGCGGGCACCAAGACCTGCAACGACGCGGGCTTCCCCGGCGCCCTCGGCCACGAGTACAGCGACGCCCGGCAGTTCGCCGACTGGGGTGTCGACTACCTCAAGTACGACAACTGCAACAATCAGGGCGTGGACGCCAGACAGCGCTACCTCACCATGCGGGACGCGCTGAGGGCCACCGGCCGGCCCATCGTCTACAGCATCTGCGAATGGGGCGAGAACAAGCCCTGGGAGTGGGCGTCGGACGTCGGTCAACTGTGGCGCACCACCGGGGACATCAGTGACAGCTGGGGCTCGATGGTCTCGATCCTGAAGCAGAACCTGCCCCTCGCGCCCTACGCGGGTCCCGGGCACTGGAACGACCCGGACATGCTGGAGGTCGGCAACGGCGGCATGACCGACACCGAGTACCGCACGCACTTCTCGATGTGGTCGATGATGGCGGCCCCGCTGCTCATCGGCACCGACCTGCGCAAGGCCACCCCGGCGACCTTCGACATCCTGGACAACAAGGAGGTCATCGCCGTCGACCAGGACCCGCTGGGCGAACAGGGCACGGTGCTCTCCTCTGCGGGCGGACGCTGGGTCGTCGCCAAGGAGATGAAGGACGGCAGCCGCGCGGTCGCCCTCTTCAACGAGTCCGGGTCTCCCCAGCGCATCGCGACCACCGCGGCGGCGGTCGGCCTCCCGAAGGCGCCCGCCTACACCCTGCGCGACCTGTGGCAGCACCGGAGCTACAACACCGCGGGCACCATCTCCGCGGTCGTCCCGGCGCACGGCACGGCCCTGGTCCGGGTCGCCGCCGACCGGCACTGGGCAGCCAACCCGCCGGCCGTCGAACTCGGCCTGAACGGCAGCCGGTTCATCGAGCCGGGCAGCACGGCAGCACTCACCGCCTCGGTCACCGACCTCGGCCGCACGACGGCACGCAAGGTCTCCGTGGCGCTCACCGGCCCCCGCGGCTGGACCCTCACGCCGACCTCGCGGACCCGGGCCACGGCACTGCCGACGGGCCGCGCCCTGCGCACCGGCTGGCGGGTGACCGCTCCCGCGGGGACGCCGAAGGGGTCGTACGACCTCGAACTCAGGGCCGCCTACCGGTCACCGGCCGGAGCACGCGCCGAGACCACGATGACGATCACCATGACCGTCGCGGACCCGCCGCCCGCCGGAAGCTCCTATCTCAGCGACCTTCCCTGGCTGTCGGCCGACAACGGCTGGGGACCCGTGGAGCGCGACACCAGCAACGGGGAGACCGCCGCGGGCGACGGGCATCCGATCACCATCGCCGGGGTGGTGTACGCCAAGGGGCTCGGCGCCCATGCCCCGAGCCAGGTCGACTACTACACCGGGAAGGCATGCGAGAGGGTCACCGCCGAGGTCGGCGTGGACGACGAGGAAGGCGCCGCCGGAAGCGTCTCCTTCGAGGTGTGGGCGGACGGCACGAAGGTCGCCTCCACCGGCGTGCTGACCACGGAGATGGCCGCTCAGCCGCTCACCGCCGACGTCAGCGGCGCCGAGGTGGTCAGCCTCGTCGTCACCGACGGCGGGAACGGCGTCACCTCCGACCACGGCGACTGGGCGGCCGCGCGGATCACCTGCTGACGGCCGTCCACGAGCGGCCCGGTCGGCCGGGCCTGAACCCCGGCCGACCGGGCCTGAACGTTACTGCCGGGCCCCGTGGCCGCCTCAGACCCCCGCGGCCGTCGCGTCCGTACCCAGTCGTGCCAGGGCGGCCGCCGCGGCGCCCACCAGACCCGCGTCCGTGCCCATCTGGGCCGGCACGACCGTCAGCCGCTGCACGAAGGAGAGGGTCGCGTAGTCGGTGAGGGCCTTGCGCAACGGCGTGAAGAGGATGTCCCCCGCCTTGCCCACCCCGCCACCGATCACCGCGATGTCGATCTCGACCAGGGTCGCGGTGGCCGCGATTCCGGCCGCCAGCGCCTGTGCGGCCCGCTCGAAGGACGCCACCGCGACCGGGTCACCGGTCCGGGCGGCGTCCGCGACCGCCGCGGCCGAGGTGTCGCCGTCGGGCCCCGGCTGCCAGCCGCCCTCCAGGGCGCGCCGGGCGATGTTGGGCCCGCTCGCGATGCGTTCCACGCAGCCGCGTGACCCGCAGGGGCAGGGGTCCCCGTCGAGGTCGACGCTGATGTGGCCGATGTGCCCCGCGTTGCCGGTCGGCCCGGGGTGCAGCTTGCCGCCGAGCACCAGGCCGCCGCCGACGCCCGTCGACACCACCATGCACAGCGCGTTGTCGTGACCGCGAGCCGCGCCCTGCCAGTGTTCGGCGGCCGTGATGGCGACGCCGTCGCCGATCAGTTCGACCGGCAGCCCGCCGGTGGCCGCCCGCACCCGCTCGACGAGCGGGAAGTCCCGCCAGCCCGGCACGTTGACCGGACTCACGGTGCCGGCGGAGGCGTCCACCGGGCCCGCGCTGCCGATGCCGAGCGAGCCGGCCCTTCCCCACAGGGGTGAACCGGCGAGTTCGCCGACCACCTCCTCGACGGCACCCATGACCGTCTCGCCGTCCTGCTGGGCGGGCGTCGCACGCTGGGAGCGCGCCTGGATCCGTCCGTGACCGTCCACCAGTGCGCCGGCGATCTTTGTGCCGCCGATGTCGAGGGCCGCCACGAGGTCGGTGTGCATCAGAGTCAGATCTCCCCGTCAACCATGAGTAGCCGAGTGAAAGGCAGCCGTCCAGCGGTGGGGTCGCGGGCCGGAGATTGCGGTGGACAGTCTCCCTCGCATCTGACAACGTTGTCCAGGCTCTATGCTCGACGCCACATCCTCATACGAACCCATGGACCTGTGCATCCCCCGTGGACAACAGGAATCCCACCGTGGACGACAGGACAGGACGCCGCATCGTGCCCGATACCTCCCGCCGCGCAGACCGTCTTCCCGGCTCCCGTTACGGGACCCGGCCGACGATGAAGGACGTGGCTGCGCGCGCCGGTGTCGGCCTGAAGACGGTGAGCCGGGTGGTCAACGGCGAGCCCGGGGTGACCCCGGACACCGAGCGCCGGGTCCAGGAGGCGATCGACGCGCTCGGCTTCCGCCGCAACGACAGCGCGCGGGTGCTGCGCAAGGGCCGCACCGCGAGCATCGGTCTCGTCCTGGAGGACCTGGCCGACCCGTTCTACGGCCCGCTCAGCCGTGCCGTGGAGGAGGTGGCCAGGGCCCACGGCGCGCTGCTGATCAACGGCTCCAGCGCCGAGGACGCGGACCGGGAACAGGAGTTGGCGCTCGCGCTGTGCGCGCGGCGGGTGGACGGGCTGGTGGTGATCCCGGCCGGCGACGACCACCGCTATCTGGAGCCGGAGATCAGGGCGGGCGTGGCCACGGTGTTCGTGGACCGCCCGGCCGGGAAGATCGACGCCGACGTGGTGCTGTCCGACAGCTACGGCGGCGCCCGGGACGGGGTCGCCCATCTGATCGCGCACGGCCACCGCCGGATCGGCTTCATCGGTGACATGCCCCGGATCCACACGGCGGCCGAGCGGCTGCGCGGCTACCGGGCGGCGATGGAGGACGCCGGGATATCCGTCGAGCCGGCCTGGACCTCGCTCGGCGTGACGGACCCGGAGCGGGTGCGCCGGGCGGCGGAGGACATGCTGACCGGGCCCGGCCGGGTCACCGCGGTCTTCGCGGGCAACAACCGGGTGACCGTCACGGTGATCCGGGTGCTGGCCGAACTGCCCCGCCCGGTCGCGCTCGTGGGCTTCGACGACATCGAGCTGGCCGATCTGCTGCACCCGGGCCTCACGGTCGTCGCCCAGGACGCGGCCCTGCTCGGCCGCACGGCCGCCGAGCGGCTCTTCCGCCAGCTGGACGGCACGCTGCTGGCGCCGGAGCGCATCGAGCTGCCGACCCGGCTGGTCACCCGCGGCTCGGGCGAGCTGCCGCCCTCGGAGTGAGCGGCGGATGACCGGCCGTACGCTCGCGGAACTGGGCCTCGACCAGGCACCGCGCGACCACCCGCTGACCTACCCCGGCACCTGGCCCGCCGACTCCGCGCTCCTCGACGGGGACCGGCTGCTGCCGCTGGAACGGCTGGTGCACGACGACGGCCGGGTGCCGGTCCTCGCGGTCGGCTCCAACGCCTCCCCCGCCCAACTCCAGCACAAGATGGCCGAGTCCGGGACGAGCGGACCGATCCCCATGGTGCGCACCCGGGTGAGCGGCCTGGACGTGGGTGTCTCCGCGCACGTCAGCCGCCTCGGCTATGTCTCGGCGTCCCCGCTGCGCTCCCCCACCTCGGTACGGGAGTTGTTCGTCGTCTGGCTGGACGGCCCGCAGCTGGAGGTGATCGACGCAAGCGAGGGCGTACCGCTGCCGGGCGGCAACTTCGGCCGGGCCTGGCTGCCCGCCCCCCACGTGCGAGTCACGCTCGCGGACGGCACCGCGCTGCCCGGCGTCCACGCCTACGTCAACCGCCACGGCGTCCTCCACGACGGCACCGGAGCGCCCCGCCGCCACCCCGGCGAGCGCGCCCTGCTGACCGATCTCCTCGGGGAGTCGGCCGAGTTGCGGAAGCTGTTCGGTGGCACGCCCGAGGAGTTCTGCGCGCGTGCGCGGGCCGACGGCGAGCTGTGCCGGCGGGGCACCCGGCTGTTCGCCGAGCGGAAGTGGGCGGTCCCGTCGGGCCTGGAGCGGTACCTGCGGGTAGAGCGAACGGGGAGCCTTGAGAGCGGCTCGTCGTCACCACCTCGGTGACCCGGCCGCCGCGCCTCAGTTGCCCGAGACCGTCAGATCGCCGCGCCGGGGTGCCGCGAAGCCTTCCAGGTCGGCCCGGGTCAGACCGGTCAGCCGGGCCACCTCGGCGATGTCGAGGGCGCCGCAGTCCAGTCCGCGCAGCAGGTAGCCGCCGAGGGCCTTGGCGGTGGCGGGCTCGTCCATGACGTCACCACCGGTGCGGTTGGCGTACCGGGCGAGCCGGGCGGCGGCCTGCTCGAACCCCTCGCGGTAGAAGGCGAACACGGCCGCGTACCGGGTCGGGATGTGACCGGGGTGCATGTCCCAGCCCTGGTAGTAGGCGCGGGCCAGGGCGCGCCGGGTGAGCCCGTAGTGCAGCCGCCAGGCGTCGTGCACCTTCGCGGTCGGGCCGACCGGCAGCACGTTGGTGGAACCGTCCGACACGCGTACGCCGGTGCCCGCGGCCGCCACCTGCATGACCGCCTTGGCGTGGTCGGCCGCCGGGTGGTCGCTCGCCTGGTAGGCGGCGGAGACGCCGAGGCAGGCGCTGTAGTCGAAGGTGCCGTAGTGCAGTCCGGTGGCGCGGCCCTCGGCGGCCTGGATCATCCGGGCGACGGTGGCGGTGCCGTCGGTGGCGAGGATGGACTGGCTGGTCTCGATCTGGATCTCGAAGCCGATCCGGCCCGTCTCCAGACCGTGCGCCTCCTCGAAGGCCTCCAGGAGCCGGACCATCGCGGTGACCTGCTCGGGATAGGTCACCTTGGGCAGGGTCAGCACCAGACCCGCGGGCAGTCCGCCGGCCGCCATCAGCCCGGTGAGGAAGATGTCGAGGGTGCGGATGCCCCGGTCGCGCACCGCGGCCTCCATGCACTTCGTCCGGATGCCCATGTACGGGGCCGCCGTCCCCTCGGCGTACGCCTCGGCGATCAGCCGCGCCGCCCGGGCCGCCGTCTCGTCCTCCTCGGCGTCGGGACGGGGTCCGTAGCCGTCCTCGAAGTCGACCCGCAGGTCTTCGATCGGCTCGCGCTCCAGTTTGGCGCGGACCCGGGAGTGGACGGGCTCGGCGAGTTCCTCGGACAGACCGAGGACTGCGGCGAAGGAGGCGGCGTCCGGGGCGTGTTCGTCCAGCGCGGCCAGCGCCCGGTCGCCCCAGGAGCGAACGGTGTCGGCGGCGAAGGCGTCACCGGGGACGTACACGGTGTGGACGGGCTGGCGGGTGCCGGGGTCGCCCGGGTAGCGGCGCTCCAGTTCGGCGTCGACCGGCGCGAGGGAGACGCTGATCTCCTCGCTGACGGCGCCCGCGAGACTCGTCGCCACCTTCTCCTGCTGACCCATCCCACACCCTCCTGTTTTCCACTGTACGGAATCAACAATCCGTTGAATGAAGTTATCCGGGCCCCTTCGGGATGGTCAACACCATGTCCACGGGGCGACACATCCCGCTCCGGGCATGTTCACGCGTGACTCGGACCTGGGTAGCACACTCTCTGCGCAGGACTCGCCTCACGCACGCCTCGTCCGGCCGCCGCCACCCAAGGAGCACCCGTGCCGAACCAGCGCCGAGTCACCCGCCGCCTGGGCCTGAAGGTCCTGCTGGCCGCGGCTGTCACCGTGCCCCTCGCCAGTGCCGCGATCTCCGCCTCGTCCGCCTCCTCCAGAGCGTCCGCCACCCCGCGGTCCGCGCGGACGGCCCCGTCGGCTCTGCCGCGGCGCGCGCCCCGGCTCGACGTCATGACCTTCAACCTGCGGTACGCGAGCACCGCGGAACCCCACAGCTGGGCCGACCGCCGGCCCGTGATGCGCGAACTGCTGCGGCGCGCCCGCCCTCACGTCATCGGCACACAGGAGGGCCTCTACCAGCAGCTGCGCGACATCGACACGGACCTCGGACCGCACTACGACTGGATCGGCACCGGTCGTGAGGGCGGCAGCCGGGACGAGTCCACGGCGATCTACTACGACATCCGGCGCCTGGCCCCCGTGGAGCACTACACCTTCTGGCTCTCCGACACCCCGGAGGTCATCCGCTCCAACACCTGGAACGCCGCTTTCCCCCGCATCGTCACCTGGGTCCGCTTCCGCGATCTCGCCGACGACGGGCGGGAGTTCTATGTCGCAAACACCCACTTCGACCAGAAGAGCCAGTACGCCCGGGCGCGCAGCGCGACCCTGCTCGCCCGGCGGATCGCTCAGTTCGACCCCGCGCTGCCGGTCGTGGTGACCGGCGACTTCAACGCCGCCGCGCACCAGAACCCGGCCTACGACACCCTGGTGGGCTCCGGGCTCGTGGACGCCTGGGACGCGGCGGAGCGGCGCGGCACCCTGTACGGCACCTTCCACGGGTACCGCAGGCTCGTGCGGGACGGCGACCGTATCGACTGGCTCCTGACCTCGCCCGGGGTGACCACGCACCGGGCGACGATCGACACCTTCTCGATGCACGGCCAGTTCCCCAGCGACCATCTGCCCGTGCAGGCCTCGCTGAGCCTGCGCTGACACCACGAGGCCCCCGTGACCGGTACCGGTCACGGGGGCCTCGGACAGCCTGAAGGCGATCAGCCCTTGCGGGTGTTGATCTCCTCGGTGAGCTGGGGGACGACGTCGAAGAGGTCGCCGACCACGCCGAAGTCGACGAGTTCGAAGATCGGGGCCTCGGCGTCCTTGTTGACCGCCACGATCGTCTTCGAGGTCTGCATGCCGGCCCGGTGCTGGATGGCGCCGGAGATGCCGTTGGCGATGTACAGCTGCGGGGAGACGGACTTGCCGGTCTGGCCGACCTGGTTGGTGTGCGGGTACCAGCCGGCGTCGACGGCGGCACGCGAGGCGCCCACGGCCGCGCCGAGGGAGTCGGCGAGGGCCTCGATGACCGCGAAGTTCTCGGCGCCGTTGACGCCGCGGCCGCCGGAGACCACGATCGCGGCCTCGGTCAGCTCCGGACGCCCGGTCGACTCGCGCGGGGTACGCCCGGTCACCTTGGTGCCGGTGGCCTGGTCGGAGAAGGTGACGCTCAGGGCCTCGACGGCACCGGCGGCCGGGGCGGCCTCCACGGCGGCGCTGTTGGGCTTGACCGTGATGACCGCGGTGCCCTTGGAGATACGGGACTTGGTGGTGAAGGACGCGGCGAACACCGACTGGGTGGCCACCGGGCCCTCCTCGCCGGCCTCCAGGTCGACGGCGTCGGTGATGATGCCGGACCCGATCCGCAGCGCCAGACGGGCGGCGATCTCCTTGCCCTCCGCGGAGGACGGCACCAGCACCGCGGCCGGGGACACCGCGGCGACGGCGGCCTGCAGGGCGTCGACCTTCGGGACGACCAGGTAGTCGGCGTACTCGGAGGCGTCATGGGTCAGCACCTTCGCCGCGCCGTGCTCGGCGAGGGTGGCGGCGGTGTCGGCGGCGCCGTTGCCCAGCGCGACGGCGACGGGCTCGCCGATCCGGCGGGCCAAGGTCAACAGCTCCAGGGTGGGCTTGCGGACGGCACCGTCCACGTGGTCGACGTAGACGAGGACTTCAGCCATGGGAATGCTCTCCTGCGAAACGAGGGGGAAGGGCGGTCAGCGGCTACGGGGCTCAGATGAACTTCTGGCCCGCGAGGAACTCGGCGAGCTGCTTGCCGCCCTCGCCCTCGTCCTTGACGATCGTGCCCGCGGTACGGGCCGGGCGCGCGGTCGCGGTCTCGACCTTGGTCCAGGAACCCTCCAGGCCGACCGCGCCGGCCTCGATGTCCAGGTCGGACAGGTCCCAGGACTGAACCGGCTTCTTCTTCGCGGCCATGATGCCCTTGAAGGACGGGTAACGCGCCTCACCCGACTGGTCGGTGACCGACACGACCGCCGGCAGGGAGGCCTCCAGCTGCTCACTGGCGGCGTCGCCGTCACGACGGCCCTTGACCGTGCCGTCCTCGACCGAGACCTCGGACAGCAGGGTGACCTGCGGGACACCGAGACGCTCGGCCAGCAGGGCCGGGACCACACCGGCGGTGCCGTCGGTGGAGGCCATGCCCGAGACCACCAGGTCGAAGCCGGCCTTCTCGATCGCCTTGGCCAGCACCAGCGAGGTACCGATGACGTCACTGCCGTGCAGGTCGTCGTCCTCGACGTGGATCGCCTTGTCCGCACCCATCGACAGCGCCTTGCGCAGCGCGTCCTTCGCGTCCTGCGGACCCACCGTCAGGACGGTGACCTCGACGTCGTCGTCGGAGTTCTCGGAGATCTGCAGCGCCTGCTCGACCGCGTACTCGTCCAGTTCGGAGAGCAGACCGTCCACGTCGTCACGGTCCACGGTCAGGTCATCGGCGAAATGCCGGTCGCCCGTGGCGTCGGGCACGTACTTCACAGTGACAACGATCCTCAGGCTCACGCCGGCTCTCCTACTGCATCGTCTTTTCTGGGCTGCCTCTTGAAGGCAGCATAGGCGCCCCAAGCGGCTCATCCCGGTCGGGGCGGCCGTGCGCTCCGAACGGAATATTACTCGTCAGTACACCCAGTTCGTTCCCGCTAAGCAAGCGCTTTGAACTGTGACCTTCGCAACGCAGCGTAACCGGAACCCGACGCCTCCGCAGAACGAGGGCGCGTGATCAATCGCGCAGTCCGTTGAAACCGCCCTGGTGGTACAGGAGCGGGCGGCCGGCGCGGGAGGGGTCTCCGACGACCACCTCGGCCAGCACGATGCGGTGGTCGCCGGCCGGAACGCGTGCGACGACCCGGCACACCAGCCAGACCAGCACGTCGTCGAGGACCGGAACCCCCGCGTGGCCCTCGCGCCAGCCGGTGGGCGCCCCGAACCGGTCGGCGCCGCTGCGCGCGAAGGTGGCCGCGAGATCCGCCTGGTGCTCGCCGAGGATGTGCACGCCGATGTGCTCGGCGGTGGATATCGCGGGCCAGCTGGAGGCGCCCGTGCCGACACCGAAGGAGAGCATCGGGGGTTCGGCGGAGACGGAGGTGAGCGAGGTGGCGGTGAAGCCGACCGGACCGCCGGCGCCCCGTGCGGTGATCACCGCGACTCCGGCGGCATGCCGCCGGAAGGCGGACCGGAGAAGGTCGGGAGAGGCGAGCTGCGGGGTACCGAGGTCGGGCGTGGCCGTCATGGAGTCTTCCTTCTGAGTGAGGCGGCGTTCAGGTCCGGGGCTGTTCAGCGACCCGGACAGCGCGCGCTCGCGGTGCGGGCCAGGTCGACGTGGACCCGCCCGAAGAGAAGGAGTTCATGGGACATACGGTCAGGCTGACGATAGGTGGCACGCCCAGTCAAGTACGTTCCGGGATATGGGAGCTGCCTCACCGTCATCGGCACGTCCGTCAGACCGCCTCTCCCAGCGCGGCGATGACGTCCGCCTTCCGCGGCTGCCCGGTGGCCCGGCGCACCACCCGGCCGCCGGCGTCGAGCACCAGGACGGTGGGTGTCTTGAGGATCTCCAGTTCGCGCACCAGGTCGAGGCGGTCCTCCGCGTCGATCTCGACGTGCGTGACGCCGGGGACCATCGCGGCGACCTCGCCGAGCACCCGCCGGGTGGCCCGGCAGGGGGCGCAGAACGCGCTGGAGAACTGCACCAGCGTCGCCCGTTGGCCCAGTTCGCCGCCGATCTCGGCCGATCCCAGCCGTTTGCCGTCGTCCCGCCCGCGCACTCGTACCCTCCCGCTCCGCCGCTTGTGCAGCACTCCGTAGACGCTCGCCACGGCGAGCACCGCCACGCACACCACCAGTCCGGTCGTCACGGACCCCAGCATTCACGACCCTGCCCGCCCTTTCGGCCAGCGTTCACGAGACTGCAAAGATTCCCGGCTCCCGTATCGGCCGCCGGGGCGGAATCCTTGGCTCATGGACATCGACGCACGTGGGCCGCGATTCGCGGCGGCCGTGACGACGGCCGTACTGGCCGCCGCGCTGATCACCCGAAGCCCCTGGATCCTCGCCTGGCAGACGCTGGTGTTCGCGCTCGGCGCCGCAGCGGGCGTGAGCCGTTCACCGTACGGCTGGGCGTTCCGGACGGCCGTACGCCCCCGGCTCGCTCCCGCTACCGAATTCGAACCACCCGAACCCCCGCGATTCGCCCAGGCGGTGGGACTGGTGTTCGCCGGACTCGGTCTGGTCGGCTTCGTGTTGGGCCCCGGCTGGCTGGGCCTCGCGGCGACCGGACTGGCGCTCGCGGCGGCGTTCCTGAACGCGGCGTTCGGGTACTGCCTGGGGTGCGAGATGTTCCTGCTCGTCCACCGATTCACCGTACGCACAGAGTAAAGGGAGGTTAAAAATCCGAGGTGGATCATAGGCCGACGTGACGAGGATCTCGCCACTCCGGGGCACCAGGGCTGGCTCCCCGCCCGTTCTTCGGGCACGATCTGCGAAAGCCGTAAACCTACGGCTCCGTAACTTTCCCGCCGGGAGCCCCTTTCCCAGGCAGAGCAGAAAGGGTCCGCCCCGCCCATGGCAGAGCTGGTCTACCGTCCCGTCATCGGTTTCGCCAAGACGCTGTTCAAGGTCTGGGACCTCAAGATCGACTGCCAGGGTTCCGAGAACATCCCGCGCTCGGGCGGGGCCGTGCTGGTGAGCAATCACATCAGCTATCTGGACTTCGTCTTCGACGGCCTGGCCGCTCTCCCGCAGAAGCGCCTGGTGCGTTTCATGGCCAAGGAGTCGGTCTTCCGGCACCGGATCTCCGGTCCGCTGATGCGCGGGATGAAGCACATCCCGGTGGACCGCAAGCAGGGCGAGACGGCGTACCAGCACGCGCTGGACTCGCTCAAGTCCGGTGAGATCGTGGGGGTCTTCCCGGAGGCCACGATCTCCCAGTCGTTCACGCTGAAGAGCTTCAAGTCGGGCGCGGCCCGCCTCGCCCAGGAGGCCGGCGTCCCGCTGATCCCGATGGCGCTGTGGGGCACCCAGCGGCTGTGGACCAAGGGCCAGCCGCGCAACTTCAAGCGCACCCACCTCCCCATCACCGTCCGGGTGGGCGAGCCGCTCGAGGCCCCGCGCGACCAGTACGCGGGCGCCATCACCCGCCGCCTGCGCGAGCGCGTCCAGGACCTGCTGGACGCGGCCCAACGCGCCTACCCGGCCCGCCCGAAGGACACGACCGACACCTGGTGGCTGCCGAGCCACCTGGGCGGTACGGCACCCACGCAGGAGCAGCTGAAGGCGGCCGAAGCGGCCTGAGTCTCAGCCGGCCGACTCGGGCGCCCGCACCTCGACACGCGCCCCCGGGCTGAACTTCTCCAGCAGCTCGGCGAGTTCGGCACCCGCCGACTCGACGTCGGCGACCGGCATCGGGGCGAGGCTCTCCAGCAGGAAGAGGGCCGAGGTGGTCCGCTCGGTCAGGCGGGTGCGGGGGCCCTGACGCCAGTTCCAGCGACGGCAGGTGACACCCCCTCCGTCGCACCACACGACCTCGCCGGCGTCCGGGTGCTCGACGCTCTCCTCGCCCCCCGTGACCGTCACGAAGTCCTCCTCGCCCGTGGCCCGCACCAGGCGCATGCCGCCCTGGATGAGGTCGAGGTCCTCGCCGCCGACGGGGATGAGGTGGGCGACGCTGATGGCGTTGTAGAGGTCGACGAGCAGGTTGATGCGGGGCAGGCCGCCGTCCGCGAGGGCGCGCTTGGCCAGCGCCTCCGCGGAGTTCCGGGTACGGGACGGCTTGGAACCGAACGCGGTGTAGGCCGCACGCCAGGCCACCATGTGCGGGTCCTCGTGCGGGGCGCGCCCGTCCAGGCGCGCGGCGAGCCGCCGCGCCGCGTCGTCGAGGAGAGCCGCACTCGCGTCGGTGCCGGGCCCGTTGACCAGACCATGGGCCTCGATCGCGAGATGCCTGAAGCCGGGCGCGAGTGCACGCACCTCGTCGGACACGGTGAGCGTGAGAGTCATCTGGCTTGCCTCAGAGTGCGGTGGGGAGCGTCTTCCACAGGGCCGGACGGTCGGGCGCCGCTTGCAACGCGCCGAGCACCGCCGGGTGAGGTTCAGCGTACAGGACCGGATAGTCCACCTCACTGGACCGCGGATCGGGGACCCAGGCCAGCCGCTCGCCGTCCAGGGAGAACCGGGCGTCGACGCCGGGCTTGTTGCCGCGCGGATCCTGCCGGTGCCAGGCACCGCCGAAGCGGACGGCGACCAGTCCGTGCACGAGGTGACCGGCACCGTCGTCGTCCGCCAGCCGCTGGTAGCACAGGGCCGCGGGGATGTCCTCGGCCCGCAGCAGGGCGGCCAGGGCGTGGGCCTTCGCGTGGCAGATGCCGGTGCGCTGCTCCAGCACGTCCGACGCCCGCCAGGTGACACGCCGATCACCGGCATCGGCGGAGTGCGGGATGGTGTCCCGTACGAACTCGTAGGCGGCCCGCGCATAGGCATACGAGTCCTCGACGCCCGACGCCAGCCGCGCGGCCGTCTCGCGGACCCGGGGGTGCTGATGGTCGACGGCCTCACCGGCGGCCAGGTAAGCGGACAGGTCGGCGGTGTTCTGGATCAGCTGCATGGGCGCAGAGCATAGGAATGCGGCCACCCGACAGTCAATGACTTTTCAGGTGACCGCATATCTATGCACTTTCCGCGGTGGGCTCGCTCAGCGCGCCATCTCCTCCTTGAGCGCCGCCACGAACGCGTCCACGTCCTCCTCGGTGGTGTCGAAGGCGCACATCCAGCGCACGTCTCCGGCGGCCTCGTCCCAGAAGTAGAACCGGAACCGCTTCTGCAGACGAAGGCTCACGTCGTGCGGGAGCCGCGCGAACACCCCGTTGGCCTGCACCGGGTAAAGGATCTCCACGCCGTGCACCGCACGCACGCCCTCGGCGAGCCGCTGGGCCATCTCGTTGGCGTGCCGGGCGTTGCGCAGCCACAGGTCCTTCGCCAGCAGCGCCTCCAGCTGCACCGACACGAAGCGCATCTTGGAGGCGAGCTGCATGGACAGCTTGCGCAGGTGCTTCATGTGGCTGACGGCGTCCTGGTTGATCACCACGACCGCCTCACCGAACACGGCCCCGTTCTTGGTACCGCCCAGGGAGAGGATGTCGACGCCGACGGCGTTGGTGAACGTGCGCATCGGCACGTTCAGGGAGGCCGCCGCGTTGGCTATCCGGGAGCCGTCCAGGTGCACCCTCATGCCGTGCGCGTGGGCGTGCTCGCAGATCGCGCGGATCTCCTCCGGCGTGTAGAGCGTGCCCAGCTCGGTGCTCTGGGTGATCGACACGACCTGCGGCATCGCGCGGTGCTCGTCGTCCCAGCCGTACGCCTGCCGGTCGATCAGCTCCGGGGTGAGCTTGCCGTCGGGCGTGGGCACGGTGAGCAGCTTGAGGCCGCCCATGCGTTCGGGGGCGCCGCCCTCGTCGACGTTGATGTGCGCACTCTCGGCACAGATCACCGCACCCCAGCGGTCGGTGACCGCCTGGAGTGCGACGACGTTCGCGCCGGTGCCGTTGAAGACCGGGAAGGCTTCCGCGGTCGCGCCGAAGTGGCCGCGGATGATCCGCTGGAGGTTCTCGGTGTACTCGTCCTCGCCATAGGCCACCTGGTGACCGCCGTTGGCGAGGGCCAGAGCGGCCAGTATCTCGGGGTGGGTGCCGGCGTAGTTGTCACTGGCGAAGCCGCGGACCTCCGGGTCGTGGTGGCGACGTGCGTCGGTCTTCGGAGGGTTCACGGCTGCTCGGTCAGCCACAGACGGTTTCCGTTCACTTCGGAGGCGGACTTGCTCCAGACGCCCTCGACGGCCTGGGCCAGGTCCGTGACGTCCGTGAAGCCCGCGAACTTCGCGTTGGGCCGCTCGGCGCGCATCGCGTCGTGCACCAACGCCTTCACCACCAGGATGACAGCAGCGGAGGTCGGGCCCCCGGCGCCCTCGGTCGTCCCGGCCTTGCGGAAGCCGTCGGCCATGGCGAGCGTCCAGGCCTCGGCGGCGGCCTTGGCGGCGGAGTACGCGGCGTTCCCGGCGGTCGGCTTCGAGGCACCGGAGGCGCTGATCAGCACGTACCGGCCACGGTCACTGCGCTGCAGGCCGTCGTAGAAGGCCAGCGAAGTGTGCTGGACGGTGCGGATCAGCAGCTTCTCGAGGAGGTCCCAGTCGGCCAGGTCGGTCTCGGTGAACTTGGAGCTGCCGCGCCAGCCGCCGACCAGGTGGACGAGGCCGTCGACCCGGCCGTGGTCCTTCTCGATGCGGTCGGCCCACGCCCGGGTCGAGTCCAGGTTGAGCAGGTCGACCGTCTCACCGGTCACCACGGCGCCGCCGCCCGCGTAGCGGGCCGCGTCCACGGCCTCGGCCAGGCGCTCGGGATTGTTGTCGGCGCCGACCACGGTCGCACCCGCCCCCGCGAGCCTGACCAGGGTCGCGTGCCCGGCGGGTCCACCCGCCCCCGCCACCGCGATCACCGCACCACTGAGAGACCCGTTGCCCGCCATCTGCTTCCCCTCTTGAGCCGTGTTCCGAAGGCGGTCGCTCACGCGGCGACCGGCTCGGCGCTGTCCGCGGTGATGCCCTTGGTCTCGGCGATCACGTTCTTCAGCTTCTTGGACAGGGCCTCGTAGAACATGCTCAGCGGAAACTCGTCCGCAAGCACGTCGTCCACGAGCTTGCGCGGCGGCAGGCTCAGGTCGAGGGCCTCGGGGCCCTTGGCCCACTTGGAGCCGGGGTGCGGGGCGAGGTAGGTGGCGACCAGGTCGTAGCCGGCGAACCAGTGGACCAGCTTCGGGCGGTCGATGCCGTCCCGGTAGAGCTTCTCGATCTCGCCGCACAGCTGGTTGGTGACCTGCGGGGCACGCTCCCAGTCGATGGCGAGCTTGTTGTCGGTCCAGCGCACCACGTCGTGCTTGTGCAGGTAGGCGAAGAGCAGCTGGCCGCCGAGCCCGTCATAGTTGCGCACCCGGTCGCCGGTGACCGGGAAGCGGAACATCCGGTCGAAGAGGACCGCGTACTGCACGTCACGGGCCTGCGGGACGCCGTCGGCCGCCAGCTTCACGGCCTCCTTGAAGGCGGTGAGGTCGCAGCGCAGCTCCTCCAGGCCGTACATCCAGAACGGCTGGCGCTGCTTGATCATGAACGGGTCGAACGGCAGGTCGCCGTGGCTGTGGGTGCGGTCGTGGACCATGTCCCACAGCACGAAGGCCTCCTCGCAGCGCTTCTGGTCGTGGACCATGGCGGCGATGTCCTCGGGAAGTTCGAGGCCGAGGAGGTCCACCGCCGCGTCGGTGACCCGGCGGAACCGGGCGGCCTCGCGGTCGCAGAAGATGCCGCCCCAGGAGAATCGTTCCGGCGCCTGGCGCACGGCGATGGTCTCCGGGAAGAGGACGGCGGAGTTGGTGTCGTACCCGGCCGTGAAGTCCTCGAAGGTGATGCCGCAGAACAGCGGGTTGTCGTACCGGGTGCGCTCCAGCTCGGCCAGCCAGTCGGGCCAGACCATGCGCAGCGCGACCGCCTCCAGGTTGCGGTCCGGGTTGCCGTTCTGGGTGTACATCGGGAAGACGACCAGATGCTGGAGGCCGTGCGCGCGGCTCGCGGCGGGCTGGAAGGCCAGCAGCGAGTCGAGGAAGTCGGGCACCTGGAAGCCACCGACGGCCCACCGCCGCAGGTCGGTCACCAGGGCGCGGTGGTAGTCGGCGTCGTGCGGAAGCAGCGGGGACAGCTCCTCGACGGCGGCGATCACCGTGTCCACGGCGCGTTCGGCGTCGGCGCGCGCGGGCGCGCCCTCGGCGTCGAAGTCGATCGACCCGTCCTTGGACTGCCATGGCCGGATCCGTTCCACGCCATTCTTGAGCACGGGCCACGCCGGGTGCTCGACCACCCTGGTCACGGGAGGAACCCGCTCCTCCGAACCCACCTGCACAAGAATTTCCGTCATGACCCATCCTCCACGGGTGTACCTCGCGTAAGGACACCGTATGCGTACGGGCTTTCTCCCAGCAAGAGGGCCCTCAGGAAATTATCCTGCGGCACCGCACCTTCACCGCGCTTTTTCCTGTCCGAAACCGTGAAGGCGCTCACATTCGTCGCGATCGATGACGGAGCGTCAGCTGTTCTGCATCGCATGGATCCGGCCGGTCAATGCGCGGCGGGACGCGCCCACCCCCGGGTGACCTCCGACAGGGGCACGAGCCAGGCACCACGCGCCCGGCGCACCAATCCCCCGCGCACGCAGGGGGTTCATCACGACGGGCGGCCATTAGGCTGCGCCCAGCCGCGTGGACAGCGACGTCCCGTCGTACGGTCCGCGCGCGTGCATCCCCGCCGCCGTCGACGGAAGCGAGTTGAATCTTGAACTTCCTTACCATCGGTCACCGCGGAGTCATGGGCGTCGAGCCCGAGAACACCCTCCGTTCCTTCGTCGCCGCCCAGCAGGCCGGCCTCGACCTGATCGAACTCGATCTGCACCTCAGCAAGGACGGCGCCCTGGTCGTCATGCACGACGCGGAGGTCGACCGCACGACCGACGGCACCGGCCCGATCGCCGAGAAGACCCTGGAGGAGCTGCGCACCCTGGACGCGGGCCGCGGTGAGCGGGTGCCCGTCTTCGAGGAGGTCCTGGACGCGGTGCAGGCCCCGTTGCAGGCCGAGATCAAGGACGTGGCGGCGGCCCGCGCGCTGGCCCAGCTGATGCAGCGGCGGGACCTGGTGTCCCGGGTGGAGGTGTCGTCGTTCCACGACGAGGCCGTCGCCGAGATCGGCCGGCTGGTGCCGGGCGTACGGACCGCGCTGATCGCCAGCCGCTACGGCACCGACGTGGTGGAGCGGGCCCGGGAGGCGGGGGCGGCGACCCTCTGCCTGAACATCCGGCGGCTGACCCTGGAGGTCGTCGAGCTCGCCCGCAAGGCGGACCTGAAGGTGATCGGCTGGGTGGTGAACACCCAGGACGACCTGCGGCTGGTGCGCGCCCTCCAGTTGGACGGCGCGACGACCGACTACCCGGAGATCAAACGCACCGCCCGCTTCACCGCGTGAGCCGTCACACCAGAGGCTTGACCAGCAGCTCGAACCGCAGGTCGGCACGCTGGGGGATGCCGAAGCGCTCGTCGCCGTACGGGAACGGCGTCATCTTTCCCGTACGGCGGTAGCCGCGCCGCTCGTACCAGGCGATCAGGTCCTCGCGCACGGAGATCACCGTCATGTGCATCTCCGTGGCGCCCCAGTCCTCGCGGGCCCGGCGCTCCGCCTCGGCGATGACGACCTTGCCGAGGCCGGCGCCCTGGAGGGCGGGGCTGACCGCGAACATGCCGAAGTAGGCGTGGGTGCCGCGGTGCTCCAGCTGGCAGCAGGCGACCATCCGGCCGTCCCGCTCGACCGTGAGCAGCTTGCCGTCCGGCGCCTTGACGACCTCGAGGACGCCCTCCGGGTCGGTCCGCTGTCCCTCCAGGATGTCCGCCTCGGTCGTCCAGCCGGTCCGGCTCTCGTCGCCCCGGTACGCCGACTCGATCAGCGCGACCAGCGCGTCCACGTCGGCGTCGGTGGCGTCGCGGAAAGTCAGTGCGGTGACGGGGTTCTCCATGGGCGGTCTCTCCGATCTCGGGCAGCCTGAACCGCACCCGAGCCTATCGCCGCCCCTCACCGCCGACGGACCGAGGCAGGGAGCGCACGGTCACCGGGTGGCGGGTGCCGGGTGGCGGCGTCGGGTGGGGTTACGCTCCGGTCGCATGGTGCACGTCGTGAGCAGTCGTACTCTTGTCCGCCCCAGCGACCCCGAGCGCTCCCGCGCCTTCTACGGGGAGCAGCTCGGCCTCGCCGTCTACCGCGAGTTCGGCACCGGCCCCGAGCGCGGCACGGTCTACTTCCTGGGTGGCGGCTTCCTGGAGGTCTCCGGCCGCGCGGACGGCCCCGCCGCCCCCGCCGTCCAGCTGTGGATGCAGGTCCCCGACGTCGGCGCGGCGCACGAGGAACTGGTGGCCAGGGGCGTCGAGATCGTCCGCCCGCCGGTGAAGGAGCCGTGGGGCCTGGTCGAGATGTGGCTCGCGGATCCGGACGGCATCAGGATCGTGCTGGTGGAGGTACCGGCCGACCATCCGATCCGGTACCGGCCGGGCATCTGAGGCCCCGGGGTCCGACGGCCGCCGTCAGTCCGGCACACCGGTCCGCGGGGCGTGGTGTTCGGCGTCCCGCGGCCGGATGGGGAAGGCTGAAGGGATGGGCTGAGGGCCCGGCTCAGGGAAGGGCCCGGCCCTCCTGTCGTCAGGCTCGCAGCGCACCCATTCGGCCCTCCAGGCGTCCCAGCAACTCGGCCAGCAGACCGGCCAGTGCGCCCTGTCCGGCGGGGGCGAGCACGGACAGCACCGCCGTCTCGTAGGCGAGTTGCTCGGGCAGGATGCCGTCGACCAGCTCGCGCCCGGCGTCGGTGAGACGGAGGTGGGCCACCCGCCGGTCCCGGGCGTCGCCGCGTCGCTCGACCAGGCCCCGCTCCGTGAGCTGCTTGAGGCGTTTGGTGACGGCGGCACCGGAGGAGAAGGTCTCCTTCGCCAGCTCGCTCGGGGTCAGTTCGTGGCCGGTGCGGCGCAGCGCTCCGAGCAGGTCGAACTCGGGTCGGCTGAGGCCCGCCCGGCGCAGCGGCGCGTCCTCCGCCTGCTGGAGAAGGGCGGCGCAGCGGTTGATCCGGCCGATGACCTCCATGGGTCCGGTGTCCAGCTGGGGATGGACGCTCCGCCACTGACGGACGACGGCGGCGACCGTGTCGTCTCCGCCCGGGCCTCCGTCCGCGTCGCCGCCGGCCGCCGGTCGTCCGCTGGTCGCCGTCATGGCCGTACGTCCTCCGTAGTCCTCGTGCCGTTCCAGGAGTGCGGTCCCTGGCGTCGTACCGTCGCAGCGAGCGTACGGTGTCCGGACTGCTCGGCGAGCACGACCCGCTCCTCGGGCAGTGCGCGCTGCCACCACTCGCCGGACGCGGCGTCGGCCACGGCGCGCAGCTCGGCGAGGGCGGCGGACAGGGTACGGCGGGCGGTCTCCAGGGCACGCGGGGCCGGGCGCCGCTGGGCCAGCAGCCGGGCGGCCTCCTCCCGGGCCCGTTCGACCGCGGTCAGGGCGTGTTCGATGCGGTCGCCGGCCCGCCGGTCGGTGACCACGACGGCGGCGGCGAAGCCGACGAGCGCACCGACCAGGGTGTCCAGGACCCGCTCGGTGATCAGCTGCCCGGAGTCCTGGGTGCGGGCGAACTCGGTGATGAGCAGGGCCATCGGGGTGACGCAGACGCTGCCGAGCCAGTAGTTGCGGCCGATCAGCGCCTCGGCACCGAAGTTGAAGGCGAGGCAGCTCAGCACCAGCACGGCCGGGTGCGGACGGGCGAGCGGCACGACCGCGGCGAAGACCAGGACGCCGAGGAGGTTGCCGACGACGCGCTGGACGCCCCGGCTCCAGGTGAGGGTGGTGTTGGCCTGGTAGAGGGAGGCGGCGGTGACCAGCGCCCAGTAGGGGCGGCCGACGCCGAGGGCGAGGGAGGCGTATCCGGCGAGGGCGCAGCCGAGCGCGGTACGGGTGGCGAGTGGGGCGAGCGGGCGGAGCCGGTGCCACAGGGAGCGGTCCGGTAGGGCGCGTTCGGTGTCGACGCCGGGGAGTTCGTCGGCGGCGCCGGCCACCCGCGGGACGCGTCCGGTGCCGCGCAGCAGGTGTGCCCAGCCGCGCAGCCGCTCCGGGTCGGCGTCGGCCGGGGCGGCGAGGGCGACCTCGGCACGGACGACGAGGTGTTCGAGGGCACGGCGGGTGCGGTCGGGACGGGCGCCGGTGGCGAGCAGGGACTGCCAGGCGGCCTGCACGGCGGCCGCCGCGGCGGCCCGGGCCCGGGCGTGGCCCTCTCCGGTACCGCGGGTGCCGGCGTAGGCGGCGGTGGCGTGCAGGGCCCGGGCGGTGGCCCGGCGTTCGGGACCGTGCGGGCGCAGCAGCCCGGGCGCCATGCCGACCAGCCACGCCCAGGCGCCCGCGAGCAGGGCGAGTCCGACGTGGCCGGGTACCTGGCCGAGACTCTGCGGGGCGAACAGCCCGGCGGAGCTGATGAAGGTGAGGACCACGTTGCCGGGCGGGCCGACCCGGGTGGCATCGCACAGCACCTTCTGCACGGCGGCCGTCAGGGCGCCGACGGTGACCAGGGCGGCCGCGTTCGTGGTGAGCGAAGCCGCGAGCAGGGCGACGGCGAGGCCGCCGGTCATGCCGAGTACGACCAGGGCCAGGGTGCGGGCGCGGGCCGGGTAGGGACGGTTGTGGCCGTAGAGGGCGCACAGCGACCCGGCCATCGCGTACATCGCCAGGTCGAGGCGGCCGAGGGTCAGCAGGGTCAGGTTGGGCGGAGCGACCGCGGCGACCGCGCTGAGGGCGGGCTTGAACCAGATGTCGGAGGGCCGCCCGAGGCGCAGCGCCCCGGCGAGGGGCAGACGGCGGGTGGTCGGGGTCGCAGTGCTCATACCATCAATTTAGCATGTGTTTTACTGGTGAAATATTCTCGGACATGCCGCCGGGACGGCCGTCGGATACCGTGCGAACACGCCACCCTCACCTGCTGTGCTCTACCGAGTGCTCCCCGTGTACACCTTTGCGCTCGCGTGCGCGCCGGGTGGGCGGGGCATCGCATCCATCGATGCGATGTCGAGCGGGGAGGTGCGCGTGCACGGACCGGCTTCGCCCGGCTGGCTGCTGGTCGCGCTGTGCGCGGCGACCGGGGCCTACTGCCTGCTGCGGATGCGCAGCAGCGTCGAGGAACAGCGGCGCGCCGCGGGCGGCGAGGCGCTGATGGGGTTCGGCATGGCCGCGATGGCCGTACCCGCGACCGTCTTCACCCCACCGGTCTGGGCATGGCCGCTGTACGCGACGGTGTTCGGCGCCGCCGCGGCGCGCGCCCTGTTCAGCGCCCGCGACAGCCTGCACCATCTCCACCACCTGGTGGGGACGGTGGCGATGGTCTACATGGCGGCGGCGATGGCGGCCTCTCCCGGCACTCATCACCACGGCGGCGCCGGAGTCCCGGCGGTGACCGGGCTGCTGCTCGTCTACTTCACCGGCTATGTCCTGCTGTCCGGGTCCCGGCTGGTTCCGGTCGCGGTCGCCGCGGCCGGGAGCGGGACGGCCGGCTGGGGCGACCGGCCCGAACTGGCCCGGGCCTGCCGGTTGTCGATGGGAATCGGCATGGTGGCGATGCTGCTGGGACTGTGAGCGGGTGACGGCACCCGGAGCGCACACGTTGCCTGCGTCACTTTGGCGCAACGGGCTGTACCCCTCGGTGGCACCCCGCTCATAGGCTGCCGACCATGATGGTCCCCGTGGCACTGCTGCTGCTCGGCGCCCTGACGGCCGTGGCCGGCCCCCGGCTGCTCGCCCGGGCCGACTGGACGGACCGGGAGCCGGTCGTCGCCCTGTGGGTGTGGCAGTGCGTGGTGGCGGCCGTACTGCTGTGCTGTGCGCTGTCGATGACGCTGAGCGCGGCGGCGGCCTGGCAGGCGGCGCGGGGGCGGCTGTTCGCGAACGCCCCGAGCGGGGTGGCGGACGCCTACCCGCTCACCGCGAGCGGCCCCTGGGCGGCGGTGACCGCGCTGACACTCGCCTGCGCCGGGCTGTGGAGCGGCGCGATGCTGGTGCGCGAGATCTCGGGCGCCAGGGCCCGGCGCCGACAGCGGCGGGCCGAACTCCTCGCCCGCGCACCGCTGTTGCCCGGTGAGGAGAGGTCCACCGACCGCCTGGTCGTCCTGGAGGGTGACCGCTCCGACGCCTGGTGGCTGCCCGGCGCACCGCCTCGACTCGTGGTGACCACGGCCGCGTTGCGACGGCTGAAGGGCGGCCGGCTGGACGCGGTCCTCGCCCACGAACAGGGGCACGCCCAGGCCCGGCACGACTGGCTGCTGCACTGTTCGGCCGCGCTGGCGGGCGGGTTTCCGCAGATCCCGGTGTTCGCCGCGTTCCGCGACGAGATGCACCGGCTGGTCGAACTGGCCGCCGACGACACGGCCTCCCGGCGCCACGGCCGTCTCACCACCGCGCTCGCCCTGGTCGAACTCAACGAGGACCGGGGCGTGTTCGGTCCCGGACCGGCCTCGCACGCGCATGTCCCGCAGCGCGTCGACCGGTTGCTCACCGCCCCGGACCGGCTCCCGGCCCGGCACCGGCTGCGGCTGACCGCGACCGCTGCCCTTGTTCCGGCGGTCCCGGTACTGGTGGCGCTCGTGCCCGGACTGCGCGCGCTCGGGTAAAGCCTTGTCGACATGGGGAATTGCCCTGCGGGCAATGATTCGGCAAAGATCACGTCATGCGCCCCCCGCCCAGCGACCGTCCCGCCCCGCTTCTCACGACCGCCGTCCTCGCCCTCTCCTCGGCGCTGCTGCTCGCCCTCGTCGCCGGCGAGTGGCCCCCGCTGGTCGCACTGGACGAGGACATCGCCGACACGACCCACCGCTGGGCCGTCGCGGACCACGGCACCACCCAGGTGCTGCGCATCCTCACGGACTGGGTCTGGGACCCGCTGACCATGCGCCTGCTGTGCGCGGGGGTCGCGGTGTGGCTGGTGTGGCGGCACTCGGCATGGTGGACCGCACTGTGGCTGGCCGTGACGTGCGCGCTGGGCACCGTCGCCCAGCAGTCCCTGAAGGCCGCCGTCGACCGCCCGCGTCCGGAGTGGCACGACCCGGTCGCGTCCGCCCACTACGCGGCGTTCCCCTCGGGGCACACCATGACGGCCACCGTGGTCTGCGGCCTGCTGCTGTGGCTGCTGCACCGCTGCGGCACCGGCCGGGCACTGCGGCGCACGGCCCTGCTCGGGGCCGGTGTCTCGATCGTCGGCGTCGGCCTGACCCGGGTGTGGCTCGGCGTCCACTGGCCCTCGGACATCCTGGGCGGCTGGCTGCTCGGGGCCCTGGTGGTGGCGCTGGCGGTGGTGGCGTACGAGTGGGAGCGCGACGGCCGGCGACGCTCCCGCTAACGGACGGCCCCGTTCAGGGCCCGGCCGCCGGCCCCGCTGCCGACGATCGGCGGCCTGGCGGTCGGCCGTCGGCCGTCGGCCCTCGGCAGCAGGGCGTCCACACCGCAGGAGGCGCGGGCGCGGGGAGCGGACCGGGCAGCCGGGACCGTGGCGGCGGCGCGGATCCCCGGGGGACGCTCCTCACCGGCGACTTCGCCGTCAGACGCGGCCGGCCGGCCGTCACGTTCCACGGCGCCCCGCTCCCCGCCGAGCCGGGACGGAGCACCTCCCGGGCGGCAGTCCGCGCCGGACTGCCGCCCGGGTAAAGTCCGGTGCATGGCTGCCGTGCTCTTCGACTTCTCCGGGACGCTCTTCCGTATCGAGTCCACCGAATCCTGGCTGCGGGCGGTGCTCGCCGAGACCGGGGCCGGTACGGCGCCCGGGGCGCGGCTCACCGAAGCGGAGCTGGCCGTGACCGCACGGGCGCTCGAGGTGGCCGGAGCGCAGCCCGGCGGGGCGAACCCGGTGGAGCTGCCCGCGGAACTCGCCGAGGTGTGGGAGGTGCGCGACCGGAGCGCGGAGCAGCACCGGGCCGCGTACACCGGGCTCTCCCGCCGGGTGCCGCTGCCGGATCCGGCCCTGCACGAGGCTCTGTACCGGCGGCACATGGTCCCGGACGCCTGGGCGCCGTACCCGGATGCCGCCGAGGTGCTGCGGACGCTGCGCGCACAGGGGATCGCGGTCGGCGTGGTCAGCAACATCGGCTGGGACCTGCGCCCGGTCTTCCGCGCCCACGGTCTCGACGCGTTCGTGGACACGTACGTCCTGTCGTACGAGCACGGTGTGCAAAAGCCCGATCCGCGGCTCTTCACGGTCGCCCTGGAGGCGCTCGGGGCCGCGCCCGCCGAGACGCTGATGGTCGGGGACAGCAGGCCCGCCGACGGCGGCGCGGCGGCGCTGGGCTGCCGGGTGCACTTCGTGGACCATCTGCCGGTGGCCGAACGGCCGGACGCGCTGCTGCCGGTGCTCGACCTGGTGGGCGTGGCCCGCCGACCGGTCACGCGCACACAGGCGTGACCTGTGTGAGCCGTCCGCCCGAGACGCTCCCCCGTGTCGTCCCGGACGGACGGCAGCACTGAACAGGCCCCGCGCAAGGCGGTGCCCACTGCGTCGATTATAGTTGGCTGGCAGCCAGTCAACGCAGGAGCTCCAGCATGTCCCCTCGCAGCGCCTCGGTCAATGAAGAGTTGCGCAGGCGTTCCCGGGAGCGGCTGCTGCAGGCCGCGGTCGAGCTGGTCGACGAGCACGGTTTCGAGGCCACCACGCTGGGCGCCATCGCCGACCGGGCCGGATCGGCGCGCGGACTGGTGTCGTACTACTTCCCCGGCAAGCGCCAGCTGGTGCAGTCGGCCGTGCACCGGCTGATGCACCGCACGCTGGAGGAGGGACTGGAGCGCGAGCCGCACACGGAGGACGGCCGGGAGCGGCTGGCCCGCGCCATCGACGCCATCCTGGGCCTCACGCGCGACAGGCCGGTGCTGATGCGCCAGCACATGGCGGGCCTGCTCCAGGCGGAGGGCTTCGTGCAGTGCCCCGAGCAGCGCCGGCTGTCGGAGCTGCTCGGCGACACCGTCGCCCGCTACGGCTCGCCAGACGTCACGGCCGACTACCCGATGCTGCGCGCGCTGCTGATGGGGGCGGTGTACGCGGCGCTGGTGCCAGGGGTACCGATGCCGGTCCCGGTGCTGCGGGCGGAGTTGTTCGAGCGCTACGGGCTCGACTGGGAGCTGGGCGTCCCCCCGGAGTCCGCGCCCGCGACGGAGCCGCAGGACCTGTCGCGGTTCTTCGCCACGGAGGACCGGTCCGGGTCCATGTGACCGGCGCCGTCAGCGTCGCGCGTGACGCGGTGTCAGAAAGCCCGCGTCACGCGCCTGGGCGATGAGCCGGAGCGACCGCCGCCGGCTGTGCCCGGTCGCCCGCATCACGGCGAGGACGGGGTCGGCACCCTCCTCCTGCGCGGCCCGGTACTCCTGGGCGACCAGCCACCGCCCCTCGATGCCCCGTGGCCAGGCGGGCCGGGCGCGTCGCGGACCGGCGGCACCCTCCGCACCTTCACCGCCCTCCGTCCGCTCCGCTCCCTCGACGCCTTCCGGACCCGCCGAGCCGTCGTCGAGATCCTCGGCCGCGGGCTCCTCGTCCGCGTACGACTCCATCCCGCACGCCCTGAACAGCGGCTCCTCGATCCAGTCGGCGAGCACCGTCAGATCGGCCAGGGACAGCGCGGGCTGCGCCTTGACGTCCTCGATCGACACCCGCCCCCCGGCCACCACGGCGAGGGCCTCCACCTGAGCGCCGTCCCCGAAGGCCAGCCGGACCTGGAACCAGGACGTGGCCCCTGTGTGCTCCTGCACCTCCCAGGCCGGCGTCACGGACACCGTGCCGTCCTCCGCACGCCGATCAGAAAGATTAAGAAAGGATGCTTCTAGCACACACGAAACGTAACCGCATGATCACATCCCGTACGGCCGGACACGCTTCCGCTTCACCCCAGCGGCCCCTGTCGAGGCGGACGCACCGGTGGGATGCTGGAGCCACCAGCCCCTCGGGCAAGGAGTCCCCCGTGTTGCGTGTCGCCGTCGTCGGCTCCGGGCCCAGCGGGTGCTACACCGCCCAGAGCCTCGTCCAGCTCGACCCCACGGTGGTCGTGGACGTCCTGGACCGGCTGCCGTGCCCGTACGGACTGGTGCGCTACGGCGTCGCCCCGGACCACGAGAAGATCAAGTCGCTGCAGGGCAACCTGCGCACGGTCCTCGAACACGAGCGGGTGCGGTTCCTCGGCGGGGTCCGGATCGGCGGCGGCCCCGGCGAACTCCCGGTGGAGCGGCTGCGCGAGCTGTACCACGCGGTGGTGTACTGCGTGGGCGCCGCCGGTGACCGGCGCCTGGGCATCCCGGGCGAGGAGCTGCCGGGCAGTTGGTCGGCGACCGAGTTCGTGTCCTGGTACAGCGCGCATCCGGACGCGATCGACGCCGGTTTCGTGCGCGACGCCCGCTCTGCGGTGGTCATCGGCGTCGGCAATGTCGCGGTGGACGTGGCCCGGATGCTGGCCCGGGGCGTGGCGGAGCTGAGCCCGACCGACATGCCGCAGGCGGCGCTGACCGCGCTGGCGGCGAGCCGCATAAGAGAGGTCCATGTGGTGGGCCGGCGCGGGCCCTCCCAAGCCCGTTTCACCACCAAGGAACTGCGCGAGCTCGCTGCTCTGCCGGACACCGAAGTCCGCGTGGATCCGCACGAGTTGGCGCTCGATCCGGCCTACGCGGACCCGTCCGCGCTGCCTGCCGCGCAGCGCCGCAACGTGGAGGTGCTGCGCGGCTGGGACGGGGCCGGCGCCCGGGGCGCGCGGCGCCGCATCTGGCTGCGGTTCTTCCTGCGCCCGGTCGAACTGCTCGCGGACGGCGGGCGGGTGAGCGCGGTGCGCTTCGAACGGACGGAGCCGGACGAGTTCGGCGGGGTGCGGGGCACCGGCCGGTACGAGACCCTCGACGCGCAGTTGGTGCTGCGGTCGGTGGGCTATCGCGGGGTACCGCTGGCCGGGCTCCCGTTCGACGCGGGGACGGGCACCGTGCCGCACGCGGCCGGCCGGGTCCTGCACGGTCGCGCCAGTGCGCCCGGTGACTACGTGGCCGGCTGGATCAAGCGCGGCCCGACCGGCGTCATCGGCACCAACCGGCCCGACGCCAAGGAGACGGTGACCTCGCTCCTGGCGGACGCGCCCGTGCTGCTCGGCCGGGCGGTGCCGGAGGATCCGGTCGCCGCGCTGCGCTCGCTGGGCGTCCGGCCGGTCGAGTGGCCGGGGTGGCAGGCGATCGAACGGGCGGAGGCGGCGCTCGGTGCCCGCCTCGGCCGCGGGGTGGTCAAGCTGGCCGACTGGGACGCCCTGCTGACGGCGGCGCGCTCGGGGGCGTAGCGCGTCGAGCGCGATCAGGTGGGCAGGACATGTACCGGCAACACCACGGCAATCAACAAACTGTTCAAGCCGCTTACGGTCTCGTCCTGACCGGATGTCGTCCCGCCGCCGCCCTGGAGTGCTCGTGTCCACCACCGCCGCCCCCGCCCCCGTCCATCCCGTCGACGAGGTGCCACCCGTACGGCACCTGGCCGCGTTCGGCCTGCAGCACGTGCTCGCGATGTACGCGGGTGCCGTCGCCGTCCCGCTGATCGTGGGCGGTGCGATGAAGCTGTCGGCCGCCGACCTGGCGTATCTGATCACCGCCGACCTGCTGGTGTGCGGGGTGGCGACGCTCATCCAGTGCGTCGGCTTCTGGCGCTTCGGCGTCCGGCTGCCGATCATGCAGGGCTGCACGTTCGCCGCGGTGTCGCCGATGGTCCTGATCGGCACCACGGGCGGCGGCCTGCCCGCGATCTACGGCTCGGTGATCGTCTCAGGTCTGGCGATCATGCTCCTGGCCCCGGTCTTCGGAAAGCTGCTGCGCTTCTTCCCGCCGCTGGTCACCGGAACGGTGATCCTGATCATCGGGCTCTCGCTGCTGCCGGTCGCGGGCAACTGGGCGGCGGGCGGCGCCGGTGCGAAGGACTTCGGCGAACCGAAGAACCTGGCGCTGGCCGCCTTCGTGCTCGCGGTGGTGATCGGCGTGCGGCGGTTCGCCCCGGTGTACCTCGCCCGGATCGCGGTCCTGGTCGGGATCGCGGTCGGCCTCGCGGTGGCGGTGCCCTTCGGGTTCACGGACTTCGGCGGGGTCGGCGACGCGGACTGGCTGGGCATCAGCACGCCGTTCCACTTCGGTACGCCGACGTTCAGGGCGTCCGCGATCGTCTCCATGCTGGTGGTGGCCCTTGTCACCATGACGGAGACGACCGGTGACCTGATCGCGGTCGGCGAGATGACCGGCCGCAGGGTCGAGCCGCGCTCCCTGTCCGACGGTCTGCGTGCCGACGGTCTCTCGACCGTCCTGGGCGGGGTCTTCAACACGTTCCCGTACACGGCGTTCGCGCAGAACGTGGGCCTGGTCGGCATGACCCGGGTGCGCAGCCGCTGGGTGGTCGCGGCGGCCGGCGGCATGCTGGTGCTGCTCGGTCTGCTGCCCAAACTGGGCGCGGTGGTCGCGGCCGTACCGGCCCCGGTGCTCGGCGGCGCCGGCCTGGTGATGTTCGGGACGGTCGCGGCGAGCGGCCTGCGTACGCTGGCGGCCGTGGACTTCCGCGGCAACGACAACCTGACGGTGGTGGCCGTCTCGGTGGCGGTCGGACTGCTGCCGGTGGGGGTGCCGACGGTCTACGAGAAGTTCCCCGACTGGTTCCAGACGGTGATGAACAGCGGTATCAGCGCGGGCTGTCTGACCGCGATCGTCCTGAACCTGCTCTTCAACCACCTGCCGGCGAAAGCGGATCCGGCACCGAGCACCGTGCCGTCCGGAGCCGAACCCGTCTGATCGGCTCGCGCCGGCGAGGGGTACACGACCTCGGCGGTCACCTGCAAGTGAGCCCGGGCGGCGGGGCCTTCGCCACTCATGCGGTGCCGGCCGCGTCCCGGGTGGTTCGCGTGCGCCGTGGAGCGGGGATGAACCAGGAGACCGGGGGACGGAGTCGGGCATGGCGGCAGGGAACGCAGAGAACATCGACGAGGTCGTGGACAGGCTCGCCGGGATCGTGGGGGAGGCCGCCCGCGCCGGTGACCGGGTCGGGTACTTCGCGGCGCTGTACCGCCAGGTGACCGTCGAGGTCCGGACGGCCATCCACGGCGGGCTCTTCGACGACGGCCCCCGCATGGACCGTTTCGACACCCACTTCGGCAACCGCTACTTCGAGGCGTACGACGCCTGGCGCCGCGATCACGGCGGGCCGCGCTGCTGGCGCGAGGCGTTCGGGCTGCTGGAGGACGCCGATACCGTCATCGTCCAGCATCTGGTGCTCGGCGTGAACGCCCACATCAACCTCGACCTGGCCGTCGCCGCCGCGCGGACCAGCCCGGGCCCGGCCGTCCAGGAGTTGCGGCACGACTTCCTGCTGATCAACGACATCCTGGCGCGGGTGGTGCTGGCGGTGCAGGACTCGGTCGACGCCCTCTCGCCGTTCATGTCACTGCTCGACAGGGTCGGTGGCCGTACCGACGAACGGATCCTCGACTTCAGTGTCCGGCAGTCCCGCGAGGAGGCCTGGTACAACGCCGTCCTGCTGGCCGGCCAGAGCGAAGCGGAACGCGAGGCCACCATCGAGCGGCTCGACCTGCGGGCCGCCGTGCTCGCGCGGTTGATCGCCCGGCCGGGCGGCCTCCTGCGGCCGGCTCTGGAACTGATCCGGCGCACCGAGAACGGTGACGCGCGCGCCGTCATCACCCGTCTGGACAACGCCATGGAGCAGGCCGCCGCCCACCCGGGGACGGGGTGAGTCCGGCCGGGCGGGCGAGGCCCTTCCGCACACCCGGTCCGTCAGGTCGGAGTGCCGGGCACCGGCGGCTGGTCGGGCCAGGCGACCGCGTACCGGGGATCGCCGCCGCGGCTCAGCCGTACGAAGCGCAGGAGTTCGCGGACGACGCCCGCGTTGCCCATCGCCCAGCCGGTGCGCGGTTCGAGGTCGCCGGGGACGGGCCGGTGTTGGACGTTGGACCAGCGAGCGCCGTCCTCGTCCCGGACCGCGCGGGCGGCGAGGTCCGCGACGAGCACGTGGGCGAACTCGTAGGGGTCCTGCCGTTCGGCGATCCGGTCGCAGGCCAGGGCGAGGACGCCCGCGGTGCCGCAGCAGCGGCCGTTGTTGTCCCAGAAGCCGGGGCGCAGCCGCTGGGGCAGGCCGGAGCGGGTGACCGTGTGCCAGCAGCGGTCGGCGAGGTCGGTCCAGACCGGGTCGGCGGTGACGTCCCGCAGCAGCCGGAAGGCCTGGGCGTCGCCGGCCGGGCCGTGGCACCAGCCGTAGCTGACGGGATCGACCACGTCGGGGCGGTACTGGGGGGTGGAGTGCGGCACCAGGAAGCCCACGGGCCCCGCCCGGTCCCGCGCCACCACGTCCGCGGCACCGGCCAGGGCCAGTTCGACCAGGTCCGTGCGGCCGGTGGCTCCGCCGACCCGGGCCAGCGCCAGGACGATCCCGAGCGTGCCGTGCGACACGTGGTGCAGACGGGATTCGACACCCGTGCGGTGAGGCCACTGGACGCCCGCCGGCGTCGGCTCCGCCGTCCGCAGGTACGGCTCCACGGCCAGGACGGCCAGTTCGGGGTCTTTGGCCGCGAGTGCGCCGAGGCCGATCCCCGCGTTGCCCCCCATCAGCTCGAACAGGACCCCCCACCGGGTGCCGTCGAAGCGTGACCGCACGACCGCCAGCGCCCGGTCGGCCGCGGCACCGGCGGCCTGGTCGCCGAGAGCTTCCTGAAGCTCCCTCAGGACCAGCGCCATCCCGGTGCGGCCGAAGTACAGGGAGTCGTCGTCGACGCCGGCGACGGCGTCCGCGAGGCCGCGGCCCGCGCGCAGGGCGGTGTCGGCGTAGGAGTCGTCGCCGAAGTGGCGCCATGCCTCCAGGAGCACCGGGACCTGCCCGGCCGTACCGCCGTAGAACGCCGGGGCGACGTCGCTGTCAGAGCGGCGGTTCGGCCAGCCGAGGCCCCCCGCGGTGGTCTCCCGCGCGGACCCGGTCAGCCACCGCAGTCCGGCGGCCGCGAGCGCCTCGGCTTCGCCGGCCACCGCCGCCGTGTCCCGTGCTGCCGTCATGGGACCACTCTCGCATGATCGTCCGGACTCGCCCAGGGAGATTCCCGTGCCGCCGCACTCCGGTCCCGGGCCCCTCACCGGCGGTCCGGCGCCCGCCGGGGTCAGCCGGCTTCGCCCGACGTCACCCGCCCTCGGCCGGCTCGCCCAGTTCCGCGCGGTAGGCCGCGTAGGCGCCGCGCAGGTCGTCGCCCGGCCAGTCGGCGGGCAGGAGTTCCGGGGGCAGGACGGGGTCTTTCAGCAGGTGGCGTACGGCCGCCGCGAAGACCGTGAAGCGGTCCGGCGGCCGGTGGGCCTCGGCCGCGCGGCTCAGCAGGGCGCGGGCGGTACCCGCCCAGGTGGTCAACGGCCAGAGCTCGGCGGCGAGTTCGGGTGCGGGGCGGGACGGGCGGGCCGTGCAGGGCTCGGTGATCTCCAGCACGTCGGCGGGCAGCGGGCGGACCAGGTTCGCCGGGCGGAGCCAGACGCCCTCACGGAGTTCGGCCAGGCGGAGAAAGGCCAGGCGGGTGCGCAGGTCCGCGCGTTCGGCGGGGCCGCGGCCCGTGGTCGTGATGATCAGCATCTCCCAGTCGCCCTGCCAGGCGCGCGTGCGGGGCCGCACCGCCTCGTCCTGGCGCCGCTGGCGGGCCAGCAGTCGGTCGCTGAGGCCGTAGACGGCGTCGTCGGTGCGGCGCAGGTCGCCGGCGGCCGTCATCCGGCTGAGCGCGGCCCGCAGCGCGGAGCCGCCGACCCCGAACGGCTCCACGAGCCGGAGCAGGTCCTTCACCGGCAGCCGCGGCGGATGCGTGCCCAGCAGCAGGCTCAGCACGACCGACCGGGCGGACAGCGGCCGCAGACCGGCGCCGTCGGGCTCGGCGGACACGTTCATACGCATGGTCACGTACTGTACGTGCGGCATCATATTGCAGTATTGCTACAGCCGTAGCGAGAGTGCAACATGGAGTCATGGACTCGACCGCCGCGCTCCCGCAGCCGCAGTACGCCACCCACGACGTCACCAATCAGCCGCCGCCGCTCGCCCCGTACGACGCCTCCGACGACCCGGCCCTGCTCGAAGGGCTGCGCCGGGAGGGCGCCGAGTGGGCCGAGCAGGGGATCCGGCGGCTGGGGGCGCGGGCCGGGAGCGCGGAGGCGCAGGAGTGGGGGGAGCTGGCCAACCGGCACGAGCCGGAGCTGCGCAGCCACGACCGGTACGGCAACCGGGTCGACGAGGTCGACTTCCACCCCAGCTGGCACCACCTGATGCGGACGGCCGTGACCGAGGGCCTGGCGGGGGCGGCCTGGGCGGACGACCGCCCCGGCGCCCATGTCGCGCGGACGGCCGGCGGACTGGTGTGGGGACACACCGACTCCGGCCACGGCTGCCCCGTCTCGATGACCTATGCGGCCGTACCCGCGCTGCGCGCCACACCGGACCTGGCCAAGGTGTACGAGCCGCTGCTGACCAGCCGGGAGTACGACCCCGGGCTGCGGGTCCCGGCCGAGAAGCCGGGGCTGCTCGCCGGGATGGGGATGACCGAGAAGCAGGGCGGTTCGGACGTCCGGACGAACACCACGGCCGCCACGCCCACCGCCGAGCCGGGCGTCTACACCCTGCGCGGGCACAAGTGGTTCACCTCGGCGCCGATGTGCGACGTCTTCCTGGTGCTGGCCCAGGCGCCGGGCGGGCTGTCGTGCTTCCTCGTGCCGCGGGTGCTGCCCGACGGCAGCCGTAACACGTTCCGTATCCAGCGGCTCAAGGACAAACTCGGAAACCGGTCCAACGCGTCCTCGGAACCGGAGTTCGACGGAACCGTGGCCTGGCTCGTCGGGGCCGAGGGGCGGGGCGTGAAGACCATCATCGAGATGGTCAACTGCACCCGGCTGGACTGCGTGATGAACTCGGCGACCCTGATGCGCAAGACGCTCGTGGAGGCCGGTCATCATGTGCGCCACCGCGGCGCGTTCGGCGCGCGGCTAGTCGACCAGCCGCTGATGCGCAACGTCCTGGCCGACCTGGCGCTGGAGTCGGAGGCCGCGACCACGCTCACGCTGCGGCTGGCCGGTGCCGCCGACCGCGCGGTGCGCGGGGACGCACAGGAGCGGGCCTTCCGGCGGATCGCGACCGCCGTCGGCAAGTACTGGGTCACCAAGCGCGGCCCGGCGTTCACCGCCGAGGCCCTGGAGTGCCTGGGCGGCAACGGCTACGTCGAGGACTCCGGCATGCCCCGCCACTACCGCGAGGCACCCCTGCTGTCGATCTGGGAGGGCTCGGGCAACGTCAACGCGCTCGACGTGCTGCGGGCGCTGGCCCGTGAACCCGGCGCCGCCGACGCCCTGTTCGGGGAGCTCGCGCTCGCGCGCGGGGCGGACGCCCGGCTGGATGCCACCGTGACCCGGCTGAAGGCCGAATTGGCGGAAACCGATCAGGCGGGCGCCCGCCGGCTGGTCGAGCGGATGGCGCTCGCCCTCCAGGCCTCGTTGCTGGTCCGGTACGCCCCGACCGCCGTCGCGGACGCCTTCTGCGCGACCCGGCTCGGTGGCGACTGGGGGTACGCGTTCGGCACGCTGCCCGCCGGCACGGGGCTCGACGCGATCCTGGAGCGGGCGCTGCCTGGCGCGAACTGATCCCCCCGGGGGCCGTGGCTGGCCGGTGACCGTCGACGGATCGCACACAGTCGTCGTCCGATTCCGCATCGTTGTCAGTGCCGTGGTGCAAACTCCTGAGCAGGTGCTACTCGCCCGGGGAGGACAACGTGTTCACGGGGATCGACGAGGTCGACTGGGCCTCGCTGCGGCACGCGTACGGCAGCGCGGAGGACGTGCCCGGTCTGCTGCGCGCACTGGCCTCGCCGGACGCCGCCGAGCGGGAGGTCGCGCTGGACGGGATGTACGGCTCGGTGCACCACCAGGGGAACGTGTACGACTCGACGCTCGCCTGCGTTCCGTTCCTCTTCGCGCTCGCCACCCGCGCGGAGGTACCGGACCGGGGCGCCATAGTCGAACTGCTGGTCAGCATCGGGACGGAGAGCGCCGGCCCGCCCGCCCAGGCCGCGGTGCGGGCGGGTGCCGAGGCCTTCGTGCCGCTGGCCGACGATCCGTGCCCGGGGGTACGGCGGGCGGCCACGCCCGCGCTGGTCCGGTTCCTGGACGAACCCGCGCGGGTGCTGGAGCTGCTGCGCCGGCGGATCACGATGGAGCGGGACGAACAGGTGCTGCCGGCCCTGACCGCGTCCCTCGGCCTGTTCGCGCGACGCCATCCCGCCGACGCGGCCGGGGCGGTGGAGCTGCTGGCCGCGCAGAGCGAGCCACCGCACTCGCCGGGGACGCGGCTCGCCGCGCTCGGCCAGCTGGCCCTCGGCGCACCGGAGCGACTGCCCGCCGATCTGGTGCCGACGGCGGTCCGGCTGCTCCGCGAGCGGTCCGGGCGGCGCGCCACGGGTCCGGACCGGACGGACCCGCACACGCTGGTCGGCCGGATACGGCGGCTGAGGCCCTCGGACGAGGAGGGCTCCTCGCTGCTGCGCACCCTCCACCGGGGGCTGGACGACCGGGTGGCCGAGCGGATCGCCCTGCTCGTGGGCCAGTTGGGCAGTCCGGACGTCATGGACCGGTGCAACGCGGTGCGGATGTCGGCCGGGCTGTTCCGGGAGTGGCGGGCGGACTTCAGCGTGCCCGTCTCCCTGATCGGCACCCAACTGGGCTGCGAGGAAGACCAGTTGCGTGATGCCGCGGTCTCGGTGCTCGCCGAGCTGTTCGAGCTGGCCGCGCCCGCCGCCGACGAGCTGCACGCACTGGTGATCGCGCGGCCCGACCTGTGGGTACGGACCTGGGAGCGGGGCAGGCCCTCGCTGGGCGGACCGCTCAAGGCGCTGGCCAGAAGCGGTGATCCGCGAGCGGTCCCGGTCCTGGCGCAGTCACTGGCGGGCCCGGCGGCCCCCGCCGGCCTGGGCTTCGAGGTGGTCCGGCTGGGCCCGGCCGCCGCTCCGCTCGCCCCCGCACTGCGCCGCCGGCTGGGCCGGATACCGCTGGACTCCCCCGAGGCCGCCGAACTGGCCGCTCCGCTGCTGGCGGCCCTGACCGCCCTCAGGGATCCGGCGGCGGTGCCCGAGGTGCTGCGCCTGTTGCGCGGCGCACCGGACGGGCTCGGGGCGCGGGAGGCCCTCGTCGGACAGGCCGTGCGCACACTCGACGCCCTGGGCGCATCGGCCCGGGCGGCGTCGCCGCTCCTGCGCAGGCTCCTCGACACCCGGCACGCGCCGCTGGCGGCGGGCGCCCTGTGGTCGGCGGAGGGCGACGCGGACGCCGTACTTCCGCCGCTGCTGCGGGAGTTGACGCACGGTCGCAGTCGCAGTGCCCGGACGGCGGCCGAGCAGCTGGGGCGGCTCGGGGCCGCCGCCGGCGACGCACTGCCCGCGCTGCGCCGGCTGGCCGGATCGGGCCGGGTGTGGGAGCGGACGGCGGCGGCGCAGGCCTGCTGGCGGATCGACGGGGATCCGGATCCGGTGCTGCCGGTGCTGAAGGCCGCCTGGTCGGAGAACCCGTACACGCGCGCCACGATCGCCGGCTGCCTGGCGGAGATGGGCCCCGCGGGTGCGCCGCTGCGCGACCTGCTGACGGCCGAACTCGCCACCGCCCGGCGGCACACGGCCCGCCCCGGCGGGTACGGCAGCCACGACATCGCCCGGGACGAACAGTTGCTCGCCGACTGCCGGACGGCACTGGCCGGTCAGTGACCTCGAAGCCACCGGGACGGCCCGGTTCAGCCGATCGTCCGGCCCCACTGCGGGCCGAGCCGCGACCACTCGGCGTCCCAGCGATCCATCCGCCACCGCTCCAGCCGGCCGCGCGCCACGAGCCCGGCGACGAACGGGACGGCCGCCGCGCTCAGCCCGACCAGACCGCCGATCAGCGCGGACCGGACGTGGGCCTCGGACGCGGTGGCGGGCCGGGTGACGAGACGCCCCTGGGGGTCCGTCCAGACGGGGACCGGGGTGCCGACGTTGCTGCCCGCCGCGACCCGCGCCTGGCCGGTGTGCGCGGAGCCGTCGGCGACGGTCCAGCCCACCCTCGCCCAGACCCGTTCGCCGCCGGAGGACGGGGACTTGGGCGCGGACCCTCCTGGGGCCCTGTCCATGACGTGGGCCACGACCGGGTGCCATTCGGCGCGTTCACGGGCCAGACCGTCGTCGACCGACCGGGCCGCCGCGAGCCCGCCGAGCACTCCGGCCACCAGGGTGAACAGCCAGGCGCCGAGCAGCACCCAGGCCTCGAGCGTGTCGCCGGGACGCTTCAGCGGGTTGCGCCGCCAGCGCCACAACCAGACCTTCGGACCACGGAACGCCTTCAAAGGCATCCTCCTCACGCGCGCACGGAAAGCCCGGACCGCCCTCCCATACGGGAGCGGCCGCCAGGTTGCTCACGGCGAACCTCCGAGTCGACGGTCGCACGACTGAGCCCGCCCGCGCAGGCGTCTTTCCGAACGAGTCCCGCCACCTTGTCCGAACGGGCCGGCACGGCGGCTCCGACCTGACCCGGCGAAGGGCCGAAGGCCGCGGTTCCTGTCGTACGAGCCGACGGTCCGGCCATCCTCGGCCGTCCCGCGACCGCGGCTTGATCACCGACCCGTGTACGGCAGTAGGGTGACGCCGTGGCACCACGACCCTTGCATGAAATCGTCGAACCGGGCTGGGCGAAAGCCCTGGAACCCGTGGCCGGGAAGATCGCCGCGATGGGCGACTTCCTGCGCACGGAGATCGCCGCGGGACGCACCTACCTCCCGGCCGGGCCGAACGTACTGCGGGCCTTCCAGCAGCCCTTCGACGACGTTCGCGTCCTGATCGTCGGTCAGGACCCGTATCCCACTCCGGGGCACGCGGTGGGCCTGTCGTTCTCGGTCGCTCCCGAGGTACGCCCGCTGCCGGGCAGCCTGATCAACATCTTCCGGGAGCTGAACACCGACCTCGGCCTGCCCCAGCCGTCCAGCGGCGACCTCACCCCCTGGACCCGGCAGGGCGTCCTGCTGCTCAACAGGGCGCTCACGACGGCTCCGCGCAGCCCGGCCGCGCACCGGGGCAAGGGCTGGGAGGAGGTCACCGAGCAGGCGATCCGGGCGCTGGCCGGGCGCGGCAAGCCGCTGGTGTCCGTCCTGTGGGGCCGGGACGCCCGCAACCTCCGTCCATTGCTCGGCCAGTTGCCGGCCGTGGAGTCCGCGCACCCCTCGCCCATGTCGGCGGACCGCGGCTTCTTCGGCTCCCGCCCGTTCAGCCGGGCCAACGACCTGCTGATCCAGCAGGGGGGACAGCCGGTGGACTGGCGCCTGCCGTGAGGCACCTCCCATGAGGCACCTCCTATGACGAAGGGAGCGGCGCCGCGCGCCTTCGATGGGTGGGGCGGCGCCGGGCCGCTCACTCTGCCGGGTGTTGAAAAGCTGCTCTCCGCAGTACATACAAAAAGGGATTGATCCTACTCGGACGTGAAGTGTCCGACAGTTGGCGGGATCACCTCCGAATCATGCGTAACTCATCAGACAAAACCGGACGGATACCGCTCACCTGCACCCTCCCCGAACAGGGGAGCCCCCTGAGCCAGTAACATGCGTCGCCATGAGCTCCCCCACTGGGCCCGCGTCCGGCCTGCCAGTACGAATGCCGCGACCTCGCCAGCCCGGGCGGCACCGCCGACCCGAGCCGCTGGTGGCTCCCGAGGACGCGCCCGCGCTCGTCCTCGCGGTGCCGGGTACCCCCAGCGCAGCCACCCGCGGCCTCGCCGAGGAAGTCGTGAGCATCGCCCGCTCCGAGCTGCCCGGCCTGGATGCCAGGATCGGGTACCTGGACGGCGGCGACGCCGAGTTCCCCACCCTGCAGTCCGTGCTCGCCGGTGCCGCCGAGGAGCGCACCGCCCGCTACGAGCAGGCCGTCGCCGCCGGTGTCGAGGGCCTCAAGATGCCCGACGGCCCCGTCGCGGTCGTCGTGCCGCTGCTGGCAGGCCCGGACAGCGCGCTGCTGCGCCAGGTCCGCCAGGCGGTCATGGAGAGCCGGATCGCCGCCGACCTGACCGACGTCCTCGGCCCGCACCCGCTGCTCGCCGAGGCGCTGCACGTGCGGCTGTCGGAGGCAGGTCTGGCCCGCGCCGACCGTGCCCGGCTGTTCACCGTGGCCACGGCCGCCGACGGCATCATCCTCGCCTCCGTGGGCGGCGAGGAGGCCGTGCAGGCCGCCGGGATCACCGGCATGCTGCTCGCCGCGCGCCTGGCCGTGCCGGTGATGGCCGCGGCGCTGGACCAGGAGGGTTCGATCTCCTCCATCGCGGAGCAGCTGCGGGCGTCGGGTTCGCAGCAGCTGGCGCTGGCGCCGTACCTGATCGGTCCCGAGATAGACGGAGACCTGCTGGCGGCGGCCGCCGAGGAGGCGGGGTGCGCCACGGCCGAACCGCTGGGTCCGTATCCGGCGATCGGCAAGCTGGCGCTGGCCAAGTACACGACGGCACTGGGGATCGCTCCGCAGCAGCCGCAGGGTACGCCGGTGCGCTGAGGCCGGCGTGAGTCTCCCGACGGGTTCCTTCATGGAAGGGACCCGTCGGTCTTTTCAGCCGAAGACCACGCAGGACGCCGCCGGGATCTCCACCGAACCGTCGTAGCGCGGCACACCCGTCTCCTGGCCGACGGCGAACCAGGTGATGTCCCCGGAGCGTTCGTTGGCCGAGTAGAGGAAACCCCCGGACTCGGTGAGGGCCCTCGGCCAGTGCCCGCCGCACGGGACCGTGGCCGTCAGGCGGAGTTGGTCCCCGTCGACCGCGAACGTCGTCAGGACGTCCTCGCCGCGGGTCGCCGTCCAGACGAACCGGCCGTCGGGCGACACGACGATGCCGGACGGGTAGGCGTCGCCGGCCGGGGCGCCGGGCAGCACCGGGGTCTCGGCCAGGGGCTTCAGGGCGCCGGTCCCGGCGTCCCAGCGGCAGACCGTGACGGTCGGGGTGAGTTCGTTGACCACGTACGCGTACCGGCCGCCGGGGTGGAAGGCGAGGTGACGGGGGCCGGAGCCGGGGCGCAGGGCGAACTCGCGGTGGACGGCGAGGGCGCCGCCGGTCAGCGTGCAGACCCGGACCGAGTCGGTGCCGAGGTCGACGCTGACCGCCCAGCGGCCGCTGGGGTCCGGCTGCACCTGGTGGGCGTGCGGGCCGCGCTGGCGGCGCTCGTGCGGTCCGGAACCGGTGTGCCGCAGCACCCCGGAGGCGGTGCCGGCGAGCGTGCCGTCGGGGCGGACGGGGACGGCGCTGACGCTGCCCGAGCCGTAGTTGGCGGTCAGGACGTGACCGTCGAAGACGCTGAGGTGGGTGGGGCCGCTGGCGTCGACCGGGACCGGCGGTCCGGCGAGCCGCGGCTTGTCGTCGTGGACGTGGTACGCGGCCACCGCGCCGTCGGCGGTCTCGCTGACCGCGTACAGGGTGCGCCCGCCGGGTGAGAGCGCGAGATACGACGGGTCGGGGACGCCGTCGACACTCTCCAGCAGGGCCAGGGCACCGCTGTGCGGATGGACCGCCGCCGTGACGACCCCCGGTCCGCCCGCCGCCGTGAACGACCCGATGAAGGCCCTCCGCCGCCTGCCGCCGTCTGCCACCGGTGTCCCCTCTCGATCCGAGCCGGTACGAGTCAGTACTACGAGCCAGTCCGGGCCGACGGTAGCAGTTTGCGGTCTAGACCAAGACTTCCGGGGCGGCGCGTCTCAGGCGCCGACCAGGGGTGAGCCCGAGGGGGCGCGCAACGGCTCGGCGAGTTCGGCCAGCGCGCGCTCCACGCCGTGCAGATGGGCGAGGGCGGGCTCGGTGGGCGGCTCGGCAGGGCCCGCGCGGTGTGCGCAGCCCCGGGTGAGTGCCTCCACGGCAGCCTCGACCCGCCAGCAGGCGGCGGCCAGCCGGGCGTCGTGGGAGGCCTCGGGATCGGCGGCGACGGTGACCAGCCCGCGGATCTCCCGGGCGCAGTCGTCGAGCAGGGCGAGGACCCGGCGGGCGCGGCGCTTGCGCCCGGTCATCGGGGTGAGCGGGTGGACGAGGGGGGCGACCGAGAGCCGTACCCGGCCCAGCAGCTGCTCCAGTTCGGCGACCCGGGGCGCCGGGTCGGCGGTGGCCGACCCGGCGAGCCGGGCGGCTGCCTCGGCCGTACAGGCGTGGACGCAGCGCAGGGCACGCTGGATCCAGGCGTCGGTGGTCAGGTGGGTGGTGACCGGCAGCACGAACAGCACGGCCAGTGCGGCGCCGAGGGCGCCCACCGCGGTCTCGGTCAGCCGGAGCGCCAGCAGGCCGGGGGTGAGGACGCCGATGAGGCCGTAGAGGAGCCCGGCGAGGAAGGTCACCCAGAGCATCATCCAGGTGTAGGAGACAGCCGCCGAGTAGAAGACGCCGAAGACGGCGACCGCGATCAGCGCGGCGGTGGGTACGGGGGCGCCGTGCAGGGGGACGGCGACGAGCAGGCCGAGCGCGATGCCGAGGACCGTGCCGAGGACCCGGCGGAAGCCCCGGACCAGGGTCTCGCCGCGCGAGGCGGTGTTGACGAAGATCCACCAGGTGGCGCCGACCGCCCAGTACCAGCGCTGCCCCGACACCGCCTGGCCGACGACCAGCGCGAAACCCGCGCCCGCGGCCGCCTGGACCGCCTGCCGGGTGGTCACGCGGGCCAGGCCGGTGCCGGCGGGCGGGGCGGGTGCCGGCGCCGGGGGCAGGTGGCGCTCGTAGCACCACAGGCCGAAGCGGACGGCGGCCGCGGCGAGCACGGAGAGCAGCACGGCGGCGTACAGCTGGGGCAGCTGCCCAGGCGTGGCGTGCAGGAACTGGGCCACGAAGTAGGTCATGAAGGCGAACACGCCGAGGCTGTGGCCGCGCGGCCCCCAGCGGCGCGCGTACACGCCCGCGCCGACCACGGCGAGGAAGACCAGGTCCCGTGCGACGGGGACGTCGTGCAGTTCGGTCGCGGCGGTCAGCACGGGGAGGCCCACGACGGGCAGCAGCGCGGTGGTGAGGGCCTGCCCGCGCACGGTGGCGTCGGCGACCGTGAACAGGGCGAGGAGCGCGGCGAGCCCGCCGGTGACGGTGCCCGTCAGGGAGTGCCCGGCGACCCCGCAGAGCACGACCGCGAGGCCGATGCCCAGCACGGCCCGCCCGGCGAAGCGCAGCCGCACCCGTCCCGGGTCCGGAGCCGTGAACGCCCTCTTCAGCACTGCTTCCCCTCCTGTGGACGGCACAGAAATGGCGCCGCGGGGATCCGCAGCGCCATCGACACCCCATGAGAGCACCGCCGGGCAGACTGGCTCAAGTCATCTTGATTTTGCTGGGCCATTGGCCCACTCGCCGAAGTCAGTTCATCCCTGACGTGGCGCCATTTGCACGCATCGGCGCGGTTCCGCTGTGAGCCATTGGTACAGTCGGACAGATGACCGTGGACGAGCTCGACACCCGCATCCTGCGCCTGCTGCTGGAGCAGCCACGCACCAGCGTGCGCGAGTACGCCCGGATCCTCGGGGTCGCCCGGGGCACCCTGCAGGCCCGCCTGGACCGGCTGGAACGGGACGGCGTGATCACCGGTGCCGGCCCCTGCCTCTCCCCCGCCGCGCTCGGTCACCCGGTGCTGGCCTTCGTGCACATCGAGGTGACCCAGGGCCACCTCGACGATGTCGGGGACGCGCTGGCCGCCGTACCGGAGATCGTGGAGGTCTTCTCGATCACGGGCGGCGGGGACCTGCTGACCCGGGTGGTGGCGAGGGACAACGCACACCTGGAGGACGTGATCCAGAAGCTGATCAGCCTGCCGGGCGTGGTACGCACCCGCACCGAGGTGGCCCTGCGCGAACGCGTCCCGCACCGGCTGCTCCCCCTGGTCGAGTCCATCGGCCGGGCCGCACGCACCTGACGGCGTCCTGCGTCACCCGCACGGAGCAGCGCCGCCAGCCGTTCGCTCCGCCGGTCGTGCGATGTCCGGGAGGGCTGCCTAGCGTGACGGCATGACCACGACCTGGGCGAAGCCACAGCGACCGGCCACCGAGGACCGGCGGTGGCGGGCGCTCGGGGTGTGTCTGGCGGCCGGTTTCATCTCGCTGCTCGACACCTCCATCGTGAACGTGGCGCTGCCCTCGATCGAGCACGGGCTCGGCGCGAGCGATGCCGCCCAGTCCTGGGTGGTCTCCGGCTACGCCCTGACCTTCGGGCTGGCGCTCGTCCCGGCCGGCCGGCTCGGCGACATGCGCGGACGGCGCCAGGCCTTCCTGATCGGACTCACCGTGTTCACGCTGGCGTCGACGGCCTGCGGGCTCGCCGCGAGCCCTGACTGGCTGGTGGTGTTCCGGCTGATCCAGGGCGCGGCGGCGGGCATGGTGGCCCCGCAGACCTCGGGGCTGATCCAGCAGATGTTCCAGGGCGCCGAGCGCGCCAGGGCCTTCGGGCTGCTCGGCAGTGTCATCGGCGTCTCGACGGCGGTGGGTCCGCTGGCGGGTGGTCTGATCATCGACGCGGTCGGCACCGGCGACGGCTGGCGCTGGGTGTTCTTCGTCAACCTGCCCATCGGGGTGGCCGCGCTCGCGGCCGGACTGCGGCTGCTGCCCCGGTTTCCCCCCTCGACCGGGCGGCGCGAGGAGTTCGACCCCGTCGGCGTGGTGCTCCTCGGTGGCGGGGTGCTCGCGCTGATGCTGCCGCTGGTGCAGGAGCAGCAGTGGACCGGGCGGCTGAAGTGGGCGCTGCTGCCGGTGGGCGGGCTGCTGCTGTGCCTGTTCTGGGCGTGGGAACGGCGCCAGGGCCGGCTCGGCCGGGCGCCCCTGGTCGATCTGGAGCTGTTCTCGCTGCGGTCCTTCACCCGCGGCGCGCTGATCAGCCTGAGCTACTTCGCGGGCTTCACCACGGTCTTCTTCGTTCTCGCCCTGTTCCTGCAGAACGCGGCCGGATACAGCGCGCTGGCCTCCGGTCTCACGGTGCTGCCCTTCGCGGTCTCCTCGGCGGTCGGTGCCGCCCTCGGGGGCCGGCTGGTGGTGCGCCACGGGCGCAGGCTGGTCGTCATCGGCCTCAGCGCAGTGGCGGTGGGGCTGCTCGGGATCGCCGCGGTGGCGTGGCTGGTGCCGCTGGAGGACCTGGGATGGGCCGCGGCGGTACCGATGATCATCGGCGGGATCGGCTCCGGTGTCACGGTCCCCCCCAATACGACGCTCACCCTCACCCTCGTCCCGGTGAAGCGCGCCGGCGCGGCCGGCGGGGTGCTGCAGACCGGCCAGCGCGTCGGCTCGGCGGCCGGGATCGCCGTGGTGGGCGCGGTGTACTTCGCCCACCTGGCGAACGGCGGCCCGGCGACCGAGGCGCTCCAGCTGGGCCTGCTCACGTCCGTCGGGCTCATCCTGCTGGCGTTGTGCCTGGCCGTCGCCGACCTGCGCGACCGCTCGCACGCGCCGCAGGACGACTGAACCCAGGAGGTCCTGGGCCGGCGCCCGTACGACCGGCGGCCTACGACCGGCGGCGGGGCTTCCCGCGTTTCGCCGGCTTGCCGGACTGGACGCGCTTGGCTCCGCCGGCTCCGGCCCGGCCCTGTGCGCCACGACCCGCCGCGGTCGCCTTCTGCAGCCGTTTCGGCTGCGTCCGCGCGCCCTGGGACCCCTGGGAGGGCTGTTCGGTCTGGCGGCCACGCGTGCTGTTGACCGTACGGCCGCGGACGATGCCGATGAAGTCCTCGACCAGGTCCGTGGTCGCCTCCTCGGGCCAGGACAGGGCGACCGTCGACCGGGGGGCGTCGGTGAGCGGCCGGTAGGTGAGGTCCCGGCGGTGGTAGAGCCTGGCCAGCGACTGCGGAACGGCCAGCAGGCCGACGCCGGCGGCGACCAGTTCGACGGCGTCCTCGGTGGTGGCCGGGCGCTCGAAGGCGGGCTCGCCGGGCGGTGCGTCCCAGTCGAGGACGTCGTCCAGGGGGTGGAAGAGGACCTCGTCGGCGAGGTCGGCGACGGTGACCTCCTCGGCCGCCGTGATCACGTGGTCCTTGGGTACGACGACCACCGTGGCCTCGGTGTAGAGGGGGATCGCGCTGAAGAACGTGCGGTCCACCGGGAGCCGTACCAGACCCGCGTCCGCGCCGCGGGCGCGCAGCAGGTCGGACGCCTCGGCGGGCGTGACCTGGTGGAGGCTGAGAGGAATGCCGGGCAGCCGCTCGTTCCAGATCCGAACCCATTTGGCGGGCGTCGCGCCGGGGACGTACGCGAGCCGGAACGACGGTGTTTCCTCCGAGCCTGTCACCTGGCCAGGTTAACCGCCCGGCGGCGGCCGCCCCGCACCGGCCGTGGCCGGCGGCCCGGCACCGGCCGTGGCGGGCCGCCCCACGTCAGGCGTGGCGGGCCCCCCGCGTCGGCCGTGGTCGGCGCTCACGTACCCGGCCGATACCCTTGACCTCATGAGTTCGCACCAGACCACCCAGACGATGAAGCCCGCGACCGCGGCGAAGAAGCTGGGTGTGTACCTGCCCGCCACGCCCGCCGCCTTCCAGGAGGGTGTCGTCTCGCGCGCCGAGCTGACCGGACTCCAGGCGGATCCGCCCGAGTGGCTGCGCGAACTGCGGGCCAACGGGCCGCACCCGCGTCCGGTGGTCGCGGAGCGGCTGGGCGTGTCCATCGCGGGGCTGACGCGCGGCGGAGTGACCGAGCCGCTCACCACCGAGCAGATCGAGGAGCTCAGGCGCGAGCGGCCCGAGTGGCTGGAGAAGGAACGCGCCACCCAGGCGGAGGTCCGCAAGGAGGGCGCACGCCTGAAGAACCTGAAGCGGGAGAAGGAGGCGCGGCAGGGCTGAGACCCTCGCCCGCGTGACATCGGTACGGCCCCGGTCCAGGCGTGTCCGCCTGGACCGGGGCCGTACGCGTACCTTGCCGCATGTCGTCGGACCGCCCCGCTCACCCGCGACGCGATGCGTTCTTACACCGCCGCCGAGGACCGCGCGGGGCGTTGTCAGTGCTCTCCCCTACAGTCGCCCTCACTTGATCACTGCGGTGCGGGGAGGCACGCATGGGGTGGGTGACGGCCGGGGACTACGAAGTGGCCCTGGACGACGGGAAGGTGATCTGCCGCAACGCGGCCGGGCGGCGGCTGAAGTCCGTGCCCGCGAAGCTCGCGGACGATCCGGCGGTGGTGGGACTGCGGCAGCTCTCCGAGTGGCTGGAGCGGCACGAACGGCAGTGCCTGGCCGATGTGGAGCGGTGGTTGACCCGTTCCCTGCCGGTGCCGCTGGAGGTCCTCACCCGCGTCTGGCCGGACCCCGCCTGGCAGGCGGCGCTGCGCGACCTGGTGGTCACCGGCGCCGACGGCGAGGTCGCCGGTTTCCTGCGGGACGCCGACACCGAGCGCGGGCTCGGCCTGGTGGATCTCGACGGCGACACCGTGCGCATCACACCCGACCTGGTCCGGCTGCCGCATCCGGTGCTCCTCGAAGACCTCGAGGAACTGCGGGAGTTCGCCGTCGAGCTGGGCGTCGAGCAGCAGGCCCGGCAGCTCTTCCGTGAGGTCTGGCACCGCCCCGCCGGCCTGGACGCGGACGCCACGCAGGTCGAGGAGTACGCGGGCGGGGTCTTCAAGGAGCTGCGCTTCCTGCACGGCAGGGTCACACAGTTGGGGTACCGGGTACGCGGCGGCCACGCGGTGTGCTCCGTGCTGGAGGAGGGCCGCGGGATCGAGGCCCGGGTGTGGGTCGGCGACTTCGACGCCTGCTACGAGACCGAGACCGGCCCCCTGGTGTGGACCGATCCGGCGGGCCGGGCGCTGAAGCTCAGTCAGGTCGGCCCGGTCGCCTGGTCGGAGGGCATGCGGATGGCGGCGGCGCTGTACGCCGGGCGGGACATCGAGGACGAGGAGCGGGCGGCATGAGCACGTACGACGACACCAGCACGGCCGCGCTGCTGGACGCCGGCGCGATCCTGCCGTCGGGCACCACCGGACGCGAGGACGCCGACGTCCTGACCGCCCGCACCTACACCCATCCCGCTCTGGACGACCGCCCGGTGGTGCGCCTGGTGCCGGGCACCCTCGGTGAGGCCGAGGACCTGGCCCTGGAGTTCCTCGGCCTCGCCCGGGAGCCCGAGGCGCCCGAGGTCGGTCAGGTGCGCCGGGAGACCCTGGGCTTCCCCGCCTGGGCACTGGTCCACGACCCGGCCAACGGCCATCACGCCCTCGCCCTGGTCAAGGACGTCGAGCGGCTGGCCCGGCAGGCCAAGTCCAGGCCGGGCAACGCGAAGGAGGGCTTCGAGGCGCTCGGCGAACGGCTGGGCCGGGCCGTCCCGCACTTCCTGCCGACCTTCTACGAGCAGGCCGCGCGGGTCTTCCTCCAGTACGAGAACACCACCTACGCGGCGGCCTTCTTCGGCAAGGCCCGCGAGGCGGAGCGGGTGCACGCCCTGGCCGTGGACGAGGAGCGGCAGCGTGCGGTGTTCCTGGAGTTCGCCTTCGCCGGGGCGCTCACCGTCAAGGCGCTCAAGGAATACGTGAGGGACCTCGCCCGACGGCTCGAACCGGGCACCGCCTGGGCCCAGTTCCGGCAGCTGACGGTGGAGCGCTGCGCGGCCGGCATGCCCCCGTACGCCTCGCTGCCGCAGGACGCGCGCGGGCTGATCAGGGCGGCGGGGCTCGACCGGGTCACCGAGGAGTGTGCGCTGGTCGCCGATCTCCTCGCCTCCCCGGCCGCTGTGCGGGCACCGGCCTCCTTCTGGAACGCCTACCGCGGTGTGCTGCCGGTCCTCACCCAGTCCCGGCCCGAGGTCCGGGTGCGGCTGCTGGAGATCATGCCGGCCGGGCTGGGCCGGGAGGTGGCGGACGACGAGTTCTGGCTGGCGCTGCTGGCCGAGTGCGGGGCGGATCTGCTGCTCACCTCCGACGCCGGGGCCGACGGGATCGACGGGGGCCTGAACGCGGCGGACTGGCTGAGCCGCTGGGCCCAGCACCGCAAGCACGGGGCGGCGTACTCGCATCGCTCCCCCGCCACGCTGGCGCTGGTCGAGCGGATGGCGTCCCGGCTGCGGGCCTCGGGGCGGCCCGTTGACCTGTACACCGGGCGCTGGCAGGCCGGGGCCGACCTCGACCTGCTGGACCTGTGCGTGGCGGAGGGCGTCGCACTGACCGCTCCGGACGCGGACACCCAGGTGCATCTGCCGCTGAGCGCCTGGCTGCGCGACGAGCGGCCCGGGCAGCGGGATCTGAAGGCGCTGGCCGCCGAATCCCGTTACCGCACCCTGCTGTCCGAGGCCGTCGAGGAGCTCGGGCGTGGGCAGGGACCCGCGGATCTCCCCCGGGTGAGCGCGCATCCGGTCCTCGGCGCGGTGCTGCGCGAGTGGCTGCGGGAGGCGACCGCTCAGTTCGCCGCCACGGCCGGACTGCCCGGCGCCGACGCGAAGCTGCAGCGGCTGCGCCCGTTCCGGGCCGTCATGCCGGAGAGCCCGCCCGCCGTGCGAGGGCTCACCGCGTACGACGTCGTCCCGGTCCTCGCCCGTACGCTCCGCGCCGGAATCCTGGACGAACTGGGCTGGCCCGCGCTGGAGGACGCGCTGGAGCTGCTCGACTCCGAGGTGCGCAAGGACCGCGACAACGCGCTGTCGGTGACCGAGGCGTGGCCCGCGCTGATCCTGGCGCGCGGCCACAAGGCGATCGTGGTCGGCCCCGAAGGGGTGCTGCTCACGCACGACCTGCGGCTGCCGGCGGACCTGGACCGCTGGCAACGGCCCCGGTTCCGTTACGCCGACGGCGAGTTGCTGGTGCTGTGGCGGGACGGCTCGAAGCAGTACGGCTACTGGTCGAACCGGCCGGCCGAGGTGTTCTCGCTCGGCGGTGAGCAGGTGCCCGGCTGGTGGTCCGGCATGGACGCGGCCAACGCGTCGATCCCGCTGCCCGGCGGCGGCCGGGCCACGGGCGGCCGCACCCTGCGCGCGGGCGACACGGTCCTGCCGCCGAGCCGCCCGGTGCTGGGCGACGGCACCACGTACTGGCGTCAGGGCAGGCAGGGGCGGCAGTCGGTGTGGCTGGAGTACGACCCGGCGACCGGTGAGCACGGACGCGCCTCGCTGCCGGCGCTGCTGGCCTCGGCCGTCCGCGAGGACGCGTCGCTGCTGCACGGCTCCTGCGAGGTGCTGCCGTTGCAACCCGGACTCGAGCACAGCCCGTTCGGCACCGACGGCACGGTCCTGGGACGCTGGGTGCGCACGGAGGGCGAGGGTGCCGAGGCCCGGACCGTCGCCGGTACGCCGGACGGGCGGACGGCGGCTCTGCGGGCGGACCGCGACGGCCGGGTCCGGGGGGTGCCGCTGGGCGGGCTGCGGCTGCCGGGCGGGGCCGAGCCGATGGCCGCGCAGACGCACCAGAGCGTGGCCCTGCACGCCGGCGACGGCACCGAACTCGGCCGGCTGTCCTTCGGCGAGGGCGGCGGGACGTACGCGGCCGGTACCCGGCTGGTGCCGCCGGTCGCGTTCTGGCACTCGCTGCGCCCCCGTGACGAAAGCGGCTCCGGTGCGCTGCGCGCCCTGAGCGACGAGGCGGCCGGCGCCCTGATGCGGGCGACGGCGACGGCACTGGACGAACGCCGGCAGGCGCTGGCCGGGGCCGGGCAGGACGAGCGGGCCAGAGCCGCGGTGCCGGCCGCCGACGAGGTGGCCGTGGCCGCGGTGGCACGGTCGCTGCCCGCGCTGACCGACCGCCGGCTGCTGGCCGGTGTCGCCTCCGTCGTCCGGGCTGCGCTGCGGATCGCCGAGTCCGCCGTGTCCCTGGCCACGCCCGCGCAGGAGCGGCCCCGGCAGCGGACCGAGGGGATGTTCGCCGACTACTCCCCCGAGCACGGCGGGGACCGGGCCCTGCACGACGCCGTCGCCGGAGTGGTCATGCTGCAGAACGCGTGGCAGAACGGCTGGGCCGCGCTGCGGCAGATCCGGTCGGTGAACCATGTGCTGTCCGGCAGGCCCGCCGACGGCAAGCCGCTGCCGGGACACGAGCAGCTCGCCGCCCTGGGCGACGGCTGGCTGAGCGACGAGCACACCGTCCCCGGCGTCGGCGCGATCTGGCCGGCCGTCCTGGGAGCGCTGCGCCCGCTCGCCTACCGGGCCGCCTCACCGGCCCTGACCGACGTCCAGCGCGAGCCGCTGCTCCTGCTGTTCGAGGCGCTGACCGAGGGACCGCTCGCCGGGCTGGGGAGCACGCTGCGCGAGGTGGTGCTGAGCGAACCGCACGCCAAGCAGCAGCGGGCGGGGCAGGTGCTGCGCCGGAACGGCCGAACGGTGGTGGTCCTCGGCTGCCAGAGCGTGGACGTCCGGCAGGGACAGGTCGAGTGGCTGGCCCTGGACCACGATCCGTCCGGGGCGTTCGGTGCCGTGGGGCACTTCACGCTGGTCCGGGGGACCCGGCACACCACCGGGATTCCGGCGGACCGGCTCGCGGCCCTGACCCGGCTGGTCCGGGAGAAGGGCGCCGCACCCTGGCGGCCCGAGGCCCCCGAGGTGCTGGTGGCCGCCACGGGCGGCGGGCTCGGTCCGCTCCAGGCCACCGTGCTGCTGGCCGGCCATCCCCAGGCTCCCGGCGCCGACGGGCTTGCCACCATCGGTCTCAAGCCTCGTCAGCGCGGCTTCGGCGCCGAGATGTTGAACTCCCTTGATCCGGCCGAGCAGCGGGCGCTGCTCGGCGCGCTCATGCCGGACGACCCGGCCGATCTGTGGACGTCCGGCCCCGCCACGGCGGCCGCGGCCCGGCTGTGGGCCGAGCTGCTCGGCACCCTGGTGCGCCTGCCGGAGGATCTCAGCACCGATCTGGCGGGCATGGGCGTCGGTCACGCCGAGGCGGTGCTCAACCCCGGACGAACCCCTTGGCTGGCCCGTACCACGGTGTTCCGGCCCGACGAGGACGGCGACCCGGCGCCCGCCGATCCGTCGGCGGTACCCGGTTCGCACACGCTGGCCGGAGCCGTGGAGAGCCTCGCGGCGCTCGCCTATCTGCTGCCGTACGGGCATCCGCTGCGAGCCGGGCTGACGGACGGGCACAGCGCGCTGCGCCGCCGGCTGGCCGACCCCGGGCTGCTGCTCGAACCGGGCCTGGAGTGGACGGAGAAGGGCGGCCCGACCTCCGTCCAGCTGCGCAGGGTCTTCGGCCTGCCCGAGTCCGGCGGCGCCGACGCCGACGGACTGACCCGGGCCGGTGACACGCTGGTGCTGCGCCCCTGGTACGCGGAGACGGAGCACGTCATGATCCGGCCCGCCACGCTGAGCGGAGCGGACGACCCGGTCCTCGGGCTCCTGGAGGGGCTGGTCGGCGAGGGGCGCACCACCGGGCTGCGCGCCCTGCGGACGATCCTCGGCGACGACCTGGCCCGCGCCCTCGCCGCCGACGGGCCCGCCGGGTACGCCCAGGACCCGACGGTCAGCGTGCCCGCGCTGGTCGCCGAGGTCGCCTCGGCCCAGGGTCTCGGCGAGGACGCGGCGGCGTTCTACCTCCAGTTGCTGGCGCTGCCAGACCCGACCGACCGCAACTGCGCGCGCTGGACAGGCTGGAAGCCCGCCCGGACGAAGAAGGCCCGCGCCGAACTGGCGGCGGCCGCTCTGGTCGTCGAGGCCAAGCGCCCGCGCGCCGGCCGCACCCTCTTCCTGCCGGGCGGCTGGCGCGACCTCAAGGCCCCGGCTCTGCCGGTGGAGACCTGGAAGGAAGCGCTCTACCCGGTCTCCGACGGCGAACGCACCCTCCCGCTGGTCCCGGTGCCGGAACTGTTCGCCCTCGCCTGGGAGCGCGTGCGGGCCGGGGACGCGCCCGCGTACGAGCAGCTGACCACGCGGGCCGCTCGCGCCGGCCGCCGCCGATGACCACGATCCGTACCACCGCGAAGGACGACCACCGATGACCGCCAGTGCCGCTCCGCTCCGCCAGATCGTGCCGCCCGAGGACCGGTACGCCACCGAACTGGCCTTCCTCGCCGCCTACGACGGCGGGCCGCGCCCGCCCGCCTGGCGGCTCACGCCCCGCGCCGTCGTCACCTTCGTCATGGGCAGCGACGGCCGGGCGCTGCGGCTGCCGGACGACGCCGAGGTGCCGGCCGGGGTGCCGCGCCGGCTGGTCGTGGCGGGCAAGTTCGTCGGCGACCGGGCCCTGGTCGAGCGCTGTGTGGTCACGCTCGCCGGGGAGCGGGGTCTGCTGCTGGTGGGCGAGCCCGGTACCGCCAAGTCGATGCTGTCCGAGCTGCTCTCGGCCGCCGTGTGCGGCACCAGCGGGCTGGTCGTCCAGGGCACCGCGGGCACGACCGAGGACCAGCTCAAGTACGGCTGGAACTACGCCCTGCTGCTCGCCCAGGGGCCCAGCCGGCAGGCGCTCGTCCCCTCCCCGGTGCTCACCGCGATGTCCCGGGGCGCCGTGGCACGGGTGGAGGAGGTGACCCGCTGTCTGCCCGAGGTCCAGGACTCCCTGGTGTCGTTGCTGTCCGAACGGCGCATCGCGGTGCCCGAACTGGCGGGCACCGAGGACGCGCTGGCGCACGCCGCGCCCGGCTTCACCCTCATCGCCACGGCCAACCTGCGCGACCGGGGCGTCTCGGAGATGTCGGCCGCGCTCAAGCGCCGTTTCAACTTCGAGACCGTGGGCCCGATCGCGGACCTGGACGCCGAGACCGCGCTGGTGCGCGGCCAGGCCCGGGCGTCGGTGGAGCGGGCCGGAGCGCCGTTCCAGGTCGACGACGCGGTGCTCGAGGCGCTGGTCACCGCGTTCCGGGATCTTCGGGAGGGACGGTCGGCGGAGGGCTGGGAGGTGGAGCGTCCGTCCACGGTGATGAGCACGGCGGAGGCGGTGTCGGTGGCGGGCGCGCTGGCCCTGGCCGCGGCCTACTTCCCCGGGGACCGCGATGTCCTCGGCCTGCTCCCGGGACATCTCCTGGGCGTCGTGCGCAAGGACGATCCCGCCGACGCGGCACGGCTGCGCGGCTACTGGGACGGTCCGGTGCGCCGGCGCGCGGAACAGGGCTCGGCGACCTGGCGCACCCTGTGGGACCTGCGCACGGTCCTGGAGGCGTGACCATCGTGACCGACTCCCCCGAGGCCGCTCTGGCGGCCCTCACCGACCCTGCCGGCCCGTACCTGATCGGCGTACGGCACCACGCGCCCTCCCTGGCCGCGGCCGTGCCCGAGCTGCTGGACGCCGCCGGGCCGGACGTGCTCCTGGTCGAGCTGCCCGCGGAGCTGCAGGAGTGGCTGCCGTGGCTGGCCCACGAGGAGACCCGGGCCCCGGTGGCCCTGGCGGCGGCACCGTCCGACGGCAGCGGCGGGCCGGCGTTCTATCCGTTCGCCGACTTCTCCCCGGAGCTGGCGGCGGTGCGGTGGGCGGCGCGGCAGGGAGTACCGGTGGTGGCCTGCGATCTGCCGCTGGCGGATCGGGGGTGGCACGAGGGGGAACGCACGGCGCAGGGGCCGGGCCGGCTGTCGGGCGCCCTGCGTTCCCGGCTCACCGGACGCGCGGGCGAGGACCTCTGGGACCGGTTGGTCGAGGCCGCCGCGCCCGGTTCGGCTCCGGAGGCGCTGCGGCGGGCGGCCCTGCTGACGGGGTGGGCGCTGCGGGCGGAGTCGGATGTGCCGGAGGTCGACCTGCGGCGGGAGGAGTGGATGCGTTCCCGGCTGGCGGAGGCCACGCGGGGCGGCGGCCGAGCGGCCGTGCTCGTGGGCGCCTTCCACACTCCGGCGCTGCTGAGCCCCTCCGGGGACGCGTGGCCGCGGTCGATGTGCGGCCACCACGAGGCGGGTACGACCGGCCCCCGCCCGGCCGCGGCCGGATGGGCCACCTCACTCATCCCCTACACCTACGCCCTCCTGGACGAGCGCTCCGGTTACCCGGCAGGCATCCGCGATCCCGAATGGCAGCACCTGATCCTCGAAGCGGCCGGTGAACCGGCCGCTCTTCAGGACGCGTTGACCAGTTCGGCGGTCCGGATCTGTGCCGGCCTCCGCGAGCTGGGCCACCCGTCGGGTCCCGCCGACGCCCGGGAGATCACCCGCCTCGCGGGAGATCTCGCCCGGCTGCGCGGCCTGCCGGCCGCGGGCCGCGGAGAGCTGGTCGAAGCGGTCCAGACCGTGCTGACGCAGGGAGAGCCCTACGGGCGTGGCCGAGCCGTGGCGCGGGCGATGGAGAGCGTGCTGGTGGGTACTCGTACCGGCTCGCCCGCGCCCGGCGCTCCGCGAAGCGGCCTGGCACCCGCCGTGGAGGCCGACCTCGCGGCCCTCGGTCTGCCCGGCCCCGCGGACCTCGGGCCCGCCCGGGACCTGCGGCTCGACCCCCTGCGCTCGGACCTCGACCGGCGCCGCGAACTGCTGCTGCACCGGCTGGCGTTGTGCTCGGTGCCCTACGCCGAGCACAGGCAGGTGACCGGTACCGGCGGTGCCGAGGCCCTCACCTCGCGCTGGGAGGTGCGCTGGACCCCGGCGACCGCCGCGATGCTGACGGCGGCCGGGGTCCGCGGGGTCACCCTCGTCCAGGCGGCCGAGGGCCTGCTGCGTGAGCGGAGCCGCAAGGAGCGGGAGGCGGGCGGCCCCACGGCGGCGCAGGTGCTCGACGGCCTGGAGCAGGCGGCCCGCTGCGGCCTGCCCGGCCTGGTGGACGAGCGGCTCGACGACACCGCGGCCGCCCTGCCGAACGCCGGCACCCTGCCCGAGCTCCTCACCGGACTGGCCCTGCTGGACCGGCTGCGGGCCGGTCATGTCGCCGGTCTCGGCACGGACGAGGACCGTACGGCCCGCGTGGTCGCCGCGGCCGAGCTGCTGACCGCCGCCGCGGTGCGCCAGGTGGACGGCCTCACGGGTTCCGAGGACCCGGCCGACGCCCGTGCGCTGCTCGAACTCGCCCATCGTGCCGATCTGTCGGGCGGGATCCGGCTCACCGACGCGCTGGCCCGGCTGGCCGCCGGCGGGTCCCCGTTGATGCGGGGTGCCGCCGCAGCCGTCCGGGTCCTGCTCGGTCAGGAGGACCCGGGTGACTTCGGGGGCAGGGTCGCTTCCTGGGTGGACGGGGCTGTCGACGCCGAGTCGTGTACCGTGCTCACCGCCCGGCTGACCGGGCTGCTGACGGCCGCCGGACGCCTGCTGGAGGCGGCCGCGCCGGCGCTGGAACCGCTGGTCGGCCGGGTGTCGGAGCTGTCCGACCGGGACTTCCTCGACCGGCTGCCGGCCCTGCGGGGCGGCTTCGACGCGCTGAGCCCGGCCGACCGCGGCCGGCTGCTGGCCGGTGTGGAGGAGCGTCTGGGTACCGACCGGGTGGCCGACACCGGCGCCGTCGACCCCGCGGCGCTGGCCATCTGGGCGCGGGCGGATCTCGCCGCCCGCGAGACCCTGCACACGCTCGGCCTGTTGCCGCCCCGCCGCAGACACGCGGAGCCCGCCGCCGTCAGCGCCGCCGCGCTCTTGGCGGACCATCGGCTGGCCCCCGCCGACCGCTGGCGCCTGCTGCTCGGCCGCCGCACCGATCAACTCCCCCCGCGGGCACGCGCCGTGGCGACCGCGCTCGACGAGTTGTACGGCAGCGGGCGCGGTGAGGGCAGCCGGGGCGGCCTCGGTGGCGGTACCGGCGGCGGGCGCGAGGCGCCGTATCCCGGGGTGCGGGAGTGGTCGCAGGAACTCGCGGCGCTGTTCGGGCCGGGTGTCCGGGAGGAGGTGCTGGCGGCGGCCGCCGCGGCCGGCCGTCAGGACGTGCTGGCCGAGCTGGACCCGGACAGCGTGCGCCCCTCCGTGGATCTGCTGCGCTCGGTGCTGCGGCACGCGGGCGGGCTGCCGGAGGCCAGGCTGGCCGCGCTGCGCCCACTGGTGCGACGCCTGGTCGACGCTCTGACCCGGGAGCTGGCGACGCGACTGCGCCCCGCGCTGCACGGCACGACGCTGCCCCGCCCCGGCAGGCGACCGGGCGGCGGCCTCGACCTGCCCCGTACGCTGCGGGCCAACCTGGCCACCGCCCGCCGGGCGGCCGACGGCACGGTCCGGGTGGTCCCGGAACGTCCGGTCTTCCGCACCCGGGCCCGGCGCGCGGCCGACTGGCGGCTGGTCCTGGTCACCGATGTGTCGGGGTCCATGGAGGCGTCGACCGTCTGGGCGGCGCTCACGGCCTCCGTGCTGGCCGGTGTGCCGACCCTGTCCACGCACTTCCTGGCGTTCTCCACCGAGGTCATCGACCTCACCGACCATGTCGAGGACCCGCTGTCGCTGCTGCTGGAGGTCAGGGTGGGCGGCGGCACCCATATCGCGGCCGGACTGCGGCATGCGCGCGAGCTGGTGACGGTGCCGTCCCGGACGCTCGTCGTCGTGGTCAGCGACTTCGAGGAGGGCTACCCGGTCGGCGGGCTGCTCGCCGAGGTCAGGGCGCTGGTCGGCGCGGGGTGTCAGGTGCTGGGCTGCGCCAGCCTCGACGACTCGGGGCACCCCCGGTACTCCACCGGGATCGCCGGACAGCTGGTGGCCGCCGGGATGCCGGTCGCCGCTCTCAGCCCCCTCGAACTCGCCCGCTGGGTGGGGGAGAAGATCGCATGAGCCTCGAACTGCCAGCGGTCGCGCCCGCGGTGACCGCCGAACTGGTCGCGGCGCTCTCGCCCCGGCTGCGCAAGCGGCTGGACGCGGGCGTCGCCAAGCTGGCGGGCCGCCCGGTGGTCCGGGACGGCGACACCGTGCGCGTCACCGTCGACGAGGAGGGCTCGGAGCTCGAACTGCACGCCCCCGGGGGCGTCGTGGCCGGGACGGCGGCCATCCGCTGCGGCTGTCTGCTGTCCCCGGACTGCCTGCACCGCGCGGCGGCGGCTTCGGCGGCACCGGTGGCGGACGCGCCTGCGCCCGCGCCGACGGCCGACGCGGCCGTCGCGGTGCCGGGCTCCCCGGAGACCGTCGATGAACCGGCGTCCGGCTCGACCGCACCAACGGCTCCCGCCCCCGCTCCGGCTCCCGCCTCCGAGGAATCCGCCACGCCCCCTCAACGCGTCGCCGCCGGAGCCGTTCTCGCCGCCGCGGCCGCTGTGCTCGACGCCGGCACGGACGGTTCCGGCGCGGTGCTCCAGGCGGAGCTGCTGCACGCCGCGCACGCCGCGCGTCTCGCGGGGCTCCCCCGGGCGGCCACGGCCGTGGTCTCCGTGGTCACCGCCCTGCGTGCGGTCCGCGCCGCCGACCCGGCGTTCCGGCTCGCCGAGCTGGTGGCCGCCCTGTCGGAGACCCTGTACGTGGCTCACCGCGTTCCGTCCGCGACCGGCCCGGAACTGACCGGGCTGCGCGGCACCGTACGGCAGCCGTACACCCCGGACGGTTCGCTGCGGTTGTACGGGCTGTTCTCCGAACCCGTGCTGACCGCGAGCGGCTACGCGGGCGCCGTCACCTGGACCGCCGACGCCGAGGGCCGCCTGTACACGGTCTCGGACGTGGCCCCGGGCGGCGCGGGCCGGGCGGTGGGCGCCGCCGACCGCGCCGTCCGCGTCGGCGACACCGCTCTGACGCACCGGGAGTTGGCGCGGGCGGGCCTCGCGGTGTCGGGCGCGACGGTGTCCGCGACCGGGCGGCTGGGAGCGGGCGCGGGGGTACGGGCCGTGCGCGCGTCCGGAGCGGGCTGGCGGGCCGAACCACTGGACCGGTTGTGGGCGGTGCCGGTGGCCGAGCAGGTCGGGCGTGCCCAGAGCGGCGGTCACGATCTGCTGTTCCTGGAGGTCACCCCGGCCGGTGTGGCACGCGAGGCGGCGGGCGACGCTCTGCTGGCCGACTGCGGCGGGGTGCCGCTGCGGCTGACGGCGGCACACGACCATCCGGCGCTGCCGCACCGCGACAACCTGCGGTTGCTGTCGGCGGCCCGGGGCGGTCGGCTGCGTGTGGTCGCGCGTCTGGTGTCCGCCCCGCACGCCCGTGCCCAGTTGCTCGCGACCGAGCATCCGACGATCGCCGGGAACCGTGTCGACGTGGGCCTGGACCGGCTCCAGCACGCGGACCTGCCGGCTCCGGCGGCGGCCTTTGCCGTGCCCACCGCCGAGGAGGCGCCGCTGCACCTGCTGCGCCGCAGGGTCGAGCAGGCGGCCGCGGGCGGCCGGCGGGTGCTGGCCTTCCCGGGGAACGCGACCGCGGACGTCCACCGGCTGCACCGGCACGGTCTCGCCACGGCCGGGGATGTCCTCCACGAGCTGCTCGCGGCCGCGGCGGAGCGCTCGCGCGACGCCTTCGGCCGCCTGCTGCCGGCCGACACGGGCCGGTTCGCGCGGGCGTGGCTGACCGCGGCGCGCTACGCGGACGAGGTCGACCGTGTGCTGTGTGCCGCGGCCTGGGGCGGCTGAGCGGGCCGACGACCGGACGCGGGCCGCCGCTCCCCCGTGCCGGCGGCCCGCACGACCGGAGTCGTCGCACCCGATCCCGGTGCCCGGTTGAAGCATGCGACAGCAGGCCGTCGCATGGGTATGCGTAGAACTGCGTAGGAGCGCGGGCGGAGAGGAACACGTGATACGAGGGCTGGACAGGGCCTACGAACGCCTCACGGGGCTCGCCGTGGCCGCGTTGAACGAGCGCGAGCCCGAACGGCTGTGGCCACTGCTCGCCGACGCGCTGACCGACCTGTGCGAAGGCGAGACGCTGATCTACAAGCTGGACGACTGGAACGAGAGCGAGGGCACGCTCGGCATGTCCGCCGCTGCCGCCGACGAGTTGGACCGGCTCGGCCACCGGGAGCTGGGCGTGCTCCGCTCGGGCTACCCGTTCGCCCGTCACTACGCGGCCGGCCCCGGGCGGGTGCCCGTCACGGCCCGCCGCCTCGCGGGCGGGGCCTGGACGGCGAGCGAGACCGCGCGGGTGCTCGGCCGGGCCCTGGACCTGGACCAGGTGCTGGCGCTTCCGCTGCCCGGGACGGTCGCGCCGATCACCGGCTGCCTGATCTACCGCTCCGGGGCGGACTTCACCGAGGACCACCTGCGCACCGCCGAGCGTGCCCAGCCGCTGCTGGCCGCCGTCGAGCGGCAGCGCCAACTGCTGGAGCAGTGGCGCGGGTCGGCCGCACCCGCCGACGAGCCGGAGGAGCGGGCGGCGGACTGTGCGCTGACGCCCCGTGAACTGACCGTCCTGCTCCTGCTCACCGATGCCCTGACGGCGGACGCGATCGGCCGGCGGCTCGGCATCTCGGCCCGCACGGTGCACAAGCACGTCGAGAACATCTACCGAAAGCTCGGCACCCGCGACCGTTTGAGCACGGTCCTCAAGGCCCAGCGTCTGGGTCTGGTGTCCGTCCCCGACCGGGCGGCGGACGGCCGTCGCAGCAGTGACCGGGGCCGGGAAATTGCGTGGACGGCGGTTCCGGCCGCCCGGCAGAGTGGCCGTCCATGACGAGCAGCGAGCTGTGGAGCCGTGCCGAGGCCGACCGTTACGACGCCGAGGAGACCGAGATGACCTCGGCGGCCGTGCTCGGGCCGACCGTCGAGTTCCTCGCCGGACTCGCCGGCCAGGGGCGGGCGTTGGAGTTCGCCATCGGCACCGGCCGGGTGGGGGTGCCACTCCGTGAGCGTGGGGTGCCCGTGGTGGGAATCGAGTTCTCCGAGCACATGGCGGCCGTGCTGCGCCGCAAGGTCGACGCCGCGACGCTGCCGGTGGTGATCGGGGACATGGCGACGACCACCGTGCCCGGTGAGTTCTCCCTGGTGTACCTCGTCTACAACACCATCTCGAACCTGCTCACGCAGGACGAGCAGGTCGAGTGCTTCCGCAACGCGGCGCGGCATCTGGCGCCCGGCGGCCGGTTCGTGATCGAGCTGGGGGTGCCGCCGCTGCGGCTGCTGCCGCCCGGTCAGACCGCGGTGCCCTTCGACGTGTCCGCGGGGCACATCGGTTTCGATACCTTCGACCTGGTCGGGCAGATCCTCGTCTCGCACCATCTCACCCGTGACGGCGAGGACGGCCGCTACCGCCGCGACGCCTCCCGGCACCGGTACGCGTGGCCGGCCGAGCTGGATCTGATGGCCAGGATCGCGGGGCTCGAACCGGAGCGGCGCGTCGCGGACTGGGACGGTTCCCCGTTCACCCGGGACTCGGCGAAGCACATCTCCGTGTGGCGCAGGCCGGCGTAGTCCGGGGAACGCGGGGCCGGAATCCAGCCGGTCGGCGCGTCCGGCGGGCGGGGCGGGTTCAGGCGCCGAGCCGCCCGGCGGAGGCCCAGGCGGCGTACTCCTGGCGGACGTAGTGGCGGTGGCTCTGCCCGGACGGGATCTCGTCGGGTCGGTGCGGCCCGGCCACCAGGTCGGGACGGGACCGGTCGTGCGCCAGGAGGTGTCCGGCGGTCTGCGCGGCGGCGCCCGCCGGGCCCGGGTCGGCGCTCTCCAGCGCCATCCGGTCCATGAGGGCCGCCCGGCGCAGCAGCCAGGCACGTTCGGCGACCGCGGCGTCGGCCGGCGGGTCGGCGACGGTCCTGGGCCCGCGGCCGTCACGCTCGGCCCCGAGGGCGAGCACCCGGTGCATCTCGCGGCGCAGGGCGGGCGCGTTCGCGTACGCCTCGTGCGGGGGCGGAGCGTCGATCTCGTCGCCGGTGTCCGGGGGCACATCCTCGCCCGGCGGACGGGGGCGGTCGCCCTGGCGTGCGGGGCCGGTCATGCCGAACACCTCAGGCAGGCGCGGACCTCGCGGCCGCCGCGCGTCTGGTGGACCTCGGTCGACTCCGCGAGGCACCGGACGATGCCGGTGCCGCGTCCGTGCTCGTCCGGGGCGATGTCGGGGCGGGGGCGCTCCACGGCGGTGCCGGAGTCACTGACCACGATGTGCAGGGTGCCGAGGTCGAGCACGAGCAGCAGGGTCATGCGCTCACGGCCGTACTGGGCGGCGTTGGCCGCGAGTTCGTCGACGATGAGCACGGCGGAGTCCCGCTCGCTCTCCGGAACGCTCCAGGTCTCCAGCAGATCGGCCGCGAAGTGACGAGCGGCGGGGACGTGCGCCTCCTGCGCGGGCAGGGTGAGCAGTGCCTCGCGGCGGCGGAGCGGGGAGAGCAGTGGGTTCAGGCGGGGGGCATCGGTTACAGACATGGTCTTCTGACTCTTCTGTGGGGGTTCCTGTAGAGGAGCGCTCACTCAGTTCCACGGATGACACATGCCGGACGGTTCGAGCAATTCGCGCCTTTTGCTCCGCTGTCTCACGCCTGGATCGTGACGAGTTTCCGGCCGTCGCCGGCGACGATCTCGAAGTGCTCGATGGCATTCGGAGACATGGGAACCGCCCCCGGGACCGTGGTGCCGGGAGGGTATTCGCCCGCCCGCCAGGTGGCGCCGTCCGCCCTGACCCCGCCGCGCCCGACGGCCTGCAGCCGGCAGGTGATCCCGGCGGGCGCTCCCTTGGCGGAGACCAGCAGGACGCTGCCCCAGGCGGAGGGCGAGACCTTCACCGAGGCGGTGACCCCGGTGGCGGGATCGCTTCCGGAGAAGGTGCGCGCAGGAGCCGGCGCGGTGGGTCCGGGCTGTTTCGCCTCACCGCCCAGGGACCCGACGGTCGCCAGCCAGGCGCCGGTGACCGCTCCCGCCACGAGCATCAGGGAGGCGGCGGCGCCCGCCAGCTGCATCCGCCAGGTCCTGCGGCGCCGAGCGGCGGCCTGTCCCAGCAGCCTCTCCAGCACCCCCGCCTCGTGCGCCTGCGGTGCCGCGGCCGCGACGGGCCGCTCGGGCGGAGCGGTCGGCGTGCCCTCGGCGGCCCGTGCCACCAGCCGACCGGCCGGGTCCCCGTCGGCAGCGGGTACCGTCAGGCCGGCGGCTTCGGTCGCGGTCACCGTCGCCAGCAGCGCGGGCAGTCCCGCCAACTGGGCGTGTTCCGCCCGGCACTCGGCGCACCCCGCGAGATGGCCGCGCACCCGTTCCGCCTCCTGCGGCGGCAGTGTGCCCAGGACGTAGCCTCCCAGCGCCAGCCGGAGGGTGTCGCACTCCGCACTCATGGTGCCCACCTCCCGCACGGCGTGGTCATGGCTCGATGCCCCGTTCCTGCAGCGCCAGCCGCAGGGCATGCAGGGCGTAGTACGTCCGCGACTTCACGGTGCCGAGCGGGATGCCCAGCACCCGCGCGGCCTCCGCCATGGTCCGGCCCCGGTAATAGGTCTCCAACAAAACGGCGCGGTGGTCAGGGGACAGCGCCCGGAGGGCTTCCGCCACCGCCCAGCTCTGCAGCGCCTGCTCGATCTCGTCCTCGCCCGGCGCCTGCTCCGCGACCCGCTCGAGCGCCTCGCCGCCGGCCTCGGCCGGCCTGGCCCGGCGGGCCCGGTGGGCATCGATGACCAGGTGCCGGGCGACCGTGCACAGCCATGCCCGGGCCGGGCCCCGCGCGGGATCGAACGCGTCGGGATGCTGCCACGCTCGCAGCAACGTCTCCTGCACGACGTCCTCCGCCCATTGCCGGTCACCCGAGGTCAGCCGAAGCGCGTAGTGGAACAGGGGCCCCGCGTGCTCGGCGTACAGGGTGCGCAGCAGTTCCTCGTCCGTGGTCGAAAGGGTCCCTTTACCAGAGACACGGTCCGTGGAGCGATCCGGATCGGTCCTCGGGTCACGTTTTCGGGAACGCCAGGACATAAGCCGATCATTGCGCAGACTCACCGCTTTGTCCTGTGATGCACCGCACTGGATCAGTCACTCCCCGTGAGCGTCATCGCCCCCATCCACACGGGGGCGAAAGGCGTCGAAAAAGGTGCAAACCGACCGAACCGTTCGTCCCCTGCCGCCCGTGAAGCCAGACGAGAGCCGACGAACGCGGCACATCCCGCCGGCGTCCCAGGCCGGTCCCGCCCACGGAAATTGTCCACGGACAGCGCCCGCGGACGGGAACCGCCGCATGGCGCCCGAGACTTCGCCTCGTCAGCGCACCCGTTCGGCGCACTGCCCGACTCCATCCGATCACGAGGAACGAACAGTATGTATGTACACCTTCGTACACCAGGCCGGCGGTCACTCACCGCCACCGGACTTGCCGTCGCCACCGCCGCCACCGCCGGCGCGCTGGGGCTCCTGAGCGCATGCGGCCAGTCGTCGCACGCCCCGTCCGCCGGGACCGTCGCCATCACACCGGGACGGGCCCAGCATCAGACCGCCGGGATGCCCGGTACCTCCGGACCGCGGAACGCGGCAGGCTCCGCTCCCGGCGCCTCGCCGATGCCCCACATGAGCATGCCCATGAGCCCCCCGAGCACCGGGACGCCGACCGTGCCGGTGGCCGGAGACGCCGTGGCGATCAAGAACTTCGCGTTCGCGCCGGCCGCGCTGAAGGTCAGGGCGGGCACGACGGTGACCTGGACCAACCAGGACAGCGACCCCCACACCGTCACCAGCACCCAGCCGGGCGGCCCGTTGCACTCGGCCGCCCTGACCAGCCACGCCACCTACAGCTACCGGTTCACCAAGCCCGGTACCTACGCCTACCTCTGCACCGTCCATCCGTTCATGACCGCCACCGTGGAGGTGACCCGATGACCGAGTACCTCGACCCTCAGCAGGCAGGACCCGGCGACGGCACCGAGCAGGGCACCGAGCAGCCGGCCCGGGAACACGACATGACCCGCCGCCAGCTCCTGCGGCATGCGGGATGGTTCGGCGGGGCCGTGGTACTGACCCTGACCGCCGGAGAGGTGGTCAGTCAGATCGCGGGCTCCGGGGACACCACCGCCGGGGCGGCCTCGGCGGCGGACGGAACGACGGCGAGCGGGGAGCTGCGCTTCGTGCAGGTCTCCGACAGCCACATCGGATTCCAGGGCCCGGCGAACACGGACGTGGTCGGCTCCTTCACCGAAGCCATCCACCAGGTCAACTCGCTCGGATTCCGGCCCGACTTCGTCATGCACAGCGGTGACCTCACCCACCTTTCCACGGCAGCCCAGTTCGACCAGGTCCGGCAGATGCTGACCGGCATGGAGACCGACCGCGTCTTCACCGTGCCGGGCGAGCACGACTCCATCGGCGACGGGGGCCGCGCCTACCGGCAGACCTTCGGCAAGGGCACGCTCGGCGACGGCTGGTACAGCTTCGACACCCACGGCGTGCACGTCATCGCCCTGGTCAACACCCTGAGCCTGGAGAAGCTCGGCCATCTGGGCGACGAACAGATCGAGTTCGTGCGCAAGGACCTGCAGGGACTGTCGTCGGACACGCCCATCGTCGTCTTCAGCCACATCCCGCTGTTCGCCATGTATCCGCGGTGGGGCTGGAGCACGGACGACGCGTTGCGGGTCATCGCGCTCCTGCGCCGCTTCTCCTCCGTCACCTGCCTCAACGGGCATGTCCACCAGCTGTTCACGAAGACGGACGGCAACATCACCTTCCACTCCGCCACCACCACGGCCTACCCGCTGCCGAAGCCGGGCCGGGCCCCCGCACCGACCCCGCAGGTCGTCCCCGCCCGACAGCTCAAGGACGCCCTCGGCATCCGCACCGTCGGCTACCGGCGGGGCGACCGGGAGCTGGCGATCAAGGACGAGAGGCTGACATGACGCCCGGAAGACTCCTCGACCCGGCCCTGCGCGTGGCGACCGCCGTCACCCTCGCCGCGAGCGGGTACCTCCACGCCCGGCTCTACGCCGACGGGTACCGCTTCATCCACGTCGTCGGCCCCCTCTTCCTGGTCCAGGCGAGCGTGTCCTTCGCGGTCGCCGCCCTGCTGCTGATCGGCATGCCGCCGCTGCTGTCGCTCGCCGCCGGCGGTGTGGCGCTGGGCGCCCTCGGCGGATTCGCCGCCTCCCGCACCGTGGGCGTCTTCGGATTCACCGAACACGGTCTGCAGCCGGCCCCGCAGGCCCTGCTCAGTCTCCTGGCCGAAGCCGGGACCCTGCTGCTCATCGCCGTCCGGCAGGCAGGCGTGGCCAGACGGCGCCGCGCCGGCCGGGCCCCCCGCCGACCGCCGGCCCGGGACCGCGTCACCCTCCACACCCCACCCAAGTGACAGAACCGAACGGAACCAAGGAGTCTCCCGATGCCACCGCAACCACACCCGGCAACCGACGGACCGAGCCCGCGGCCGCGCGGACTGAGCGAGCGCGTGCGCGCCCTGCTCGGCCTGGACGACGACACCGCCGTCGTGATCCGCGAGTTCCGGTACACCGAACCCGGCCGGCCACCGCGCAGGACCGTCGTCGCCGTGCTCCCCATGGACGGCGAGGCACACCGCTGGACGCTTCACCGCCCTCCCGACCAGATCACCGATCAGGCCCTGCGGGCCGCGCTGCTCCACCAGCCGCCCGCCTGAGCGGTCCGGGCCCGTCCCCGCCCGCGGTGAAGTCAGCCCAGGAAGCTCAGCCGGACCTGACGGTCGGTGTTGTCCTTGTTCGTGTCGACCAGGCACACCGACTGCCAGGTGCCCAGTGCCGGCCGGCCGTCGATCACCGGGAGGGTGGCGTGCGGGGGCACGAAGGCCGGCAGGACGTGGTCGCGGCCGTGGCCCGGGCTGCCGTGCCGGTGCTGCCAGCGGTCGTCGGCGGGGAGCAGGGTGTGCAGGGCGGCCAGCAGGTCGTCGTCGCTGCCGGCGCCGGTCTCGATGACCGCGATCCCGGCCGTCGCGTGCGGCGTGAAGACGTTCAGCAGGCCGTCCCGGCCGGCCGCGGCCTCGCGGAGGAAGGCCTCGCACTCCGCGGTCAGGTCGACGACCCGCTCGCGGGTCCCGGTGGTGACGTGCAGCACGCGTGTGGTGAAGGCATCCGGCATGCCCCCATCCTCGCGCATCCGCCGCACCGCCGGCGCACGCGGCCGCCGTGGCGGGAAGATCCGTGGCGCGCCTCCTGTTGGTGGAAGCGTGAACAACATGCGCGAGGTCGAGGTGGTCGTCGCGGGCGCTGGTCAGGCCGGTCTGTCCAGCGCCTATCACCTGCGCCGCACCGGTTTCGAGCCGGACCGCGACTTCGTGGTCCTGGACCACTCCCCCGCCCCGGGCGGCGCCTGGCAGTTCCGGTGGCCGTCGCTGACGTACGGCAAGGTCCACGGGATGCACGCGCTGCCGGGCATGGAGCTGACCGGGGCCGACCCGGCGCGGCCCTCCGCCGAGGTGATCGGCGCGTACTTCGCGGACTACGAGCGCACCTTCGACCTGCGGGTACGGCGCCCCGTTGACGTCCGCGCGGTGCGCGAGGGCGAGGGCGGACGGCTGCTCGTGGAGACGGACGCCGGGGACTGGTCGGCGCGGGCGCTGATCAACGCGACCGGCACCTGGGACCGGCCGTTCTGGCCGCGTTACCCGGGTCAGGAGACGTTCCGCGGCCGGCAGTTGCACACCGCGCAGTACGCCGGGCCCGAGGAGTTCACCGGGAAGCGGGTGGTGGTCGTCGGCGGCGGCGCCTCCGGCACCCAGCACCTGCTGGAACTCGCCCCGTACGCGGCCGCCACCACCTGGGTCACCCGGCGCCCGCCGGTCTTCCGTGAGGGGCCCTTCGACGAGGGCGCGGGCCGGTCCGCGGTGGCGCTGGTGGAGGAGCGGGTCCGGCAGGGGCTGCCGCCGCGGAGCGTGGTCTCGGTGACCGGGCTGCCCCTCAACGACGCGATCCGCCAGGGCCTGAGGGACGGTGTCCTGGACCGGCGACCGATGTTCGCCCGCCTGACGCCGGACGGGGTGGAGTGGAGCGACGGCAGTCGTGTCGAGGCCGACGTCATCCTGTGGGCGACCGGTTTCCGTGCCGCCCTCGACCATCTGACGCCGCTGCGGCTGCGCGAGCCGGGCGGCGGGATCCGGGTCGAGGGAACCCGTTCGGTCGTCGATCCGCGGGTCCATCTCGTGGGGTACGGCCCCTCGGCCAGCACCATCGGCGCCAACCGCGCCGGCCGCCAGGCCGTCACGGACATCAGGCGGCTGCTCGCGGGGGAGCGGGTCGCCGCGTGACACCCGGCCGCGCTGCCCCGCACGTGGGGCAGCGGCGTCTCAGCCGGACGGCTGCGCGGCCGACGGCGACCGCCGGGTGGTGTCCTTCGCCTCCGCGTTCTTCCGCTCCGCGTTGAACTCCGCGACATTGCGCTGGTGTTCGGCGTAGTCGGCGGTGAACCGGGTGTCCCCCGGCTTGACCGTGACGAAGTACAGCCAGTTGCCCGGCGTGGGGTTCATCGCGGCGCGCATGGCGTCCTCGCCCGGGTTGTCGATGGGACTGGGCGGCAGGCCCATGCGCTGGTAGGAGTTGTACGGGTTCTCGACACGGGTGTCGGCCACCGTGGTGTCGAGGGTGCTGCGGCCGAGGGCGTAGTTGAGGGTGGAGTCCATCTGCAGCGGCATGCCGCTCTGCAGCCGGTTGAAGACGACCCGGGCCACCTTCCCCATGTCGGCCTTGTCCGCCGCCTCGGCCTGGACGATGCTGGCGATGGTCACCGCCTGGTAGACGTTCATCGCGTCGCGCTGCGCACCGGCCGCGACGGGCGCCCCGCCGAACCGCTGGTTGGCGGTGTCGACCATGTACCGCAGCACGGACTGCGGGGTCGCGTCCTTGTCCAGCGGATAGGTGGCCGGGAAGAGATAGCCCTCGGGGTTGCCCCCAGCGTCGCCGGGCAGTTTCAGGCCCGCGTCGCCGACGGACTGCCTGGTGCTGCCCGCGGGAAGGGCGAGCGCCCTGTCGACGGCGTCGTAGACCTGGCTGGCGCGCCAGCCCTCCGGGATGACCAGGGTGGTGGGCCTGCCGGCCGCGCCGTGGGCCAGGACCAGCAGCGGCACCGTCACGGCGGCGCCCGCCACGACGACACCGACCGCACCGAGGAGGAGCCTGCCCCGACGCGTCAGCCGGACGGCCTTCCGCCGGATCGCCCTCGACCGGACCGTGTTCCGTCGGACCGCGCCCCCTCGGGCGGCTTTCCGTCGCGGAGTGTTCATCTGCATGCGGGAACGTTAGCCCGCAAACAGTCATAAACCCGACATATCGTCAGCTTGTCGGGCTCAGCTTGTCGGCGGAGTCACCCACTGCCGCCGCTCGGTCGCCCCGCCGGCGCCCCGGCCGTCTCGCCGTCTCCCACGGGGCCGCGTCGCCGGTCCGGCCCGGCCGCTCCCCCGCGGCCCCATCCGTCGCCTCCGACGCCGCCGCCGTCTCCACCCGGGCGTCCCGGCGCACCAGCGCCGCGTACCGTCCGTCGCGTTCCAGCAGCTCCTCGTGCGTGCCCCGTTCGGCCACCCGGCCGGAGTCGAGAACGACGATCTGGTCGGCACCGCGGATCGTGGACAGCCGGTGGGCGATGGTGACGGTCGTCCGGTTGGCCGACAGGGAGTCGATGGCTTGCTGCACCGCGTGCTCGGTGCGGGTGTCCAGGGCGCTGGTCGCCTCGTCGAGGATGAGGACCGGCGGATCGCGCAGGATGGTACGCGCGATGGCCAGCCGCTGCTTCTCGCCGCCGGAGAAACGGTGGCCGCGTTCGCCGACGACGGTGTCGTAGCCGTCGGGCAGTGCGGCGATGTGATCGTGGATCTGGGCCGCGCGAGCGGCCGCGCGAAGTTCCTCGTCGGTGGCGTCCGGCTTGGCGAAGCGCAGGTTGTCGGCGACCGAGGCATGGAAGAGGTACGTCTCCTGGGAGACGACGCCGACCGCGCGGGCGAGGGTGTCGAAGTCGAGGTCACGGACGTCGACGCCGTCCAGGGTGACCCGGCCGCCGGTGACGTCGTAGAGCCGCGGCACCAGGTAGCCGAGCGTGGACTTGCCGGCGCCGGTCGGGCCGACGACCGCCAGGCTGCCGCCGGCCGGGACGGTGAGGTCGATGCCGTCGAGGACGGGGCCGCTCTTGTCGTCGTAGCGGAACTCGACCTTCTCGAAGCGCACCTCGCCCTTCACCCGGTCGAGGTGGACCGGCTCGTCCCGCTCGGTGATGTCGATTGGCAGGTCGAGGTACTCGAAGATGCGCTGGAACAGGGCGAGGGAGGTCTGGATCTGCACGCCGGTCGCCAGCAGGCTCACGGCGGGCCGGAACAGGCCCTGCTGGAGCGAGACGAAGGCGACGATGGTGCCGAGCGAGATCCGCGGGCCGCCCAGGTGGAGCGCCATGCCGGCGGTCCAGTAGATGACGGCGGGCATCGCGGCCATCACGATCGTGATCACGGCCATGCGCCAGCGGCCGGCCATGTTCGAGCGCACTTCCAGGCCGACGAGCTGCTCGGACTCCTCCGAGAAGGAGGCAGTGAGCGAGTCGGCGCGGCCCATGGTCCGGCCGAGCAGGATGCCGCTGACGGAGAGCGACTCGGTGACCGTCGCGGCCATCGCGGCCATCTGCTTCTGGCGCTCGGTGGTGATCCTCTTGCGCTCGTTGCCGACCCGGCGGCTGATCCACACGAAGGCGGGCAGCAGGACCAGCGAGACGACGGTGAGCCGCCAGTCGAGGGCGATCATCGCGATGATCGTGGCGACCACGCCGGTCAGGTTGGAGACCAGGGAGGTGGCCGTCGAGGTGACGGTGGCCTGCATGCCACCGATGTCGTTGGCGATGCGGGACTGCACCTCGCCGGTGCGGGTGCGGGTGAAGAAGGCGAGCGACATGCGCTGCAGCCGGCCGTAGACGGCGGTGCGCAGGTCGTGCATGACGCGCTGGCCGACGGTGGTGGATATCAGCGTCTGCAGGACGCCGAAGACGCTGGTGAGGACAGCACTGAGGATCATGCCCAGCGCCAGCAGGCTGAGCAGTCCGGTGCGGCCCTGCGGGATGGCGGTGTCGAGGATCGCCTTCAGCAGGAAGGGCGTGGCGACCGACACCAGCGATGCGGCGCCGACCAGCAGGCCGACGATCGCGAGCCGTCCGCGGTAGGGGCGGAAGAGGCTGAGGATACGGCGCACCTGGCGGGGTTCTCCGGCCGAGGTGCCGTCTGGGGTCCAGTTGATCTCGTCTCGGGGCATGGCTCCTGCGGATGGGTGCGGTGTGTACGGATTCACGGAGCATAGCTCACTGTTACCTATGCTCACAATGAACATAGTCCTGATATTGTTCCCGTATGAGCACCCCCGACTCCGACGGCCCGCTCGCCGAGCAGTTGCTGCGCCTCACCCGCCGGGTGTGGCGTATCCAGAAGCGCCATCTGGCGGCGCGCGATCTGGGCGTCACTCCGGCCCAGTCTCGGCTGCTGCGCACTCTCGCGCACTACGACGCACCTCCGCGCATGGCCGACCTCGCCGCACGCCTCGAGGTGGTGCCTCGCGCGGTGACGACGCTGGTCGACGGCCTGGAGGCGAGCGGCAAGGTGTGCCGGGTACCGGATCCGACGAACCGCCGGGTGACCCGGATCGAGATCACGGACGAGGGGCACGCGACCCTGCGTGAGCTGCGCGCCGCCCGGAGGTCCGCGGCGGAGGAGATCCTCGCCCCGCTGTCGGAGGAGCAGCGGGAGGTACTGGGCGGACTGCTCGACACCCTGGTCGACGGGCCGGTGCCGGCGAGGCACTGCTGAGCCGCGTCGGAGCGGCTCACCCCGCCCGGTCTTCCGGAGGATGAGCCGCTCCCCGCTCCGCGGCCGCCGCTCAGCAGCCGTCGCGGTCCGCCGTCAGCACCCCCTGTTCGGTGGTCAGCGACCGGTCGTAGCACCCGCCGGATCCGTACAGCCGGAAGCGCTCGCTCGACGTGCCGACCGCGTGCCGCTGGTCGCGCGGCACGTTCAAGGTGTACGTCGCGTCGCCGCGGTAGGTGTCGTCCAGCCATGACCGACCGCCCAGGGGCGAGGTGACCGCCGCCCGGTCGCCGAGGGTCAGTCCGGTGCGCAGCCGGTCGTCGGCGCCGATCGTGATGGCCCCGCTCATCGTGTACGTCCGCCCGGTGCGCGTCGTCCGGGGCGCCCCGCCCGCCCGCACCGTGACACTCTGGTCGTCCGTCCAGACGGCGTCGAGCGCGTCGGTCGTCTCGCCGTCGTTCCAGCGGTGCGCGGAGGTGTTGGCCAGCGTCCGGCTGACGGTGGTGGTCACCCGGCCGTGCGAGGTGTCGACGTATCCGGAGACGGTCAGCCGGTGCCCGGCGCCGGTGTCGACCCGGTACTCCCCCGGACCCGGGGTGTACACCGAGGAGTTGACGGGTTCGGAGGCCCTCGCGACGGTGACCGCGCCGGTGACGCGGGCGCGGTGCGCGTCCTGCCAGACCAGCACGTTCACGGGGGCGCTCCAGCCGGCCTGCCCCTCGGGCACCCCGGCCACGGAGACCTCGACCCGGTGCGGGCGACCGTCGTCGAGCAGTCCGGCGAACGGCGTCAGGTCGTACTCGATCGGCTTGACGTCGAAGGCGCGGGGGGCCGGCACGACGTACCAGAGGAAGGGGTTGGACCAGCCGCCGGTCCACACGTTCGGGAACGGCGCGGCGATTCCGGCCGGCCGGCCGTCCACCGTGATCTGCACCTCCCGGTAGGGGCCGCGGTCCGCCTTGCAGGAGTACGACGCCGGGTCGGCGACCGTCAGGTACCAGAACTCCTCGCAGCCGCCGCCGGATCCGGTGGCGTACACCTCGGCGACGATGCGCTCGCTGTTGCGCGGGGTGGTCAGGGTGGTGCCGCCGTCGAGGGTGAGCACCCGGTCGGGGACCGTGGCCCGGGGGCGTCCCGCGTAGAACGTGAGCGTGGCCTTGACGTCGATGACGCCCGTGTACGTGTCGTCGACGACGTTGCCGATCAGCATCTCGACGTCCTGGGTGCCGCGGAAGGTGTCGCTGTAGCGGGTGACGTCCTTCTCCACGTGCCACTCGATGCCGTCCGGCGAGGGTTCGGGGGTGGAGGTGCGCAGCACCTCCACGCCTCCGACGTGCAGATAGCCGAGCCGGTCGTACTGACGGCCCTTCACCTTGCCGTCGAGCCGCAGCACCACCTCGCTCCAGCGTCCGCCGCAGCCCCGGGGCGGTGCGTAGGTGCCCCGGTAGGGCGTGAAGTCGCGGAACCGGGCCTCGGCCAGGGTGACTTGGCAGGACTTCGCACCCATGGGCACGGACACCGGCGGGGCGGCGGTCACCGGGTCGTGCCAGTCGGTGCCGAACTCCGCCGGGACGTCGGCCGCCGAGGCGGCCGGGGCGCCCGTGCCCAAGAGCGCGCTCGCCAGGAGGGTCACCCCGGCAAGCATGGACATGACGATCCGTCTTCTCATGGCCGGTGTTCTACGGGGAGTTGCCCCCCGACCGCAACGACGAGACCGGCCTACCACCCCCGCGGCGCGCGCACGCGCGCACGGATCTGCACGGGCACCCACCAGAGGTGCATATGGTGCTATAAACCGATCCTGCTGCCACAGTGCTTCCATGGAGATCACGACCGGTCGCGTCCGCCGCGTGGCCCTCGCCCTCGCCCTCGGCGGTGCCACCGCCCTCACCTGCGACGCCGTGCTCGCCGGCCTCCCGCACCGGGACCACGACTCCCCCGCCCCCGGCCCCTCGGCCGCCGCCTCCGGCCCGGCCCCGGCCCCGGCCCCGGCCCCGGCCCCGGCCCCGGCCCCCGGCGCGCCGGGTATCGGCGATCCGCTGATGCCCCTGGACGGCAACGGCGGCTACACGGTGCGCCGTTACGCACTCGACTTCGACTGGCAGGCACCCGGGACGCCCTTCGAGGCCGGCGCCACCATCAGCGCGACCGCCACGCAGGCGCTGTCCCGCTTCGACCTGGACTTCGCCGGCAACACCCTGCACAAGGTCACCGTCGACGGCACACCGGCCACGGCCGTACGGGACGGCGACGAACTCGTCGTCACGCCCGCCCGGCCGATCCCGCGCGGCCGCGCGTTCGCCGTCCGCGTCACCTACACCGCCGACCCCACCCAGCGCCGGCGGCGCGGCGACGCGATCCGGGAGTACGGCTGGGTGCCCACCGCCGACGGGACCCTGCTGTATGCACAGCCCGACGGCGCCAAACTGGTCTTCCCGGTGGACGACCACCCCAGCCTGCGGGCGCCGGTCGCCTTCCGCATCACCACCCCCGCGGGGCTCCGCGCGGTGGCCAACGGACGGCTCGTCGAGCGCGCGCCCCGGCCCGGCGGACGCGTGCGGTGGACGTACGACTCCGAGGAGCCGCTCGCGGCCCAGCTGATCCAGGTGGCGATCGGGAAGTTCACGGTCCTCGACAGCACCGGTCCGCGCGGACTGCCCGTCAGGGACGTGGTGCCGGACGGCCTGGTCGCGGACACCGCGGCCGACCGCGCGCTCACGGCGGATCACCTCGCCTGGCTGGAGGAGCGTCTCGGGCCGTACCCGTTCCGTCGCTACGGCGTCCTGGTCGGGGACACCGACCTGCCGGTGGCGCTGGAGACGCAGTCCCTGTCCGTCGTACCGAAGGACGACCTGCTGGGCGACCGCGTCGACGCCGAACGCAATCTCGTGCACGAGCTGACCCACCATTGGACCGGGGACAGCGTCGCCATCCGGCGGTGGTCCGACCTGTGGCTGAGTGAGGGTCATGCCCGCTACTACGAACGGCTGTACTCCGACGAGCACGGCGGCGTCCGCATGGAGGACGCCATGCGGGACGCGTACGAGCAGCACGACCAGTGGCGCCACGACGACGGGGCACCCGCCGAGCCCACGGAGCCGACGCTCTTCAAGGTGATGCGCTACGACGGCTCGGCACTGGTGCTGTACGCCCTGCGGCAGAAGGTAGGTGACGAGACGTTCGACCGGATCGAACGCACCTGGGTGACCAGGTACCGGGGCCGTGCGGCCGGCACCAAGGACTTCGTCGCGCTCGCCTCGCGGGTCGCGGGCGAGGATCTGACGCCCTTTCTGACGGCCTGGCTGTACGGGCCGGACACCCCGCCGATGCCCGGCCGTCCCGACTGGCGGGTGGATCCGGTCGAGGACTGAGTCCGGACGGTCCGCGGCCACCCCCTCGGATGCCGATGCGCTGCCGCCGACCGGGTGGCCTCTGCCGGACCGCTGGTCCACCCGGTTGACGTTCGGCGCGCCGTGCCGCGCGGGACACGGAAGCGTACGGGGGGTGGCATAAGGGCAGTCCCTTCGCCCTGGTTGCGACGAGCGTGGTTGGAGACCCTCAGCAAGCGGTTGGAGACCCTCAGGTATGAGAAGAACTGTCGCCCAACGTGTCCCCGGCGGCCTGCGAACCTGCCGACTGACGGCGTGTCTGCTCGCGACGGCCGCGCTGCTGCCACCGCTGCTGATCCTCCCGGCGTCGGGCGCCGACGAGGCGGAGGACCAGCGCCTGCAGAACGCCTTCACGGACGCCGCCCGCGAGTTCCACGTCCCGAGCAGTGTGCTCCTGAGCGTGTCCTACATGCAGTCGCGCTGGGACTCCCACCCCGGCACCCCCAGCGTCGCGGGCGGGTACGGGCCGATGCACCTGGTGGAGACCGGCGGCGGCACCGGCGGCGCACCGGCGACGCCGGACGGCCGCGAGAACAGCGCCGTCGCCGGGACGGTGTTCGCCTCGGGCGGGCACGCCGTGCAGCCGGCGGACCTGGATCGCGCCGCCCGCCTCATCAAGGCGCCGCCCGCCGTCCTGCGATCGGACGCCGTCGCCAACGTACGCGGCGGCGCGGCCCTGCTCGCCGCCGCGCAGCGGCACCTCGGCAAGCGGCTCAGCAAGGACCCGGCGGACTGGTGGCAGGCGGTGGAACGTTTCCCCGGCACCCGTGACGTCGCCACGGCGACGACGTACGCCGACGACGTCTTCGCCCTGATCCGCCGGGGTGCCCACCGGACCACCGCCGAGGGCCAGGAGGTCACGCTCCCCGCGAGTCCCGGTGTCCGCTCGAACCCCGGGCCGCAGGTCCCGCGGCGGCCCAAGGAGGTCGAGTGCCCTCCGGAGCTGGCCTGCGACTGGCTCGCCGCGCCGTACGTGCAGATCGACGAGGACGGCGACTACGGCAACCACGACCTGGCCGACCGCCCCCGGGACCAGAAGATCGAGTACATCGTCATCCACGACACCGAGTCGACGCTGCCGAACATGTTCAAGACCGTGCAGGACCCGACCGAGGCGTCCTGGCACTACTCGATCCGCTCCACCGACGGCCACGTCACCCAGCACGTGCGGACCAAGGACGAGGCCTGGCACTCGGGCAGCCAGTTCGTCAACGCCCGTTCGATCGGCGTCGAGCACGAGGGGTTCCTCGCCCACCCCGGCGCCTGGTACACGGAGCGGATGTACCGGTCCTCGGCCCGTCTGGTGCGCTTCCTGGCGAAGAAGTACGGCGTCCCGCTCGACCGGCAGCACATCTTCGGGCATGACAACGTGCCCGCCCCGACCGGCGACAGCATCCCCGAGATGCACGAGGACCCCGGCCCGTTCTGGGACTGGCAGCACTACTTCGACCTGCTCGGCGCTCCGCTGAAGGCCTCGGCCGGACCGGCCGGCGACATGGTGATGATCCTGCCCGACTACGCCACCCACAAGCCCCGGTACACCGGGTGCGACGGCGCGGGGAAGCGGTGCCAGCCGCACGGCTCCAGCGCCGTCCGCCTGCACACCCAACCGGCCGACGACGCCCCGCTGATCCAGGACCCGGGCCGCAGGCCGGACGGCGAGGAGTCCACCGAGGACGTCAGCGACCTCGGTTCGCGGGTCTCCACCGGCCAGACCTTCGCCGTCGCCGACCGCCGCGGCGAATGGACGGCGATCTGGTTCCAGGGCAACAAGGCCTGGTTCAAGAACCCCAAGGACCACCCGACGGCCGTCGGTGCCAGCGGCCGCATGGTGACCCCGAAGCAGGGACTGGACGAGATCCCCGTGTACGGGCGCGCCCTGCCGGAGGAAACCGCCTACCCCGAGGGGATGGAGGAGGAGTCCGACTCGCCGCTCCCGTACAGCCTCCGGGCCGGCCAGCGATATGTGACCCAGTCCGGCGTGGAGGGTTCCTACGTCGACAGGTCGACCTTCTCCGACATTCCCCAGCCCGTGGTACTGGGTCGGGAGAAGTACTACGAGATCCAGTTCGGCCACCGGCTCGCCTACGTCCGGGCGAACGACGTGGACCTGGTGCACACCAGCACCGGATCGGCGGGGACACCCGAGGTGAAGCCCGGCACCGCCGGCCGGTGATCCCGCGCGGCACCCGGTGCCCCGCTAGGCCAGCAGGTCCGCCCGGTCCCCCATCACCACTACGGGGTCACGGTCCGGGTCGAACGTGCGGAGCAGGACCCTCATGGCCTCCTCCGGGAGGCCGATACAGGCCGAGGTGCCGCCGCCGTGGTCGAGGTGGAGCCAGATCTTGCCGCCCCGGCCGGCGCCCCAGGGGCGGGTGGCGTCGTGCGGCGGCGCGCCCCGCAACCGGTTGTAGTCGATGGCGATGACGTAGTCGAAGTCGTGCTGGTACGCCGCGCTCCAGTAGGGCGGGGGCACGTAGGCGGCCCTGTCGTGGGTGTAGGAGAGCCTGGTGCCGGGGTCGGGGAGCACACCGCCCGCGTCGCTGACGGTGAACACGCCGACCGGGCTGCGCCCGTCGCCCGCGTAGTGGTCGGTGGTCCAGCCGTTCCGTCCGTTGTGCGCGGGCCAGCTGCCCACCGGGCGCCAGCCGTCGTCCCCCAGGACGTACAGCACGACCGTGGAGTCGGCCGAGTCCCGGCCCTCGCCGTACACGACCAGAGCCTGGCCGGATCCGGGAGGGATCCCCGTGTGCAGGCGCTCGCCGACGCCGGGCAGCGTGGCCGGGTCGCCGACGGGGACGGACGCGGCAACGGGTACGGCCGGACTCGGCCGCTCCGCCGGGCCCCTCCCGGCGGCTCTGCCGGGTGTGCCCGGCACGCCGTTCTTCGCGCCGGCGCCGCTCTCCGGTCCCCCGCACCCGCCCAGGGCCATCAGGAGGGCCCCGAAGGCCACCGCCGTCACGGCCGCCGCACGCCGAACGTTTTTGATCTGCACCCGGTCATCCTGGCATCACATAACATCACATTGAATTACTTTCCTGACATATGCCGCGTGTTGGATGGTGAGCCCTGGCCGGAAGGCGGTGGATTTCGCCGATCGTCCAGGAAAACCGTTTGATTTCGACCACGCCCCGACGCGAACCTTTCACGGCTTGTCGCCACCTTTCCCCCCGACACGAGCCGCTGGGACGTCATGCACATTCAAGATCTTCCGTATTCCGATCCGGGCGTGCCGGACGCACGTTCAGGTCCCCGGTTCCTGTGGTGGCTCGGGCGGAACCAGCTCGGCGGCCAGCTGAAGGCGCTGGCCTGGGGACTGCTGCACTTCGTGGCCGTCTCCGCGCTCCCCTTCTGCGTGGGGTTCGCCGTGCAGGCCGTCGTCGACCGTTCCGGTACCCGGCTGGCGCTGACGGGCGGTCTGCTCGTGCTGTGCGGCGCGGCGATCGCCGTCGGCGACACCTTCCTGCACCGCGCCGCCGTCACCAACTGGATCACCGCGGCCGCCCGCGTCCAGCAGCTGCTCGCCCGCAGGGCCACCCAGCTCGGCTCGGCCCTGACCCGACGGGTGGCGGCCGGCGAGGTGGTCGCCGTCTCCACCGGCGACGTGGAGAAGATCGGCTGGTTCGTCGAGGCGGTCTCCCGGTTCACCGCGGCCGCCCTGACCGTCGTCGTGGTCGGCGTCGGCCTGTTCTTCTACCAGCCGGCGCTCGGCTGGGTGGTCGCCGCGGGACTGCCGCTGGTGGCCATCGCCGTCCTGCCGCTGCTGCCCCGGGCGACCCGGCGCGCCGACTTCCAGCGGGCGAAGGCCGGCCGGGCCACCGAGTTGGCCTCGGACACCGTGGCGGGCCTGCGGGTGCTGCGCGGCATCGGCGGCGAGGACCTCTTCCTCGACCGCTACCGCCGGGCCTCCCAGGAGGTACGGCGGGCCGCCGTGCGCAGCGCCCGGATGTGGTCCCTGATCGCCGCGATCCAGGTGCTGGTACCCGGGCTGCTGCTGATCGCGGTGGTCTGGCACGGCGTCCACCTCGCCCGGCAGGGCCGGGTCACCGTCGGCGAACTGGTCACCGTCTACAGCTCGGTCATGATCCTCAACTACCCGTTGCAGCACTTCACCGAGATCGCCATGGCGTACTCCTTCTCGCGTCCCTCGGCGAAACGGGCGGCCCGGGTGCTCTCCCTGGAGCGGGCCACCGGCACCGGCGGCTCGCGCGCCGCCGCGGTGCCGGACGGCGACCTGTACGACCCGGACACCGCTCTGCTGGCCCCCGCGGGCCGGCTGACCGCCGTGGTCTGCGGCGACCCCGACGCGGCCGGCCGCCTCGCCGAACGGCTGGGCGGCCACCCGGCCGAGAGCGCGGCCTCCGTGCTGCTCGGCGGTGTACCACTCGACGAACTGCCGCTGGAGACCGCCCGTACCGCGGTACTCGTCCAGGACAAGGACCCGGTCCTGCTCTCCGGTTCGCTGCGCGAACTGCTCGACGTGCCGGCCTCCGGCGCCGTCCGGGCCGAGGACGCGCTGGCCGCCGCCCAGTGCGCGGACGTCCTGGACGCCCTGGTCCAGGGTTCGTTGGACGTCACCGACCCGATGGACGCCCGGATCACCGAGCGGGGCCGCTCCCTGTCCGGCGGCCAGCGCCAGCGGCTCGCGCTCGCCCGGTCGCTGATCACCGACCCCGAGGTGCTCGTCCTGGACGAGCCGACCTCCGCCGTCGACTCGCACACCGAGGCGCGGATCGCGGAGGGCATCCGCGAGCTGCGCTCGGGCCGTACGACCGTGCTGTTCACCTCCTCGCCGCTGCTGCTCGACCGGGCCGACCGGGTCGTGCTCATCCTCGACGGCGAGGTCGAGGCGGTAGGCGTGCACCGCGAACTGGTGCGCACCGAGCCCCGGTACCGGGCGGTGGTGACCCGGGAGACGGACGACGACGCCGACCTGCGAGGCGGCGCGTTCAAGGAGAAGGAAGCCGCGCTGCGGAGCGGCGCGCTGGAAGAGATCGAGGAAAGCGCATGATCGGCGTCGCACCACCGGCCTACGACCCGGCGGCCCCGACGACGGCCACCACCCTCCCCGTCGGCGCCGGCTCCACCGTGCGCGCCTACGTGGCCGAGCTGTTCCGCCGGCACCGCCGGGCCTTCACCGTCCTCGTCCTGGTCAACACGGTGGCCGTGATCGCCTCCATGGTCGGCCCGTACCTGCTCGGCGGACTGATCGAGCGGGTGTCCGACGGTGCCCGAGAACTGCATCTGGGCCTGACCATCGGCCTGTTCGTGCTCGCGCTCGCCGTCCAGGCCGTCTTCGTCCGCGAGGTACGGCTGCGCGGCGCCGTGCTCGGCGAGCGGATGCTGGCCGACCTGCGCGAGGACTTCCTCGTCCGGTCGGTCGGGCTGCCGCCGGGCGTCCTGGAACGGGCGGGCACCGGCGATCTGCTGTCCCGGATCACCACCGACATCGACCGGCTCGCCAACGCCATGCGGGAGGCCGTGCCGCAGCTGTCGATCGGCGCCGTGTGGGTGGTGCTGCTGCTCGGCGGGCTCGTGGTCACGGCGCCGCCGCTGGCCGCCGCCGTACTGCTCGCCCTGCCGGTCCTGATCGTCGGCTGCCGCTGGTACTTCAGGCGGGCCCCCGCCGGCTACCGCTCCGAAGCCGCCGGTTACGCGTCCGTGGCCGCCGCTCTCACCGAGTCCGTGGACGCCGGGCGCACCATCGAGGCGCACCGTCTCGGCGCCCGGCGCATCGCCCTGTCCGACCGCCGGATCAAGGAATGGACCAGCTGGGAGCGGTACACCCTGTGGCTGCGCTCGGTCCTCTTCCCCGTCACCAACGCCACCCACACCACCGTGCTCGGCTCGGTGCTGATGATCGGAGGCGTCTTCGTCCTCCACGGCTGGCTCGACGTCGGCCAGCTGACCACGGGCGCCCTCATCGCCCAGATGCTCGTCGAACCGGTGAACCTGATCCTGCGCTGGTACGACGAGGTGCAGGTCGCGCACGTGTCGCTGGCCCGGCTGGTCGGCGTACGGGACATCGAGCCGGAGCCCGGCGACGCCGCGCTGACACCCGAGGGCCGCGAGGTGCACGCCGACGAGGTCCGGTTCGGCTACCTGCAGGGCGTCGACGTGCTGCGCCGGGTCTCCCTGGAGGTCGCGCCGGGCACCCGGCTCGCCCTGGTCGGCCCCTCGGGCGCGGGAAAGTCCACCCTGGGCCGGCTGCTCGCCGGGATCTACGCACCCCGCGACGGCCGGATCACCCTCGGCGGCGCCGAGCTGTCCCGGATGACCGCCGAGCGGGTCCGTTCCCATGTCGCCCTCGTCAACCAGGAGCACCACGTCTTCGTGGGCTCGCTGCGCGACAACCTGCTGCTCGCCCGGACCGGCGCCGAGGACGCCGAGCTGTGGGCGGCCCTGGGCGCCGTCGACGCCGACGGCTGGGCGCGGGCCCTGGAACAGGGCCTGGAGACCGAGGTGGGCTCCGGCGGCCTCACACTGACCCCGGCGCAGGCCCAGCAGATCGCGCTGGCCCGGCTGGTGCTGGCCGACCCGCACACCTTGGTCCTGGACGAGGCGACCTCGCTCCTGGACCCGCGGGCGGCCCGCCACCTGGAACGGTCCCTGGCCCGGGTCCTCGACGGCCGCACCGTGGTCGCCATCGCGCACCGGCTGCACACCGCCCATGACGCGGACGTCATCGCCGTGGTCGAGAACGGCCGGATCAGCGAGCTCGGCAGCCACGACGAGCTGGTGGCGGCCGACGGCGCCTACGCGGCGCTGTGGCGGTCGTGGCACGGGTGACCGGCCCTGGCACGGGGTGCGCGCCGCAGGTCGCGCCCCGTGCCGTTGCGCGGGTACGAGCAGGGGTGGAAGGCTGGAGAGCGGCACCGGTTCGGGGGCGGGCCGGGAACCGGAGGGTTCGCGGCGCGTGAGGCCCGTGCCGAGCATGCCGGCGGGCCGCCCCTCGGACCGCCGCCTCACCCCCTGGAGGTAGCCGTGACCACCGCCGACGGATGGGGGGACGACGTCTACCAGCCCGACGGATCCGAGATCCGTGAGGACACGGGAGTGCTCGACGTGGAGGACACGCTGGAGTCCGACGGCGTCAGCGATCCCCTGGACCGGGGCTGGTCCCCGCCCGAACGGCCGTGGGCCGTGGAACACACCGGGGTGACCGCGGCGGAGGGCCACCGGGGCGAGACCCTGGACCAGCGCCTCGCCGAGGAACTGCCCGATCCGGCCGCCCCCGACGGCGACGGCATCGGAGACTGCCAGGGCAGTGACGGCGAGCTCCTGGACAACGAGGTCGGTGATCTGCGCTCCGGCCGTCTCGTGGCACCCGATGAGGGGGCGCACGAGGACGACGAGAGCGGCCTCGTCGCCACCGACGTCGGCATCGACGGCGCCGGGGCCTCCGCGGAGGAGGCCGCGATGCACATCGTGGACGAGGACACCGCCTACGGCTGACGCCGGACCGCCCTGCTCGTCCGCCCCGACCGACCTGTCCGCCTTGCCGGAGGAGACGCCATGCAGCAGGACAAGCAGCCCGACTACCACCCCGTGGTCTTCCGCGACCGCGCCGCCGGGTACGCCTTCCTCACCCGGTCCACCGCAACCAGCGACCAGACCATCGACTGGGACGACGGCGAGACCTACCCGGTGGTCGACGTGGAGATCTCTTCCGAGAGTCACCCCTTCTACACCGGGAAGGCCCGCACGGTGGACACCGAGGGCCGTGTCGCCGCGTTCGAGCGACGCTACGGAGGCGGTTCCCCGCAGGCCGGCTGACCCCCGGGCCCCCGCGCTCAGATCACGTTCAGGGCGGCGGCGCAGCCTATGCCGCCCAGCACCATGAACACCGGCATCAGCACCTTGATCTCGACCCAGCTGCCCGCGCGGAACCGCATCACCTTCGGCGGGCCCAGCGGGTACCAGCGCTTGCGGCCGATCGGGATGGGCCACAGGATCGGGCAGCCGGAGACGGTCAGCGCGTCCCCGATGTCGTGCACCAGCGCCCCCAGCACCACCGGCAGCCCCAGCCACAGGTACTCCTGGCCGGGCTGGGTGAACAGCCAGTCCGAGCCGTTGCCCGGTTTGTCCAGGATGCCCGCCAGGATCCAGGCGCTGGTCCCCGCGAGCAGCCACACCAGCACGTCGCTGCTGGAGCCGCGGGCGGCCCGCCACAGCAGGCCCTCGATCGCCAGCACCATGTGCGCGAAGAGGATCGCCAGGACCGCCCAGCGGCCGCCGAGGATCGCCGCGGCGGAACAGCCCCCGCCGATCAGCACCGCCCACACCCAGGTGTGGGTCAGCGTGCGGTGGCCGCCGGAGCGGCGCGGGTCGCCCGGCTTCCGGGTCGACTTGTAGGCGGCGTAGGAGAGCTTGTCGACGATCTCGCAGAGCCAGCGCGACAGCGGCCCGAAGGCGCGCGAGATGGTGGCCGCCTTGTGGTCGAGGTCCGGGGCGAGCGCCGCGCCGGCGCAGATCAGTGCCCCGACCAGGAGCACCGGCCAGGGCATCCCGTGCCCGGCCGCGGCCGCCGCGGCTCCGACGCCGAGCCAGGCGGCGGCTCCCGACAGTGAGTGTGCTGGTCCCATCATGGCCGCTGTGCGCCCCATTCCTCGTGTGCCGCTGTCCAGTTGACCGGGTGCGATGACGCTCCGTCGGCGACACAGCATAGGCGTCGTGATCATCGGCCTCGAAGCCGATTCCCCCCTCGGGGGTCGGGCCAGGCAAGATGGGTGCGTGACCCTCATCGATCGACTGCCGCCCACCGCCGACCCCGACGCCCTGTACGAAGCCTTCGAGTCCTGGGCGCAGGAGCGCGGTCTCACGCTCTACCCCCACCAGGAGGAGGCGCTGATCGAGGCGGTCTCCGGGGCGAACGTGATCGTGTCGACGCCGACCGGCTCCGGCAAGAGCATGATCGCCGCGGGCGCGCACTTCGCCGCCCTGGCCCGGGACGAGGTCACCTTCTACACCGCGCCGATCAAGGCGCTGGTGTCGGAGAAGTTCTTCGAGCTGTGCAAGATCTTCGGCACCGAGAACGTCGGCATGCTCACCGGCGACGCCTCCGTGAACTCCGACGCACCCGTCATCTGCTGCACCGCCGAGGTACTCGCCTCCATCGCCCTGCGCGACGGCAGGCAGGCGGACGTCGGCCAGGTCGTCATGGACGAGTTCCACTTCTACGCCGAGGGCGACCGCGGCTGGGCCTGGCAGATCCCGCTCCTCGAACTGCCGCAGGCCCAGTTCATCCTGATGTCCGCCACCCTCGGTGACGTCTCCTTCTTCGAGAAGGACCTGGCCCGCCGCACCGGCCGTCCCACCTCGGTGGTCCGCTCGGCGACCCGCCCGGTGCCGCTGTCCTACGAGTACAAGTTCACCCCGCTCACCGAGACGCTGACCGAACTGCTGGAGAGCAGGCAGGCGCCGGTGTACATCGTGCACTTCACGCAGGCGCAGGCGGTGGAGCGGGCGCAGGCGCTGATGAGCATCAACATGTGCTCGAAGGAGGAGAAGGAGCAGATCGCCGAACTGATCGGCAACTTCCGCTTCACCACCAAGTTCGGCCGCAACCTCTCCCGGTACGTGCGGCACGGCATCGGCGTCCACCACGCCGGCATGCTGCCCAAGTACCGGCGGCTGGTGGAGAAGCTCGCGCAGGCCGGCCTGCTGAAGGTCATCTGCGGTACCGACACCCTGGGCGTGGGCGTCAACGTGCCCATCCGCACGGTGTTGTTCACCGCCCTCACCAAGTACGACGGCAACCGGGTGCGCACGCTGCGCGCCCGCGAGTTCCACCAGATCGCCGGGCGGGCGGGCCGGGCCGGCTTCGACACGGCCGGGCTGGTGGTCGCGCAGGCGCCCGAGCACGTCATCGAGAACGAGAAGGCGCTGGCGAAGGCGGGCGATGACCCGAAGAAGCGGCGCAAGGTGGTGCGCAAGAAGGCACCGGAGGGCTTCGTCGCCTGGTCGGAGACCACGTTCGAGAAGCTGATCGCGTCCGAGCCGGAGCCGCTGACGTCCCGGTTCCGGGTGACGCACACGATGCTGCTGTCGGTGATCGCCCGCCCGGGCAATGCCTTCGAGGCGATGCGCCATCTGCTGGAGGACAACCACGAGCCGCGCAAGCAGCAGCTGCGGCACATCCGCCGGGCGATCGCCATCTACCGCTCGCTCCTCGACGGCGGCATCGTCGAGAAGCTCGACGAGCCGGACCCGACCGGCCGTATCGTCCGCCTCACCGTCGACCTCCAGCAGGACTTCGCGCTCAACCAGCCGCTCTCCACGTTCGCCCTCGCCGCGTTCGAACTCCTCGACCCCGAATCGCCGTCCTACGCGCTCGACATGGTGTCCGTCGTCGAGTCCACCCTGGACGACCCGCGGCAGATCCTGGTCGCCCAGCTGAACAAGGCGAAGGGCGAGGCGGTGGCCGCGATGAAGGCGGACGGCGTCGAGTACGAGGAGCGCATGGAGCGCCTCCAGGACGTCACCTACCCGAAGCCCCTGGAAGAGCTGCTGTTCCACGCGTACGACACCTACCGCAAGAGCCACCCCTGGGTCGGCGACCATCCGCTGTCGCCGAAGTCGGTGATCCGGGACATGTACGAACGGGCCATGTCCTTCACCGAGTTGGTCTCCTTCTACGAACTGGCCCGGACCGAGGGGATCGTGCTGCGCTACCTGGCGAGCGCGTACAAGACGCTGGACCACAACATCCCCGACGACCTCAAGTCCGAGGACCTGCAGGACCTGATCGAGTGGCTGGGCGAGATGGTCCGCCAGGTCGACTCCAGCCTGCTGGACGAGTGGGAACAGCTCGCCAACCCGGAGGAGATGACCGCCGAGGAAGCCCAGGAGAAGGCCGACGAGGTCAAGCCGGTCACCGCCAACGCACGGGCCTTCCGGGTCCTGGTCCGCAACGCGATGTTCCGCCGCGTGGAGCTCGCGGCCCTCGACCACGTCGACGAGCTGGGCGAGCTGGACGCGGAGTCCGGCTGGGACGCCGACGCCTGGGTCGAGGCGATGGACAAGTACTGGGACGAGTACGAGGACCTGGGCACCGGTCCCGACGCCCGTGGTCCCAAGCTGCTCGTGATCCAGGAGGAGCCGCAGAACGTGCTGTGGCGGGTCAGGCAGATCTTCGACGACCCGAACGACGACCACGACTGGGGCATCAGCGCGGAGATCGACCTGACGGCGTCCGACGCCGAGGGCCGCGCGGTCGTCCGCGTCACCGATGTCGGCCAGCTCTGACCACAGGAGAACTCCACCCATGACCAACCCGGCCGAGAGACTGGTCGGCCTGCTCGACCTGGAGAAGATCGAGGTCGACATCTTCCGTGGCCGCAGTCCCCAGGAGTCCGTCCAACGGGTCTTCGGCGGGCAGGTGGCGGGCCAGGCGCTGGTCGCCGCCGGCCGCACCACGGAGGGCGACCGCCCCGTGCACTCGCTGCACGCGTACTTCCTGCGCCCGGGCCGGCCCGGGGTGCCGATCGTGTACCAGGTCGAACGGATCCGGGACGGGCGGTCGTTCACGACACGCCGGGTCACCGCCGTGCAGCAGGGCCGCACGATCTTCAATCTGACCGCCTCCTTCCACAAGCCCGAGGTGGGAGCTTTCGAGCACCAGCTGCCGCCGGCCCGCGAGGTGCCGCACCCGGAGTCGCTGCCGACGCTCGCCGAGGAGATCCGCGAGCATCTGGGCCAGCTGCCCGAGCAGTTGGAGCGGATGGCACGCCGCCAGCCCTTCGACATCCGTTATGTCGACCGGCTGCGCTGGAACACCGAGGAGATAGCGGGCTCCGACCCGCGCAGCGCGGTGTGGATGCGGGCGGTCGGTTCGCTGGGTGACGATCCGCTGGTGCACACCTGCGCGCTGACCTACGCCAGCGACATGACCCTGCTGGACGCGGTACGGGTCCCCGTCGAACCCCTCTGGGGGCCGCGGAACTTCGACATGGCCTCGCTGGACCACGCCATGTGGTTCCACCGGCCGTTCCGTGCCGACGAGTGGTTCCTGTACGAGCAGGAGTCGCCCATCGCCACGGGGGGCCTGGGACTGGCCCGCGGCCGGGTCTACGACCTGGAGGGACGGCTGCTGGTGTCGGTCGTCCAGGAAGGGCTGTTCAGGGCCCTGCGGTAGAGACGCAACCAGCCGCGAAGACCCCGCGGGTGCCCCGGTTTCGCCGGTGCCCGGAGCGGCGACCGGGTGGCGGCCGGGTGCGGTCGCTCCGTCGGGCGGGGCGCGGGCCGGACGACGCGGGCCTCCGCCGCTGCCCGTGCCAGGTCGTTGCGGAACCAGTCGATCTCGTCCGGCTCCTCCGCCGTCATCAGCTCCTCGGCGAGCAGCGCGCTCGGCGACCCCGGTGCGCCGTGGGCGGGCGGGGCCGGACGGAGTGCCTTCACGTGCGCACGCTCGTGGGGATCCGCCAGAGCGTCGTCGATCTCCTCGGGACCGAGGAAGGCCGCCACCGCCCCGGCGCGCTCCCACGGCCCGTGCGCCGCCCGCAGCAGGAAGCCGCAGTGGCGTCCGCGCCAGTTGCGGGCCCGCTTGTCCGCTCCCGTCCTCAGCCGGTCACGCAGCTCCTCGGGTGTGCGGCCGGTCAGCAGAGGCGCGTTCTTCTCGTCGGCCGCGAACTGCCGCAGTTCCTCCGCCAGATAGAGCCAGACCACGGCCCGATAGCGGTTCGGGTACCAGTTCACCGGAGTCACCAGGCCGAGTTTCGCCAAGCGGGTGAACCGGCCCGCCGGGATCTCCATCAGGGCGGCGCCCTCGGTCGTACCGACGGCTCGTACGCTCGCGCGGAGGCTGTCCGCCCGGTCCTGGAACCGCTCGATCTCGGCCAGGGCGACGCGGCGGCCCCTGCCACCGCCCTCGTCGGGCACGGTGCGGATCCGGCCAAGGTGTACCGCGAGGTCGAACTCGCCTCGCCTGAGGCCCAGTTCATGGGCGGCTCGGCTGAACGTGCAGCTGGCCGGGCGGGTTCGGGCGATGGTGGTGACGGACATGGTCGTACTCCCCCGTGGAGTGGTGACTCGCGCCGGATGCGCTCGCCGTGGAAAAACGGTAGCCGCTCCGGCGGATCTCCTGGCGGGCCTGTGGACAACTCCGCGCCGGGGGTGAAACAGCAGGTCAGAGGTCCACTGCGGAGGAACGCTCCGGTTGCCGGGCGTCCACCCCGAGATGTTCGCCGACCCGGTTGACGAGCAGTGTCATCTCGTAGGCGATCTGGCCGATGTCCGCCTCCGCGCCGCTGAGCACGCACAGACAGCTGCCGGTTCCGGCGGCGGTCACGAAGAGAACCGCGTCGTCGTACTCGATCATCGTCTGGCGGACCTGGCCCGCCCCGAAGTGCCGTCCGGAGCCCTTGGCGAGGCTGTGCAGCCCGGAGGCGACGGCGGCCAGATGCTCCGCGTCCTCCCGGCGAAGGCCGTTGCTCGCTCCCGTGACCAGCCCGTCGTTCGACAGGACCAGCGCGTGCCGTACGTGCTCCACGCGTTCGGTCAGGTCGTCGAGCAGCCAGCCGAGTTTCTGGTTCTGCGCCATGTCGTAGCGTCTCCCCGTGTGCCGTCTCCCCCTGGCGGGAGGATCTCACCGCCAGCCTTCCCCACCACCGGCGTCCGGGCAAGGAGGATGGGGGCATGGCACAGAAGATGACCGACGAGGAATGGCGGGCGTTCGTCTCTCAGGGCACCCGCACCGGCAAGCTCTCCACCGTCAGGGCCGACGGCAGCCCGCACGTGGCCCCCGTCTGGTTTCTGCTGGACGGGGACGATCTGGTCTTCAACACCGGCAAGGACACCGTGAAGGGGCGCAACCTGGCCCGCGACGGGCGGGTCGCCCTGTGCGTGGACGACGACAGGCCCCCCTTCCATTTCGTGGTGCTGAGCGGGACCGCCCGGCTGTCGGAGGAACCGGGTGCGCTGCGCGACTGGGCCACCCGGATCGCGGCCCGTTACGTGGGCGAGGATCACGCGGAGGAGTTCGGCGCCCGTAACGGCGTCCCGGGCGAGCTGCTGGTCCGGGTCGCCGTGGAGAAGGTGGTGGCCCTCAAGGACCTCACGGGCTGAGTCTCAGCCCACCGAGTCGAGAAGCCGGGCGGTGTGCATCCGCCCGGCGTACTCGACGAGCCGGATCAGCACCTCCTTGCCGGAGTCCCGGTCACGGGCGTCGCACAGCACCACGGGCGTGCCCTGGTCCAGGTCCAGGGCGTGCGAGACGTCACGCGCGCCGTAGGTCCGGGCTCCGACGAAGCAGTTGACGGCGACGACGAACGGGATGTGCCGGTGCTCGAAGTAGTCGACCGCCGGGAAGCAGTCCTCCAGGCGCCGGGTGTCGGCGAGGACGACGGCGCCGAGGGCTCCTTGCGACAGCTCGTCCCAGAGGAACCAGAAACGGTCCTGGCCAGGGGTGCCGAAGAGGTACAGGGAGAGCCCGGAACGGATGGTGATGCGGCCGAAGTCCATGGCCACGGTGGTGGTGACCTTGTGGTCCACGCCGTCGGTGTCGTCCACCAGCTGGCCCGCCTCGCTGAGCAGTTCCTCGGTGCGCAGCGGCCGGATCTCACTGACGGCACCGACCAGGGTCGTCTTTCCGACGCCGAAGCCGCCGGCGACCAATATCTTGAGCGCCAGGGCCGACGTGTCGTCGGCGGCGGACTCGGGATGCTCGGTGACCATGATCACTTCTCTCGTGAGGGCCGGCTGCGGACGACATGCTCAGGAGGCTCGGGACGCGAAGCCAGCATCATGACAACTGCGGTCGCCTCGCGTGCGGTTGGACCGGAACGCGTCTGTTCTGACCGGCGGCTGCGCGGTTGGTTCCGGATGCTCATCTACAGTGCCCGCAATCCCGCGATGACCTCGCGCAGAATCCGCTCGTCGGGAAGCTGGGCCGGTGGCACCGGACGGCTCACGGTGACGCAGCCCCCTTCGAGCAGATCGCCCAGGAGCACCCGGACCACGCCCACCGGAAGGTCCGCGCCGGCCGCGAGTTCGGCGACGGACTGCGTCTCCACCCGGCACAGGTCGATCAGCGCGCGGTGTTCGGGGCCGAGCGCGGTGTCGCCGTCGGCGCCGGGGGCGCCCGGGTCGAGCGTGACGAGGGCGATCAGGTCGAACCTGACTCCGGTGGGGCCGGGTCTGGTGCGGCCGCCGGTCATGGCGTAGGGACGGACGAGGGGCCCGGCCTCGCCGTCGTACCACTGGATGCCCGCCTCGCGCGGGGCGCCGGTCGTGTACTCGGTCATCGGGGACGCTTCCGGCTCATCCGGCGGCGGGCGGCCGGGCGGCGACCCGCGGTGCGGTGTAGAGGTGCTCACCGACGCGCTTGACCAGGCGTGCCATCTCGTAGGCGACCAGGCCGATGTCGGCGGTGACGGCGGTGAGTACGGCGAGGCAGGAGCCGTCGCCGGCGGCGGCCACGAAGAGGAAGGCGTCGTCCATCTCGACCATGGTCTGGCGCACCCCGCCGGCCCCGAAGTGCCGTCCCGTGCCCTTGGCGAGACTGTTGAAGCCGGAGGCGACGGCGGCGAGGTGCTCGGCGTCCTCACGTCCGAGGGCGGTCGAGGCGCCGACGGCGAGGCCGTCGTTGGAGAGCACCACCGCGTGCCGTACCTCTTCGACACGCAGCACCAGGTCGTCCAGCAGCCAGTCGAGTTCACCGGATCGGTGGTCGGCCCTCAGGCCCGGGTCCTGGATCATGCGCGGTCTCCTTCGGTGCTGTCGGTGCCCTCTTCGGGTTCCGGGGTGGCTGCGCGGCCGGGCTGCCTGCCGCCGCCGCGCGCCCAGCCGTCGCGGTAGGCCGTCATGCGGTCGCGGACGAGTTCGGGGGTACGTTCGTCCCCGCCCCGGGCGGGCGTGGGTTCCTCGGCGCGTGGATCGCGCAGTTGGGGGGCGAGGCTCGCCTGCCGCACCCGGCGTGGCAGGTCGTCGTCGCGGGGTTCGGAGGCGTGCGGTGGGCGGTGCGGCCTCAAGGTCGTGACTCCGGGGGGTGGTGGCTCGGGCGCCGGGTGCGCAGTGGTGCGGGTGGTGGGGGTCGTGGCGAGGGCGGGACGGGCGGCGGGGGCGACGGGGGCCTGCGGGGAGTCGGTGCCGGGCACGCGCGCGTCCTCCCCGCCTTCCGGTGCCTGTCCGACGCCGGCCGCCGGACGGCCGGAACGTTCCGCCGGACCCGCGTGCAGCAGGGCCTTCGGCAGCAGGACCACCGCGGTGGTGCCGCCGTAGGGCGAGGTCCGCAGGTGCACCTTGATGCCGTGGCGGGCCGCGAGCCGGCTGACGACGAACAGGCCGAGCCGGTCGCTGTCGAACAGGTCGAGGGCCTCCGACTGCTCGATCCGCCGGTTGGCCTCGGCGAGGGTCTCCTGGCCCATGCCGAGTCCGCGGTCCTCGACCTCCAGGACGTAGCCGTTGCCGACGGGTTCCCCGCAGACGCGCACGCGCGTGTGCGGCGGCGAGAACTGGGCGGCGTTCTCCACGACCTCGGCGAGCAGATGGGTGAGGTCGGCCACGGCCGCGCCGACGACGGCCGCCTCGGGGAGCCGGCGTACCTCCACGCGCGCGTAGTCCTCGACCTCCGACACCGCGGCCCGTACCACGTTGGTCAGGGAGACCGGCATGCGCCAGGCCCGGCCGGGGGCCGCCCCGGAGAGGATGATCAGGCTCTCCGCGTGGCGGCGCATCCGGGTGGTGAGGTGGTCGAGGCGGAACAGGTCGCTGAGTTCGTTCGGGTCGTCGGAGCGGCGTTCCATGCTGTCCAGCAGGCTCAGCTGCCGGTGGACCAGGACCTGGCTGCGACGGGCGAGGTTGACGAACACGCCCGCGATGCCGCTGGCGAGTTCGGCACGCTCCACGGCGGCGCGCAGGGCTGCCCGGTGCACGGTGGCGAGGGCCTCCGCGACCTGTCCGGTCTCGTCCTCCGCGGGCGGCCCCGGTGGTGCCTCCGCGTGGACGTCGATCTCCTCGCCGGCCCGCAGTCTGCGCATCGCCTCGGGGAGCTTGCGCCGGGCGATCTCCAGTGCGCCGTTGCGCAGGCTCACCAGCTCGATGACGAGGCCGCGTCCGATGCGTACCGAGATGACGAGCGAGGCGGTCACCGCGAGGAGCCCGAAGAGGACGGCGGCTCCGGCCGGGGTGAGCAGGCCGCGCGCGAACGGATCGGCCCGGCCCGCGACCGCCCGTGCCGTACCGGTCTGGATGGTCCGCATACCGTCCCGCACGCGCGCGTGAGCGGCGTCCCAGGTCGCCTCCGGGGCCGCGTCCAGCGCCTTGGCTCCGGGCCGGCTCGCGAGGATCCGGTCCTCGGCGGCCCCCAGGGCGCCGTAGTCGTCACCTGCGGCGAGCCGACTCCAGGCGGTGCGCTGTGCGCCGGGCAGGTCCGCGACGGCCGCGTCGGTCAGGGCTCGGCGGGTGTCGACGGCGCCGGTGAACAGGCGCAGCGGCTCGCCGTCCAGGCCACCGGTCGGCCGGGCACCGGCGAGGACCGCGTCCTCCTGGGCCAACGCCTCTCCCGCGCGGGAGAATTCGAGCAGCACGCGCGCGTCGGCGCCCATGTCGTTGGCCTGGACGCCGGTGAGGGAGCCGTCCACGGCGAAGGCCCTGGCGATGGTCTGCGTGTACCGCCCGTAGGTCTCGTCCCAGCCGGCGCCCCGGCCCGGTACCGCCGTCCGGCGGGCGCGCAGTCCCTCGGCGTCGGTGACGAAGACCTGGAGTCGCTGGGCGACACCGGAGGGCAGTTCCCCGCTGTCGGCGACGGTGCTGTCCTTGCCGAGCCTCAGCTCTGCCACTGCCCGGTCGGTACGGGTGCCGAGCCTCTTGAGGTCACCGCCCCGTTCGGCGGTGGGGTCGGTGGCGTAGCGGACGGCCGCGGTACGTTCGGCCTGGAGCGCGGCGACGGCGTCGGCGACCGGGGTCCGCAACGCGGCGTCTACGCGTTGGGACTGGCGCAGCCGGGAGACGTCCTGAGCGGTGGTGACCGTGGCGTACGCCCACAGGGCGAGCAGCGACATGACCGGCACCATGAGCAGGCAGACGACCTTGGCCCGCACCGTCCGGGGACGGATCCGCCAGCCTCCGGCGGGCGCGTTGCCGGACGTGGTGCCGGCGACGTCGTCGACCGGTTCGTCGGCCGGTGCTCCGGCGTGCGCGCGGCGGCCGCTGGGTGGCCGCGGGGACGGTGTCCGCGGGTCTGCCGTGGGGGTCCTACGGGGTGTACGCATGGCCTCCTCGCTCGGGAGTGGGTCGGGGACCGCGGGCCCGGGCCGCACCGGGTCGCGTGCGGCGGCCGGTCGCTGCGGCGCGGGGCCGGTCACCGCGCGGTGCTGGTGACGGGCCGCTGGGCCGAGGCGGACGCCGCGCGCTCGCCGGCCGTGGGAGACAGCGCGACGAAGGCCGAGGTGAGGAACAGATAGGACCCGAGGCCGACGGCGAGCGGGAAGATGAACTGCATCGCCGTGGCTCCGGACAGGGCGGCTCCGGACGGGGTGACGCGCACACTGACCGCGAACATCCCCGTGTAGTGCATGCTGCTGACGGCCGCGCCCATGACCAGTGAGGCGACGGTGACCGCCACGGGTGACTTGATGTTGAGCGCCGCCCACAGGGCCGCGGTCGCGGCGGCCACCGCGATGAGCACGGAGAGCCCGACGAGCATCGGGTCGTAGTGCACGTCACCGTGCAGCCGGACCGCCGCCATGCCGAGGTAGTGCATGCTGGCGACGCCCAGGCCGGTGGTGAGCCCGCCCAGCAGAAGTGCCCGGTTGCGGTCGCGGCTGTAGCCGACGGCGAAGACGCCGGCGGTGACCACGGTCACGGCGACGAGCAGGCTGAGGATGGTCAGCGGCACGTCGTAGCGGATGTCGGTGCCACTGACGCCGAAGCCGAGCATGGCCACGAAGTGCATGGTCCAGATGCCGGTGCCGAGTGCGGACGCCGCGGTGAGGAGCCAGTTGCGGCGCGAGCGGCCGGTGCTGCCGAGTGCACGGACGGTGCAGCGCAGCCCCAGTGCGGCGCCTATGCAGGCCATGACGTACGACAGCACGGGGGTAAGCCAGCCGAAGGTGGCGTGGTCCAGGTGTCCCATGGCCAAGGGACGCTAGGGGGCACGGAAGCATGAAGGGGGCGCATTTCGAAAGGTGTTGCAATATGACCCGGAGATGTGCCGGAACGATCGCGTCCGGCTCGAACGTGCGCGCAGGTTCGTCCTCCTTGACGGTGAGGGAACATGCGGACCATGAGCGATGACCACACGCACGTCCAGGAGTTCTTCACCGCACGAGCGGCCGACTGGGACAGCAGGTTCCCCGACGACAGCCCCGCGTACGCGGCGGCCGTGACCGAGTTGGGGCTGCGCGCGGGTGACCGGGTGCTCGACGCGGGCTGCGGTACGGGCCGCGCGCTGCCGCCGCTGCGCACCGCCGTCGGACCCTCGGGCGCGGTCCTCGGAATGGACCTGACCCCGGCGATGCTGCAGGCCGCGGTACGCGCCGGGCGCCACCGTGACGGACGGCTGCTGCTCGCCGACGTCGCCGCGCTGCCCGTGCGCTCGAAGTCACTGGACGCCGTGTTCGCCGCGGGTCTGATCGCCCACCTGCCCCGGCCCGCCCGGAATCTGCGGGAGTTGGCGCGTGTGGTCCGCCCCGGCGGCACGCTCGCCCTGTTCCACCCCATCGGCCGGGCCGCCCTGGCGGCGCGCCAGGGACGGCGGATCACCCCCGGCGACCTGCGCGCGGAGGGCAACCTCGGTCCGCTGCTCGCCGGTTCGGGCTGGCACATGACCTCGTACGTGGACGAGGACACCCGTTTCCTGGCACTCGCGGTCCGCGGCGACTAGCCGGCGACCGCCGCTCCCCCCGAGGCCGGGCCGGGGCCGGTCGGGACGGGTCGGCCATGCCCTCTTCTGTCGCCGGGGCTTCAACTCTACGTTCGGCAGAGGAAGACGAATGTTCGCGGGCGACAGTCATGCGACAGCCGACGAAGGAAGGTGGCCGGCATGTTCGACCGGATGCGCAGGTACGCGGAGAGGGTTCGTGGCGCCGGGGGCACGCGGGTGCCGGAGCGTCGTGAGAAGCGTGCACACAACTTGTTCGAGGCGGCGGCCGCCTATGTGGCGGCCCGCGCGGAGGACGACCAGGACCGGATCGACGAGACGGCCGGCTGGGTGTCGCCGGAGGCGCTGTCGTTCGGGGTGAGCGAACTGGCCTGCCGTGCCGTCGTCACGCTGGCGCGGGAACGCGGGCAGTCGCCGCGGACGGTGGCACGCGACCTCCTCGGACTGCCGGTCGCCTGATGCTTCGCCCCGCCGAGGTCGTTTCGTCCCCCTCCCGGTGGAAAGCTGCAGCTCCGGCTGTGGTGGCCGGTCGTGACAACGGCCTTCCGATCGCACTAGGGTGCGCGCCGTTGGACGAACGACTGGGAGGCAGGCATGGCCGGGACGGACGAGGAGGCCCTCGCCGCCGCGGACGAGGCGCTGTACGTGCTCACCGCGGTGCTGCTGACGCCCGCGCAGTTTCCGAGCGTCTTGGGCGACGACTACCCGGAGGCCTGCGCGGCGCTGGAGCTGGCACCGCGCGCCGACGGCTACGGCCTGGTGCTGGGCCAGGACGGCGGTGGGGCGCGCTGGACGGTCGTCGTGGACGACGTCTCGCTGGTCGCGGTCGCGATCGCGTCCTGGGACTGCGGCATGGAGCACGACCTCTCCCCGGACGAGCGCACCGTGGTCGCCGCCCTGCCCGGCTGGCCGCTCGCGGTCGCCGTGGCGGCCCCGAACGTGCCCGCGCCGCACGACCCCGGCCCCGAGATCGCCGACCGTGCCCCGCTGACCCCGCCGGACACCAGTTCCTGGGGCCCCGCGCAGCGGCGGCTGGGCGCGGACGAGATCGCCCTCCAGTGGGCGGTCTGGCGGGAACAGATCGGCGAGGACCACTTCCCGGCGCTGGACGAGGCACCGAAAGCCGCCGAGGAGGCCCCTGGGGACGGCGTGACGGCCGCGAAGGGGCACCTCGGGATCCGGCGGGTACTGGCCGAGGCGCGCGCCTACGTGGACACGCCTCCGCCGCTGGGCCGGGTCCGCTCGTCGTTCGCCCCGGGTGACGCGCGGACCCTGCGCGCCGACGGGCCCGGCTGGTCGATGGTGGCCCGCACCGACGACATCGCCTTCGTGCTTCTCGACGCGGAGCCCGGGGAGGTCCTGCCCGTGGGACGTGGCCCCGAGCTCCCCGGCCTCCTGGAGGCCCTGGACAAGATGGCCGTACGGCCCCTGTGAGCCCCTCCGGGCCGCGGTCCCGCCGAGGGGTCCGCGGCCTCGGGCGGGTGGCTCAGCGGCCGATCTCCTTGCGCGTCACCCTGCGCAGCCTGCGCCGCTGCGAGGGATCCAGGGTGAGGTAGGCGGCCACCGGGACGCCGACCACGATCAGGAACGTCACCCACCAGGGCAGCCATATCAGCAGGATGAGCCCGACCGCCACACCTCCTGCGGCGATCTTCGCGTTCTTCGACATCAGCGTCGCCTCCTTCGCGGCCACTGCCGCTCTCTGATCTGAAAACGGGCCCGCGCCTCCCGCGGTTCCGGACCGCGACCCTGAGACATCCCTGACGAGCGACCCCTACTGGTCCCTGATACCGGGTCGAACAGTTTGTGAAGCAGTCCCACTCCCAGCGTAGTCACTCCCGCCCCGGTGTCGGGGCGGGTTGTCCCCCGGTGTTCCGCCGCCCGCCGGTGCCGCGGAACCGGACGGCCGGCCTGCGGAAAACCCCACTCACAGCGGCCGGTTGGCCGGATGTTCCGTCGCGCCCGGGATTCGTACGGTCACGGTATGAAGCCGATGAGGCAATTGGGGCGAACACGCGGGATATTGATGGTTTCCGCCGTCGCGGTGGCGCTCACTGCGGGCAGTGACGGCGGTGGTCGCACAGGGATCGGGCACACCGAGGGCCGCCGCCCTCGCGTCGGCGAGGGCCGGGGCGGACGCGTCGCGAGGCACGCCGGTGTCCGTCGAGCGACTGCGGACGCTGACCGCCCGGGAGGTCGCCGCCGAACTGGCGGGCGACGAGGGGGGAGCCTGGGACACCGGCGCCGTCCACTACGGCCTGGACACCTTCCGGATCGTGTACCGCACGGTGGACCCCCACGGCCGGCCCACGCTCGCCGGCGGACTGCTGGCCCTGCCGCGCAACGGTGAACGGCGACTGCGCACCGTGTCGTTCACCCACGGCACCGAACTGTTCAAGGGCGACGTGGCCTCCGTCGCGGCGGACGTCTGGAACCAGGCCCCCGCCCTGACCTACGCCTCGGCCGGATTCGCCGCGGTACTCCCCGACTACCTCGGCCTGGGGCTGGGCCCCGGCCACCACCCCTGGATGGACGTGCCCTCGGAGACGACGGCCGCCCTGGACATGCTGCGGGCGTCCCGCGCCGCCGCGACCGCGCGGGGGCACGAACTTCGGCGCGAGGTGCTGGTCACCGGGTTCTCCCAGGGCGCTTCGGCGACACTGGGACTGGCCCGCTCGCTCCAGGAGGGGAGCGACGGATGGTTCCGGCTCCGCGCGGTGGCGCCCGTCAGCGACGCGTACGCGTTCCGGGACGCGGAACTCCCGGCGCTGCCGGCCGGGCGGACCCAGCCCAAGGCGAGCGTGGTCTACACGGCGCTGGCACTGGTCGCCTTCAACCGCCTGCACCACGTCTACGACCCGCCGGCCCAGGCGTTCCGGGCACCGTACCACCGCACCGTGGAAGGCCTGCTCGACGGGACACACACCGGTCAGGAGGTGGTGGCCGGCACCCCGGACTCCCTCGACGGGCTGCTCACCCCCCGGGGCCGGGAGATGCTGGCCACCCCACCGGGGGCTGGCCGCGGCCCTGCGGATCACCGACGGCGTCTGCACCGGGTGGACACCGAAGGCGCCGGTCCGCCTCCACTACGCCGACGGCGACGAGCAGGCCGTCAACGCGAACACGGCCCGCTGCCACGCCGCCCTGCGCGCCCACGGCGCCGACGCCCCGGTGGTCGACCTCGGCGAGCGGGACTACGGCGGTTCCCGGCACCTGGGTTCCCAGCAGGCGGGAACCGCCGCCGTGGTGCGGTGGTTCGGGTCACTGGACTGAGCCGGAGGGCCGGAACCGCGGGCGGCCCCGGCCGGCCGGGGGTCACCCCGGCGGCGAGGGCAACAGCGAGTCCAGACCGCTCGGCAGCCCGCTGGGGAGTTCCGACGGCCAGGTGGAGGGCAGTTCGCTCGGCAGCCCCGAGGGCAGACCGCTGGGCAGTCCCGAGGGCAGACCGCTGGGCAGCTCCGTCGGGAGGCTGAAGGACGGCCGCGCGGAGGCGGACGCGGTCGGGCTGCTCGTGGTGGACCTGTCACCGGGCGAACCGTTGCCACCGGACACCATCAGAAAGACGACGGCCACGGCCACCGCGGCCACCAGCACGGTCAGCACGGCGTACAGCGGTCCCCTGCGCCGGCGGGGCGGCTCCGGGGGCGGACCGGACGCCCAGTCGACGGTGGTGGGCGGGTCGTGGTCCCCGAATCCCCCTCCGGAGGGCGGTCCGAAGCCTCCGTACGGAGGCGGGTCGTAGCCTCCGTCCGAGGGCGGGGTGCCGTTCGGCGGGCCGGGCGGGCGGGGCGGTACGGGTGGCAGGGCCATACCGCCAAGAGTCACCGCGTACCGGTCATCGCGCGAGCCCCGAGCCGGAGTTGATACGGACTCATGCAACGGACCGCACGATTCCGGAGCATTTCCCGCGCGGACCGGTCGCGGGGAGCGGGCAACCGGTCGCGCGGGTGCGGGCAACGGCACGCGCGCGTGCGGGTGTTCGCTCCGAGAGCGGCCCTCACGCGCGCGTACGGGTTCAGCCCCGGGCGCCCAGCAGGTGGTCCATCGCCAGCTGGTCGAGCTGCTCGAAGGCCATCCCGCGCGCGGCGGCCGCCTCCGCGTCGAACTCCTCGAACGCCGCGCGGTCCGCAAGGAGCGCCTGGAGGCCGTCCGCGGCCGTCGGCTGCGCCAGCTGGTCCAGGCGGGAGGCGCGCAGGGCCTCCTGGACCTCCGGGTCGGCGCGGAAGGCGGCCGCGCGCTCCTTGAGCATCAGGTAGTTGCGCATGCAGCCGGCGGCAGAGGCCCACACGCCGTCGAGGTCCTCGGTGCGCGGCGGCTTGAAGTCGAAGTGCTTCGGGCCCTCGTAGCCCGCGCTCTCCAGCAGGTCGACCAGCCAGAAGGCGGCGCGCAGGTCGCCGGCGCCGAAGCGCAGGTCCTGGTCGTACTTGATGCCGGACTGACCGTTGAGGTCGATGTGGAAGAGCTTGCCCGCCCACAGCGCCTGCGCGATGCCGTGCGGGAAGTTCAGGCCGGCCATCTGCTCGTGGCCCACCTCGGGGTTGACGCCGTACAGCTCGGGGCGCTCCAGGCGCTCGATGAAGGCGAGCGCGTGGCCGACGGTGGGGAGCAGGATGTCGCCGCGGGGCTCGTTCGGCTTGGGCTCGATGGCGAAGCGCAGGTCATAGCCCTGGGAGGTGACGTACTCGCCGAGGAGGTCGAAGGCCTCCTTCATGCGGTCGAGAGCGACGCGCACGTCCTTGGCGGCGCCGGACTCCGCGCCCTCGCGGCCGCCCCAGGCGACGTAGGTCTCGGCACCCAGCTCGGCGGCCAGGTCGATGTTGCGGATGGTCTTGCGCAGGGCGTAACGGCGCACGTCACGGTCGTTCGCGGTGAACGCGCCGTCCTTGAAGACCGGGTGGGTGAAGAGGTTGGTGGTGGCCATCGGCACCTTCATGCCGGTCGCGTCGAGGGCCTGGCGGAAGCGCTTGATGTGCGATTCGCGCTCGGTGTCGGAGGACCCGAAGGGGATCAGGTCGTCGTCGTGGAACGTCACACCGTGGGCGCCCAGTTCGGACAGGCGCTGCACCGTCTCGACCGGGTCGAGGGCACGGCGGGTGGCGTCGCCGAACGGGTCCCTTCCCTGCCAGCCGACGGTCCACAGGCCGAAGGTGAACCTGTCCTCGGGGGTGGGCTGGTAGCTCATGCCGCGGCTCCTTGCTCGGGGGTTCTGCGCGAAGACTGTGCCGGACGACTGTCGTGCCGACTATTTCGTCATGGCGGTTTACAAATTAGTATGCCGACGCGTCCCTGGGAAGGGTCACCCTGTCCCCGAAGGACGAAAACCGGGTCGCGACACCCCGTCGGACCGGAAAAACTGCAGGTCAGGTAAACCGCGAGCCGCGGAAAAAGGGAGAGCCCGATGTCAGCAGCCGAGGGTCCGCTCGTCGTCGGCGTGGACACGTCCACCCAGTCCACCAAGGCGCTGGTGGTCGACGCGTCCACCGGCCAGGTCGTGGCGAGCGGCCAGGCGCCGCACACCGTGTCCTCCGGCGCGGGCCGGGAGAGCGATCCGCGTCAGTGGTGGGACGCGCTGTGCGAGGCGCTGCGCCAGTGCGGGGACGCGGCGCGCGAGGCGGCGGCCGTGTCGATCGGCGGGCAGCAGCACGGTCTGGTCACGCTGGACGAGCGGGGCGAGCCGGTGCGCCCGGCCATGCTGTGGAACGACGTCCGTTCGGCGCCCCAGGCCCAGCGGCTGGTCGAGGAGCTGGGCGGGCCGAAGGCCTGGGCGGAGCGCACCGGCAGTGTTCCGGGCGCGTCCTTCACGGTCACCAAGTGGGCCTGGCTGGCGGAGCACGAGCCGGAGGCGGTCCGTGCGACCAGGGCCGTCCGGCTCCCCCACGACTACCTCACCGAGCGCCTCACCGGGCAGGGCACGACCGACCGCGGTGACGCCTCCGGCACCGGCTGGTGGGCGTCGGCGACCGAGGCGTACGACGAGGAGACCCTCGCCCACGTGGGCCTGGACCCGGCGTTCCTGCCCCGGGTGGTCCGCCCCGGCGAGATCGCCGGCACCGTGCGCGACGGTCACGAGCTGCCGTTCTCCAAGGGCACCCTGGTGGCGCCGGGTACGGGCGACAACGCGGCGGCCGCGCTGGGTCTCGGGCTGCGCCCCGGGACGCCGGTGCTCAGCCTCGGCACCTCGGGCACGGTGTACGCCGTGTCGAAGCACCGTCCCGCCGATCCGACCGGTACCGTCGCGGGCTTCGCCGACGCGCACGGCGACTGGCTGCCGCTGGCCTGCACACTGAACTGCACCCTCGCGGTCGACCGGGTCGCGGCGCTGCTCGGCCTGGACCGGGAGGCCGTCGAGCCCGGTACCTCGGTCACCCTGCTGCCGTACCTGGACGGCGAGCGCACCCCCAACCTGCCGAACGCCTCCGGGCTGCTGCACGGCCTGCGCCACGACACCACCGCCGGACAGCTCCTGCAGGCCGCCTACGACGGCGCCGTGCACGCCCTGCTCGGCGCCCTGGACCTGGTGCTCGACGCGGACGCCGACCGGACCACGCCGCTGCTGCTGATCGGCGGCGGGGCCCGGGGCCGCGCCTGGCAGGAGACGGTACGGCGGCTGTCGGGACGTCCGGTGCAGGTGCCCGAGGCGAGGGAACTGGTCGCCCTCGGTGCCGCCGCGCAGGCGGCCGGGCTGCTGACCGGTGAGGACCCGGCGGCGGTGGCCCGGCGCTGGAACACGGCGGCGGGACCGGTGCTGGACGCCGTGGAGCGGGACTCGGCGACGCTGGCGAGGATCTCCGGGGTACTCTCCGACGCGGCCCCGCTGCTGGACCGGGCGCCGCAGGAGCGGTGACCGCGCGGGAGGCAGGTCGCAGGACCGTCCAGGAGACTGAGGATTGATCGAGGCATGACCGCACCGCTGCACGAGGCCCGCCCGACGACGACCGGCCGTGCCCTGCCGGACACCCAGCAGGGCATGCGCCGGCGCAACCTCGCGCGCGTGATGCACGCGGTCAGCGCCGAGGGTTCGCTGTCGCGGGCCGCGGTCGCCTCACGCATCGGTCTGACCAGGGCGGCGGTGTCGACCCTGGTGGACGAGCTGGTCCGCTGGGGACTCCTGGAGGAGCTGGGGCCCGAGCGGCCCAGCCGGGTCGGACGGCCCGGTTCCGCGCTCGCGGTGAGCGGGCGCGGCCCGGTCGGCATCGGGGCGGAGATCGGGGTCGACCACCTCGCCGTGTGCGCGGTGGACCTGCGCGGCGAGGTACGGGCGCGTGCCGTGCGGCACGGCGCGAACCGGGGCCGGGCGCCGGAACCGGTGGTCGAGGAGCTCTCCGAGCTGGTCCGGCGGGTCGTGGCGGACGCGGAGCGCGAAGGGCTGTGGCCGGCCGGTCTCGCGGTCGCCGTCCCCGGCCTGGTGGACCGCGACGGGCACACGGTCGTCCACGCCCCGAACCTCGACTGGCACGACACCGACCTCCGCGCGCTGCTGCCCGCCGACCTCCCGCCCGACGTCGACAACGAGGCCAACTTCGGTGCCCTGGCCGAACTGTGGCTCGGCGATGCCACCCCACCGGACTTCCTGCACGTGTCCGCGGAGATCGGTATCGGCGCCGCGGTCGTCGTCGGCGGCCAGCTGCTGCGGGGCAGGCGTGGGTTCGCGGGCGAACTCGGCCATGTGCCGGTCCACCCCGACGGACCGCACTGCGCCTGCGGCGGGCGCGGGTGCCTGGAGCAGTACGCCGGTGAGGAGGCGGTGCTGCGCGCGGCCGGTCTCGCACCCCGCGAGGACGCGGTGGGTCTGCTCGCGCTGCGGGCGGGCGAGGACCACGAGGGAGTACGCCGCGCCCTGCACGACGCCGGTACGGCCCTGGGCATCGCCCTGACCGGCGCCGTCAACCTCCTCGATCCCGAGACGGTGGTTCTGGGCGGCGCCCTGGCCGGCCTCGCCCCGTGGCTGCTTCCGTCCCTGGAGACCGAACTGGCCGACCGCACGACCGGCCCGGCCTGCCCGGTCGCCGTCTCTCGCCTCGGGCCCGAAGGCCCGCTCCTGGGCGCCGCCCACTCGGTGGTCCGCGCCGTACTGGACGATCCGGCGACGGTGGCGGAACGGGTCTGAGGGCGATCGCCGGGCCGGGCGCCGGCTCCTTCCCCCGTCCGGGTGACGACGTTTTCCACCAGCGCCACCCCGTCCACAGAGCCACTTCGCGCCCTCCTTCCCCACCCGTCGGCGCCGTAACGTGTTGCACGCGAAGCGGTCCGTGGGACCGACGGGTGCACGCACGGGGGACGGCGGCATCGCCGTCGGCCGAGGTGTGCGACACCAACCACACCTGTGTGGCCGAGCTCCGCAAGGAGTGGCCGCCCGCGCGCGAGACTTACCGCGGACCGCACGCGCGGCCGCGCGAGACCGCGGTGGCCCCGCGCCGCCGACCGCGACTCCCCCGTGCTTCGGGCACGCTTCGGAAAGGGACCTCATCCATGGACCGGGCACGACCGCTCCCCACCAGGCGACTGCTCCTGAAGGGCGCGGCCCTCGCCGCCGTCCCCTACCCGCTGCTCCCCGCCCGCCCCGCGGGCGCGAGCACCGGAGTCATCGACTACCCCAGGGCCGAGTGGCAGGCGGCGAGCGACGAGAACCGCACGTCGGCCCAGCGCCCCGACGGGTGCGGCATCGACCGGGTGATCATCCATGTGACCCAGTACGCGTACGCCGGCACGCTGTCCATCTTCCAGAACCCGAAGAATCGGGTGTCCGCGCACTATCTGCTGCGTTCGGCCGACGGCCATGTGGCGCAGTGCGTCCGGGAGTCGGACGTCGCCTGGCACGCGGGGAACTGGGAGTACAACACGCGCAGCATCGGCATCGAGCACGAGGGCTGGGTGGAGAAGCCGGAGTACTTCACCGACGCCCTGTACGCGGAGTCGGCGCGGCTGACGGCGTCCATCTGCGACAGATACGGCATCCCGAAGGACCGTGACCACGTCATCGGCCATGCCGAGGTGCCGGGGACCGATCACACCGACCCGGGTACGCACTGGGACTGGGCGCGCTACATGAGGCTGGTCGGACTGTCCTCGGAGTGAGGGCGAGGCAGAGCGGTCGAAACGGTTGTCGGACCGAACACCCCGGGTGACGATGTCCCCAGCCGCATCGCCTTCCGGGAGGCCGAGTTGACCGATCAGTGGGTGGCTCTGGAGCCGGGGGCCGACCCTGCCGCGCGCGTCCGGGTGCTGCGCCGGGCGCATGAGACGTTCACGACGGCGGGTACGGTGCCGCGCCCGGTGCGGTCAGTGGTGGCCGAGTCGTGGCGGCGTTCGGCACGGGCCGGGGTGGGACCGGACGGCGCGGCCCGGGTGGAGCTGACCGACGGGGACCTCGGGACCTACCGGGCGGAGCATCCGCTGGCCAGGGTGATGCCGCTGGTGCGGGAGCTGATGGGCACGTTCGCGGCGGACGGCGAACATCTGCTGGCGGTGTGCGACGCGGACGGCAGGCTGCTGTGGGTGGAGGGGCATCCGGCGACCCGGCGGCGGGCGGACCGGATGAACTTCGTGCCGGGCGCGCGCTGGTCGGAGAGCGCGGTCGGCACCAACGCGCCGGGGACGGCGGTGGCCGTGGACCGGCCGGTGCAGGTGTTCGCGGCGGAGCACTTCATCCGCCGGGTGCAGCCGTGGACGTGCGCGGCGGCGCCGGTGCACGATCCCCGCACCGGGCGGGTGCTGGGCGCCGTCGACATCACCGGCGGCGACCGGCTGGCGCATCCGCACAGCCTGGGTTTCGTGCAGGCGGTGGCCCGGGCCGCCGAGTCGCAGCTGGCGCTGCTGGACCCGCCGGCGCCCGCCGACGAGTCGCCCGCGTTGGCGGCGCTCGGCCGTGACGAGGCCGAACTCCGGCTGGGCGGGCATCGGATCAGGCTCGGCCGCCGCCACAGCGAGCTGCTGGTGCTGCTCTCCCGCCATCCGGAGGGACTGACCGGCGACGAGCTGCTGTGCGCGCTGTACGAGGACGAGTCGGTGACGCCGGTGACACTGCGGGCCGAACTGGCCCGGCTGCGGAGGCTGCTGGGGCCCGGGCTGCTCGCCTCCCGGCCCTACCGGCTGACCGCTCCGGTCGAGTCCGACGCGAGCGTCGTGGAGCGGCGGCTGGAGGCGGGGGCGGTGACGGCGGCGGTGACGGCGTACCCGGGTCCGCTGCTGCCCGCTTCGCAGGCGCCCGCGGTCGTACTGCTCAGGCGACGGCTCGCGGACGGGCTGCGGGCCGCGCTGATCGCGCGACGTGATCCCGATCTGCTGGCGGACTGGGCGCACGCTCCGTGGGGCGAGGACGACGTCCAGGTGTGGCGTGCCCTCGCGGCGGTGCGGCCGACCCCGGTGGTCCGCAGCCGGTTGACCGCGCTGGAGTCGGAGTTGGCGGCTCCGGCGCGCTGACCTGCGGTGCAACGGGGGCGCAACGTCCGCTTCCCTAGCCTGCGCGCCGGAGCTGCCCAACGGCGGGCAGCGCATCTGCAAGGAGGCAGGCCACCATGACCCGTTACACGGCGCCCGGCACCGAGGGTGCGATCGTCTCCTACCAGGCGCGCTACGACCACTTCATCGGCGGCGAGTACGTGCCGCCGGCCCGGGGACAGTACTTCGAGAACCCCTCGCCGGTGAACGGGCAGCCGTTCACCGAGGTCGCACGGGGCACCGCCGAGGACGTGGAGCGGGCCCTGGACGCGGCGCACGCGGCCGCGCCGGGCTGGGGCCGTATGTCGGTGACGGAGCGCTCCGACATCCTCCTCAAGATCGCCGACCGAATGGAGGCCCACCTCGAACCGCTCGCGGTCGCCGAGAGCTGGGAGAACGGCAAGCCGGTGCGGGAGACACTGGCCGCGGACATCCCGCTCGCCATCGACCACTTCCGCTACTTCGCGGGGGCGATCCGCGCGCAGGAGGGTTCGCTGGGCGAGATCGACGACGACACGGTGGCGTACCACTTCCATGAGCCGCTCGGGGTCGTGGCGCAGATCATCCCGTGGAACTTCCCGATCCTGATGGCGACGTGGAAACTCGCGCCCGCCCTGGCGGCCGGCAACGCCGTCGTCATCAAGCCGGCCGAACAGACCCCCGCCTCCATCCACTACTGGATGAGCCTGATCGCGGACCTGCTGCCGCCGGGCGTGGTGAACATCGTCAACGGCTTCGGCGTGGAGGCGGGCAAGCCGCTGGCGTCGAGCCCGCGGGTGGCGAAGGTGGCGTTCACCGGGGAGACCACCACCGGGCGGCTGATCATGCAGTACGCCTCGGAGAACATCAAGCCGGTCACCCTGGAACTGGGCGGCAAGTCCCCGAACATCTTCTTCGACGACGTCTGGGCGCACGACGACGACTTCCGCGACAAGGCCCTCGAAGGCTTCACGATGTTCGCGCTCAACCAGGGCGAGGTCTGCACCTGCCCCTCCCGCGCCCTCGTCCAGCGCGGTCACTACGCCGAGTTCATGGCGGCGGCGGTGGCCCGCACCCAGCAGATCAAGCCGGGGCACCCCCTCGACACCGACACGATGATCGGCGCCCAGGCCTCCAACGACCAGCTGGAGAAGATCCTCTCCTACCTGGACATCGGCCGGCAGGAGGGCGCGAAGATCCTCACGGGCGGTGAACGCGTCGAACACGACGGCGAGTTGAAGGGCGGCTACTACGTCCAGCCTACGATCTTCGAAGGCGACAACCGGATGCGTATCTTCCAGGAGGAGATCTTCGGCCCGGTCGTCTCGGTCACGTCCTTCGACGACTTCGACGACGCGATCAAGATGGCGAACGACACGCTGTACGGCCTCGGGGCGGGCGTCTGGACCCGTGACATCAACGCCGCGTACCGCGCGGGCCGGGCGATCCAGGCGGGCCGGGTGTGGACGAACTGCTACCACGCCTACCCGGCGCACGCGGCGTTCGGCGGCTACAAGCAGTCCGGGATCGGCCGTGAGACCCACAAGATGATGCTGGAGCACTACCAGCAGACGAAGAACCTACTGGTGTCGTACTCACCGAAGAAGCTGGGCTTCTTCTAAAGGCTAGCGAAAGGGTGCCTGACCTGGGAAACTCCCGTCAGGCACCCTTCGGAGCCATCATTCAGACAGCGAGGCGAAATGCTTCCTTACTCCCACTTTGCCCCACCGTCATCCCACCGCTGACCAGTTGGTCCGGGGTATTTCCGGGCCAACTCACAGATAACTCGGCCTCATCCGACGCTGGAGACTCCTCCCAACGGTTCATGGAGTCCTCGATCAGTTGGTTGGCACGGTTGTGTTCCAGCCAGGAACTTCGCGTAGTACCGGAAGAGCACCTGGATGCTCTGCCCGGCCCTGCGTGCGCACTCGGCCGGGTCCACGCCCGAGGCCGGCCAAAAAGGAAATGCCGGCGTGACGCAGGTCATATGGGCGCTTCGCCAGGTTCAACACGTGTTCGTCCATGGTGAGAGTGGCCTCCCTCGCGCGCCCCCAGGTGACGCCGTAGGCAGCGGCGTCGATGTAGTTGCCGGAGGCGTTCTGGAAGATCCGGCCGTCAGCGGTTACCCCGAATCGGGCGATGTGCTCAATGAGCATCCGCACGAGCACCGGCGGGATGGGAACAGGACGAGTGGTCTTGGCGGAGCGACGCTTCAGCGAGTGCGTTTCATGGACAGCGCCGTCGTCCGACCATTCCTTTCCCGCGGTGACGATGCCTCCTTTGAGATTGAGCAGCCCCCAGCCGGTTCGGGGAAGTCGGCACTGGGACTTCCTGAGGTTGATGACCTCTGCCGGGCGCATCCCGGCGTAGTACATGCAGCCGAAGAAGGCGTAGAGATGGGGGCCGCGCCCTGGAAGCTGCCGCACCGCTTCCAGCAACCGCCTCACCTGCACGGGATTTGGCACGCAGTCAGGGTCGACTTCGTCATCCACCGCAGGAGCCGTCCACCCTAGGCCGATGAGCGGGTTGTGGGTGAAATGGCCTCGCTCCACCGCATCAGCAAAGACCTCGTTGACAGCGGCTCTCTTGCGCTTGGTCGTCTTGGCCGCCGAGACGGTGCCGTCGAGCTTCCTGCACAGCGCATCCAGCCCCGACGCAGCACCACAGGATCGTCGAGTTCCGCGACGGGTAGCGACCTGTGCTCCAGCCACTCCAGGGCTGCCCGCCACTCCTCGCGGGGCTCGTTCACCCAAGCCTTCTTGTTGAACGCCCACGAATAAACCGCCCTGCGTAGCACACGGGAGTCGTGGTACACGGCCTCCTTGTCCACAAAGGCAACCGTGATCGTCGCCAGCGCCTCGGCCAGCGTGCGTCGAGTGTTTCCTGGAGTGCGCTCCCAGCGCGTCCATGTGCTCCCGGGCCACCGCATACCACGTGGTCCGCTGGCGCAGCGCGCGCAGCTCCGACGTCGGTAGTCCCCCTTCGGGTCGAACGGCTCACCGTCGCGCGCGGCGGTGATGAGCTTCGCTTTGCGGCTCTCCGCGAGGCCCTTGGCCAGGAACGATTCAGACTTTTCGCGGCCGTTGACCGTCCAGCGCACCTCGAACGCCTTGGCCCGGTCCGCCCGTTCGCGTATCTCCCAGAACCGGACCTTATAGCTCAGTACCATTCAGGCGTTTCCCTTTCGCGCACTTCCCACCAAGCGTCCAAGTCGGCACGACGGCACCGCAGTTCTCCATTCGGAAGCTTGATCATTCGCGGCGCCTGGCCTCGGGCACGCAGACGGTAGAACGCCGATGGGCTCATGCGGATCTCTGCCAAGACCTCGGCTAGTTTCAGGGCGGGTGGACGGGGCAACGGGAAATCCTTGGGTTCGAGACGAGTGCCGCATCCATCCGATCCATCACCTGGAACTCGGGTAAGCGAGACAGGCTGACCGGCGAAACTCTGAAGGTAACGACTCCACCCCGAAGGGCAGTCGAATGCGGACACCCTCAACAGTCTCCAGAATCCCCGGTTTGGCCAACCGGCAATCGTCGTCTGTGTTCCGCTCGGAGCTGGCGGCAATCCTCATCGTTCACCGGCCAAGACATCCTGCGGCGATCCCCTCAAGCCTCCGGTGGCCCGCTGATCTGCCGACTACGTGACCTTCCCGAGGTGTTGTACGTTGACATAGCCTTAGGTCGGATTCCAGTCTTCTGAAAGACTTTCTCGTCTGCCGTGAGCGGATCTTCCCCTTGGAGAAGTCGTAACAGCTGGTCAGGTACCGCTTCCTCCGCGAAGGCCGTGCCCCTCGGGCGGTTCCCTAAAGGCGCGCAGATCAATAACGCGTGGCTTTCCGCTCAGTGGCGCGCTGGCCAGGCATGAGCACACTTAGAGAGCCACAGACCGTGCTGGCAGTCAATTTCGGGCAGTTTTGCCGCACCTGAGCGAGCGGCAGCGTCGCCTATTAATACCGGCGGAGGCCCGATCCCTCGGTCACGGCGGGATAAGCACCGTCGCTCGCGCTACTAAAGGGTGTTGCACAAGGCCGTGATCTGGGCATCTCCGGTGTATGACTGGGGTGTTAAGGGTCGAGCGGGTGTGGGTGGAGACGTTCACCGGACTTCAAGTGACACAGTTTGCACGCCTGTTGAAGGTGGTGCGGGAGCGGGGCGGTGACGGCACCTTGAGGGGCTGGCCGTGGTCGCTGCCGCGGGCCGAGCGGGTGCTGGTGGTTGCGGTGTACTACCGCACCAATCTGACGATGCGGCAGCTGGGACCGCAGTTCGGCGTCTCATCCTCCACGGTGTGCCGGGTGATCCAACGGCTGGGGCCGTTGCTCGCGATCGAGCCGACCTCCCGCCCGGCCGATACCCCGGAGCGCATGTGGATCGTGGACGGCACGCTGATCCCGCTCCGCGACCGGTCGGTGGCCGCATCCAGCCGCAACTACCGGTTCTCGGCGAACGTGCAGGTCGTCGTGGACGCGGACACACGGTTGGTGATCGCGGCAGCTCGCCCGGTCCCGGGCACCACGGCGGACGCCCATGCCTGGCGCGCGTCCGGACTGAGCCGGCACTGTGAGGGCGTGACGGTGCTCGGCGACGGCGCCTACCTCAACTGCGGCATGGCGTTACCGCACCGAAAGCGCCCCGGGCGGGCTCCGCTCCCGGGTGAGGAGGACGACAACGCCGCCCACCGCAAGGTCCGCGCCCGCGTGGAACACGTCATCGGCCGCCTGAAGAACGACAAGATCCTCCGCGACTGTCGCCAGCGCGGCGACGGCCTCCATCACGCCGTCCAGGCCGTCGCCCACATGCACAACTGAAGCGCTCCGGGATCGGTGGAGGCTCTATGCGTTGGCTCCAGCCGCCGGTTGGGGCTGGTGTTGAGCGTAATAGTTGGTCTCGTGCTCGTGGGGCGGGACGCCTCCGATCGCTGTATGGAGGCGCTGGTTGTTGAACCAGTCGACCCATTCCGCGGTGGCGAGTTCGACGTCAGAGAGGCCGTGCCAAGGCTTGCTGGGCTTGATCAACTCCGTTTTGTAGAGGCCGATCTGGGATTCCATGAGCGCGTTGTCCAGGGCGTCGCCGACGGTGCCGATCGAGGCGTCGATGCCGGCGTCGAGGAGGTGCGCGGTGAAGGCGAATGACGTGTATTGGGCGAGTTCAACTGGTCGATGGAGTAGCCCACGATCCTGTTGCTGAAGACCTCCTTGATCGCGCAGAGGTTCAACTTGCCTTGGCCGGTGGTGTGTTCGGTGATGTCGGCAAGCCACAGCCGGTTCGCGCCGGTCGCGGTGAAGTTGCGGCTCACGAGATCGTCGTACACCGGACGGCCGGCCTTCTTGCCTCGGCCACGCCATCGGCCAGGAACCGGTAGCCGAACTCCGGATCGTCGCGCTGGGCGTCGGACCGGGTTGTCTGGCGAGCTCTAGCACCCGGCACGTCACCGTGACGGGCACCCGGTCCACGGCCGGCTCTTCCGGACAAGGCTTGGGCACAGCGACATCCTTTGCACCCGCCCTACAGGGCGAGCCAGTTCAGATGTCACCCGACCGTGTGCCAAAGGATGAGCCCCGGAGCGCTTGGGCGATCTCGGCGATCGGGCCGGGCCGCAGCAGTTCTCCGTGCATGGCGTCCACGGTGACTTCGTGCATGCCGCCAGGCAGGAAAACGTCCCAGTCGCGGGGTGAGACTGTCCACCGTCCGGCATCCCGGCCGGCTCGGACGAACAGCACGCGACCGGCGAACGGCCGGGGCCGGAAGGCGGCGGCGAGGCGGACGTTGTTCTCGTAGACCCGGACCACCGCCGCCAGTTCCTCGGCGCCGAGGGCGGCTTCGAGGCCGTTGCGCGGGGTGTGCCCGAGGGCTTCGGCGATGGCGGTGCGGACGGCTTGCTCGTGGTCCGGCGCCGGCTCCTGTGCGCCGGCGGGCACCCGTTCGGCGGACCGCGGGTAGCTGTCCAGCAGGCAGAGCACCTCCACCGACTCGCCCTGTTCTTCCAACAGGCTGGCCATGGCCTGCGCGACCAGGCCGCCGAAGGACCAGCCGAGCAGCCGGTACGGGCCGGCGGGCTGGGTCTTGCGGAGCTGTTCGACGTAGTCCGCGGCCATCTGCTCGACGCTGTCGGCCAGTCCGTCCACGCCGGACAGACCACGAGCCTGGAGCCCGTAGACCGGCTGTTCGGGATCCAGGTGGCGGAGCAACGCCGAATAGCACCAAGCCATGCCGCCGCCGGGATGGACGCAGAACAGCGGCCGCGTGCTGCCACGTGGCCGGATCGGCAGCAGGACCTCGAAGGCTGAGACGTCGACGCCCTCGTCCAGCCGCGCGGCGAGCGCGGCGGCGGTCGGGGACTCGAACAGATCCCTGATACTGACCGCGGCTCCGAGTACCGTGCGGATCCGGTCGATCAGGACGGCAGCCGTGAGCGAGTGCCCCCCGGAGGCGAAGAAGTCGTCGCCCGGCCCGACGCGCGCGACGCCCAGGGCGTCGGCGAACAGGTGACACAGGATGACAGCGCGGGGCGTGACCGGTCCTTGCGACGCTTCCGTTCCTTGCAGCCCCTCAAAGGTCGCAGTCGGGGTGTCATCGGGTGCGGGTAGGGCGCGGTGGTCGAGTTTGCCGTTGACGGTGAGCGGCAGCCGGTCCAGCTCGACGAAGTCCGCTGGGATCATGTGGTCCGGCAGCAGGGCGGCCGTGTGCGCATGCAGCCCCGGGACGTCGACCTCGCCCGCGGCGGGCACCAGGTAGGCGACGAGCCACTCGTCATGTATGCGCACGACGGCCTGCCCGACATCGGGGTGTCGCGTGAGCACGGACTCGACCTCACCCGGTTCGACGCGGTACCCACGGACCTTGATCTGGTTGTCGGCGCGGCCGACGAACACCAGGTCGCCGTCAGCGCTCCAGCGGGCCACGTCTCCGGTCCGGTACATGCGGCTGCCCGGGGCGCCGAACGGATCGGGGACGAAGCGTTCGGCGGTGAGGCCCGGCCGGCCCAGATAGCCGCGGGCCACGCCGGTACCGGCCAGGTACACCTCCCCCGCCACGCCGGGCGGCAGCAGCCCGAGCGCGTCGTCGAGGACGTATACCCGCATGTTCGGAAGTGGCCGGCCGATGGGGACCGGGCCGTCCGGCACCGGTTCGCCGGGGGCGATGCGGTGGTGGGAGGCGTTGACGGTGCCCTCGGTGGGCCCGTAGGCGTTGTAGACCACCGCTTCGGGATGACGCCGGCGCCAGTGCGCGAGTACCTCGCCATGGAGCGGTTCGCCGCCGAGGACAAGCTCTTCGACCGGGGACAGCGCTTCGGGCAGCACTTCCAGCAGCGCCAGCTGGCTGGGTGTGGTCTTGAGGAACGTGACCGGGTCGGCCGCGCTGTCGGCTCGCAGAGGCGCCAGGCGGACGCTGCCGCCGCTCACCAGCGGTGTGAACAGGCCGGTCACGGTCAGGTCGAAGGCCGGCGAGCTGGGTACCAGGGCCCGGCCACGGACACCTGCATAGGCGTCGGCCGCGCCGCGCAGATAGTCCGCAACCGAGCGGTGCTCGACGACCACGCCCTTCGGCGTGCCGGTCGAGCCGGAGGTGTAGATCAGATAGGCGGCGTGACCCGGAGCCGGCGGCGCGTTGCGGTTGTGGTCGCAGACGTCAGGCGCGCAGGGTTCGGCCAGTGCGGCGGCGACGGCGGGACTGTCCAGTTCCAAACGGGGCGGGGCACCGGGAAGGCGTCCCTCGTGTTCCTCTCCGCCACCGGTCGTGATCAGCAGGCGCGCGCCGGAGTCCGTCAGGAGGAACGCGGTCCGCTCAGCCGGATACGACAAGTCAAGGGGCAGGTATGCCGCACCGGACTTCAGGACCGCCAGGAGCGCCACCGCCAGATCTGCCGACCGGGGAAGGGCCACGGCCACGACGTCCTCGGGACCGATGCCGCGCGACATGAGCAGGCACGCCAGGCGGCCGGCCCGTTCGTCGAGCTCGCCGTAGGAGAGCTCTGTCGGCCCGGCGGACACCGCGACCGCGTCCGGCTTCCGGGCCGCTTGCGCCTCGAACAGCGCCGTCACGGTGGTCGGAGCCGTCTGCGCCGCGGGCAGCGCTGGACCGATGGAACGGGCCAGCGCCTCGTCCCGCCCCCGGTCATCCAGGAGGTCCAGCCGGCCGAGCGGACAGTCCGGCCGGTCGATCGCCTCGGACAGCAGGCGCAGCAGCATCGCGCCGACCCGGCGCACGGTCGCGGCATCGAAGAGGTCCGCGGCGTATTCGAGGGCGATCGCCATACCTGCGGGCTCTCCGCCGGAGTCATGGTGCTCGGTGTAATAGCAGCTCAGATCGGAGCGAGTCGTGTCGGTCGGGTACACCTCCTCGGCCGTCTGCACGCCGGGCAGAACGAGGTCGCTCGACGTGTGCTGCACCGCGATCAGCATCACCTGGAACAACGGGTGCCGGGACGGCGACCGCTCCGGGTTGACCGCCTCCACCACCCGGTCGAACGGCACATCCTGGTGGGCGAAGGCCGCGAGGTCGGCAGCGCGCACCCGATCCAGCAGGGTCCGGAAGCCGGGGTCGCCGGACAGGTCGGTCCGCAGTACCAGGGTGTTGACGAAGAAGCCGACCAGGTCGTCGAGGGCGGCGTCGGCGCGGCCGGCCGCCGGCGCGCCGATCGCGACGTCCTCGCCGGCGCCAAGGCGGTGCAGCAGCGCAACCAGGGCAGCCTGGACCACCATGAACAGGGTGGTCCCGGTCTGGGCCGCCAACTCCAGGACGCGTGCGTGGACCGCCCGGTCCACGGTGAACCGCTCGACGCCGCCGCGGTGGCTCTCCACCGCCGGACTGGGCCGGTCGAACGGAAGCGCCAGCCGGTCCGGCAGACCGGCCAGCGCCTCACGCCAGTACGTCAGCTGCCGGGAGATCAGCGAATCGGGATCGTCGGCCGTGCCGAGCAGCTCCCGGTGCCACAGGGCGTAGTCCGCGTACTGGACCGGCAGCTCCGGGAGGTTCGCAGTCTCCTGGGGCGCTTCAGCGCTCCGGGCTCGGTAGAACGCGGCGAGGTCACGCCACAGCGGCGCGACGGACCAGACGTCGATCGCGATGTGGTGGATGGTCAGCATCAGCCGGTGCTCCCGCGGGCCGCTGGACACCAGCAGGGCCCTGACAGGGGGTTCAGCGCCGAGCTCGAAGGGCCGGCACGCCTGCGCGGCCAGCAGCGCGGCGGCGGCCTCGGCCGAATCGGCGGCGACCACGGTCACCGGCATCCCGGCGTCCGGGGCGAGGATCACTTGACAGGGCTCGTCGCCGGTCGGCGGGAAGAACGTGCGCAGGCTCTCGTGGCGGGCGACGAGGTCGGCGAGCGCCGCGGTGAGCGCCGGGACGTCCAGGTCACCGTCGAGGCGTACGCACAGCGGCAGGTTGTACGTACTGCTCGGGCCTTCGAAGCGGTCGATGAACCACAGACGGCCCTGCGCATGCGACAGCAGGAGGCGGTCCGGTCGGGCCACGGGCGCCAGTGCCGGGCGTCGTCGGTCACCGCCGGCGCTGCGGCTGCCGAGTCGGTCGGCCAGGCCTGCGACAGTCGGGGCCTGGAAGACCGTGCGCACGTCGATCTCGACGCCTAAGGCGTCGCGGATCCGGCTGACCAGTCGGGTGGCCGACAGGGAGTGGCCGCCGAGGTGGAAGAAGTCGTCGTCGACGCCCACCCGCTCCAGCTCCAGCACCTGGGCGAACAGGTCGCAGAGCAGTTCCTCGGCCGGGGTTCGCGGGGCGCGGCCGCGCGCGGCGGCGGCGAAGTCCGGGGCCGGGAGCGCGCGGCGGTCGAGCTTGCCGTTGGCGGTCAGCGGGAACTTGTCGAGGACGACGAACGCCGCGGGCACCATGTGCTCCGGCAGCCGTTCTGCGAGGTACGCGCGCAGGGCCGCCGGCTCGGGAGCCGACGTGCCGGTGACCACGAGATAGCCCACCAGTCGGGCGTCGCCGGAGTCGGCATCATGGATCCGCACCGCGGCATGCGCCACCTCGGGGTGGCCGGCCAGCGCGGCCTCGACCTCCCCCAGCGGGAACAGCTCCGGCCAGGGATCAGGCTGCACCGACACGTCCCACTCCGTCCCGCGGACCGGCACCCGGTGGCCGCCGCACGGCCATGATCCCGGACAGGCTGACGCAGTATCAAGACGCAGCAGGAATTGACCACCAGAACCCACCGGTGTGTCAGGGGTCTCGCTCACTTCATGAACCCGCAGCCCACAGCCACAATTGACACCACCACCGAATCCTTGACGACGCGCCATCGGGCTGGCCCTGCAGCCAGGCCGGCGCCGGAAGTAACGGCCGGATGACCTGCCACTCCAACTCGCTCACAGCCGAGCCGTAGCACGAAGTCCGGTCCATCCGGTCCGCAGCGTTTCCGAATCGGTGTGCGGGACAATCCCCTGGCGATATACGGGAGTTGGACGTGGCAGGCGCGGTCACGCAAGGCTGCGACAACAGGGTCTCCCGGGGTGCCCGAGTGGCTTCGCAACCCCGAACTATCGAGGAGACCCTGACTTCATGCGCCGACGCCGCCGCGATTACCCGATCCAGAGCCCCAGTTCGGCTAAAACATACCTCCGACCGGTGCGCGGAAGCCTTCTGACCACTACGCCAATGGACTGATACTCAGGTAGCCTGCCGTCTGGATCACCCGGATGAGCAGGTCGCGGTGACCGCGGTACGAGCCCGAACGACGCCCGAACGACAGGCTGTTCAATCCGGACGACGCCGAAAGGTACTTCAACCTCATGCAGCGGATCCCCACGATTGGACCTGCGAGACTTGACCATAGATCGGCAGCCAGATACCTCCTTGCGCTGATCGCACGTCAGAAGGCGGGCATGATCTGGGCGACTCTGACGTCCGGGATCTGGAACACGAGCCAGGTGATCATTCCGGTCGCGATCGGGTGGGCGCTGGACCACGGCATCGGGCGGCATGACAGTGGCGAGGTGATCCTGTGGTCTGTCGTCATCCTTCTGCTGGGCGTGGTGAGAGCGGTTACCGGGACCGCGTTCTACCGGCAGTCGACCATCACCGCCACCCTGTCCGGTTGCCTGACCATGCAGTTGGTCACGCAGCACCTGATCGCGCTCGGCGCCTCGCTCTCGCGGGAGCAGGACGTCGGCAACCTGACGGCGACCGCCACGTCGGATGTCACGGCCATCGGCAATGGGCTGCGACACGTCGGCCGGGTCGTGGGCTCGGTCATCGCCGTCATCGTCATCACGGTGATCATGTTCATGATTAAAATCCCGCTGGGACTCCTGGTCCTGGTGACCGTTCCCGCCGTCGTACTGCTCGGCGGTCTCCTGCTGCGTCCGCTGCACCGGCACCAAGGCGACTACCGGTCTCAGCAGAGCCGACTGGCGGGACGGGCTGTCGACATCGCTTCGGGGCTGCGGGTGCTGCGCGGGATCGGCGGCGAAAGGCAGTTCGCGAAGGCGTTCCACTCCGACTCGGCACAGTTGCGGGTCGCGGACGCCCGGGTGGCACGCGCCGAGGCGAATCTCAGTGCCACGGATGTCCTCATGCCGGGTCTGATCGCCGTGATCGTCACGTACGCGGCGGCTCGCTTCGTGCTCAGTGAGCAGGTGACGGTCGGCCAGTTGGTCGAGTTCTACGCGTTCGCCGTCTTCCTCACCCTGCCGCTCCACGACATCATGGAAGGCGCCAATCAGATCACACGGGCGCTGGTCTCCGCCGGCCGTGTGACAGCGTTATTGAACACGCCGGCGCCGGACCGGGGAAGCCCGGCGTCGACTCCCGAAACCCGGGGAACGGCGCACCTGGTCGACACCGACTCGGGATTGGACCTTCCGCCGTCGACCCTGATGGCAGTCGCCTGCGCTCAGTCCTCGGATGCCGAGATGCTGGCCCGCCGGTTGGCCCGCTTCGAGGACTCCGGCAATGTCAAGTTGGGCGACGATTCGTTGTCGTCCCTGCCGATCGCGGTCGCACGTTCCCGTGTCCTGCTGGCACGGAACAACGACCGGTTCTTCGCCGGCACGATCCGACATGAGATCGAACCGTCGGGAACCGCCGAGCCGGAGAAGGTCGCGGACACCCTGCGGATCGCAAGCGCGACAGACATCATCGACGCGCTGCCCGACGGTCTGGACACACAGATGACCGGGCGTGGCAGGACCTTCTCAGGGGGTCAGTTGCAACGCCTGAGACTCACCAGGGCACTTCTCACCGATGCGGACTTCACCTTGCTTGTCGAGCCGACGAATGCTGTCGACGCCTACACAGAGCACGCCATAGCGAGGAATCTGGCCCAGTATCACGAGTCAGGATCCTGTCAGCGAAGTACGGTCGTGTTCACGGTCAGCCCACTGATACTCCAGCAGGCGCAGGTGGTCGCCTACGTGGACGGTGGTCACGTGGTGGCGACCGGGTCCCACGAAGAACTTCTGGACGGGCACCCGGAGTACCGGAAGCTGATGGCGCGCGACGAGGCGTCGGTGGTCGGGCAGTGAGCGCCCGCATACTTCCCGTAGCTGACGGGCGCGCGATCCGCCGCTTTCTGTCGACTGCCGCGCGTCGCCGGAAACGAGAACTGGCCTGGACTCTGCTGCTGTATGCGATGGCCTCGGTCTGCGGCCTTGTCGGCCCCCGGTTGTTGGGGTCCATGGTCCAGGGCATCGAGAACGGAACGGCGACGGCGGGCAGTGTGACGGCGCTCGCGGGCGTGTTCGCCGGATTCATCCTGCTGCAGACCTTCCTCATCCGCCATGCGTTCCGGGCCGCGGGAGCGCTGGCCGCGGTCGTCCTGGCCGAAATCCGCGAGAAGTTCGTCGACGACACACTCGCGCTTCCGCAGAATGTGGTCGAAAGGTCCGACGAGGGCGATCTGGTCACGCGCGCCACGGGGGACACGGACAGGCTGCGACGCAGTGCGCAGCTGGCCGTGCCCTCGGTAACCGAGGCGTTGGTATGGCTCGTGCTCAGCATCGGCGCGCTCCTGCTGGTGTCGTGGCTGCTGTCGCTCGCGGTTCTGATCATCGTGCCGCCCCTCGTGCTGGTCACTCGTTGGTATCTGGCCCGTGCGCATCAGTCCTATCTCCGCGAAGCCGAAGCCTCCGCCAGCCTCACCGAGGGTCTGACGGCGACCATCGAGGGGGCGGCCACCATCGAGGCATTCGGCCTGGAAGCAGACCGGATACGCCGGGCCGAACTCGATGCCCAGGCGTGGTACGACGCGGTCTACAACAGGCTGCGGATCCGGACAGTGCTGTACACCACCGAAGAGTTCCTGTTCGTCCTGCCGCTGACCCCGATCCTGCTGCTCGGCGGATACGCCTACACCCGAGGCTGGGTCGACCTCAGCCAGGTCACCGCCGCCACCGTGTACACGCTGCAGATGATGATCCCTTTGGAGACCCTGCTCGACTGGGTCGGGACGCTCCAGATGGGAAGAGCGTCACTGGCGCGCATTCTCGGCGTCTCGGACACGCACACCCAGCGGACACCGGCGAAGCACGGCGACATCACCTCGGCGGATCTGTCCGTGCGGGACGTCCGGTTCGCCTACGAGAACGGACCGGAAGTCCTGCACGGGATCGACCTGGCGGTGCGGACCGGCGAGCGGATCGCGATCGTCGGCCAGACCGGGAGCGGCAAGTCGACGCTGGCCCGGCTGCTGTCCGGCGTCTACCATCCACGCGCGGGCAGCATCGACATCTCCGGGGTGCCGCTCCAGGAGATCGCGCCTCGCGAACTGCGCAAGCACGTGGTGCTGGTGACTCAGGAGCAGTACATCTTCGGGGGCTCACTGCGGGAGAACCTCGAACTGTCCGCCGCCTACGCGGATCGGGAACCGCAGGCGGCATCCAACGACCTCGCGCTGTGGAACGCGCTGAAGGCGGTCGGTGCCGACGAGTGGGTGGCCGGCCTTCCGGAGCAGTTGGACACCGCGGTGGGCGCGGGCGCGGAGGAGGTCAGCGACGCGCAGGCGCAGCAGATCGCCCTGGCCCGGCTGCTCCTGGCCGATCCGCCGGTGCTGATACTCGACGAAGCGACCTCCGAGATGGATCCGGGCTCGGCACGGCATCTCGAGCGGGCGCTGGCCACCGTCCTTGAGGGACGGACCGTCATCGCGATCGCGCACCGCCTGCACACGGCCCAGGACGCGGATCGCATCGTCGTCATGGAGAACGGCCGCATCGCAGAGGTCGGATCCCATCAGGGTCTGCTCGACCAGGACGGAGCCTACGCCCGGCTGTGGTCGGCGGGCGCCGAGTCGGCGCCGTCCTGCTGAGCGTTCCAATGAGCTACGAACCCTTCGATCGTCGGGAACTCCAACAACGTGACGATGTCGGTCTCGATACCCAGCGTCGACTTCAGCTCCTCGACGAGCGATATCAGCAACAGCGAGTTGCCTCCGAGGTCGAAGAAGTTCGTGTCCACGTCGACCTCGGAGACGTCGATCCCGATCACCTCGGCCACCACCTGCGAGACCTTTTGTTCGTGCGCCATCATGGTCGGCAACCTCCCGTACGTAGTTTCCGTCACCGACATCCGCCGGTCGGACTCGGACTGCTCATGCGCCGACACCACTGGGAGCCTGTGCCCACCGATGTCGATCAGACAGTACCGGCCAATCCGCCGGCGCGAAGGGAGCGTAGAAGAAGTTGTCAACTGATCGACTGCTCCAGGTGATCTCCGGACCGACGACTGGTCTGCTCGTGTTCGCCTTCCCACCGTCGGGTTCAGGCCCGGCGTTGTTCCGGCGGTGGCTTCCGGTCCGGCCGCCCGGGCTCGAGCTGGTCGCGATCCACACCCCCGGACGCGAGAGCCGCTTCTCCGAGCCCCCGGTCTCCTCGCTCATACCGCTGGCAGACGACATCGCCGCGGCGATCGACGCATACGCGGAACGTCCCTACGTGATCTTCGGGCACAGCGTGGGAGCGCTTCTCGGCCGCGAGGTCGCCTGGCGACTGCGACGGCGTTCGCGTCCGTTGTCCTTGCTCGTCGCCGCCGGCTCGGCCGCGCCGGACGTCGTGTTCGACACCACTTTGGCCGACGCCGACGACCAGACCCTCATCGAGGCGTTGCGCGAATGGGGCGCAACCCCCGATGACATGGTGGACGAAGACGTGGCAGAGGTCATCCTGCCGGTCATGCGAGCCGACATGGCCGTGGCCGAATCCTGTCGCCTCGGCCGCCCGCCCACGGCCGACGATCGCCTGGACATACCGATCATCGCGATCACCGGCGACAAGGATCCCGGAGCCGAGATCCACTGCCGGAGCTGGGCTGCGTGGACGGATGCCGCGCACGCCGCGCACGTGGTGCCCGGCGGCCATTTCTTCCCCTTCGAGCAGCCTGCGGCGGTCCTGGAGATCCTGGCCCGTGATGCCGGCCGACTGGGCGGACCCAGGCCGACGGTCGGCTGAGGCTTCTCGCCAAGGCCGTGTCCTCGCCCGATCACCGCGGGGCGAGGACATGATCGCCTGGAGACGACGGATCGTCGGCGTCAGTCGACGCGGTTCACGAACCCCGCGTCGACCGGGACGTTGGTGCCGGTGATGTAACGGGAATCGTCGGAACACAGAAACGCGACGGTGTTGCTGATGTCAGAGGGCTCCAACAGCTCGACCGGCATCGCGTTCTGCGAGTGCACTCCCCGCGCGGCCTCCGCGGCCAGGAACGCCTCCATCCCCGGATTGGTCGCCATCAGGGTGTTGACCGCGGTCGGGTGCACGACGTTCACCCGGATGTTGTCCTCGGCCAGTTCATTGGCCAGGCCGCGCATGATGCCCACGACGCCGTGCTTGGCTGTCGTGTACGGGCCCGCGCCCACGCCACGCAGCCCCGCGGTCGAGCCGATGAGGATGATCGACCCGCCCCGGTTTCCGGCGAGCAGATACGGGATGGCCGCCTGACAGGTGTGCCACACGCCGGTCAGGTTCACGTCGATGACGTCATTCCACGCCTGAATGTCCTCTTCCAGCGTCGTCATCTTGAACTGGGCGGCGCTGATGCCGGCGTTGGCAACGACGAAGTCCAGGCGGCCGAGCTGCTCGACGCCCTCCTGCAGGGCGGCGCGCAGGCCCACCGCGTCACGCACGTCCGCAACCCGGGTGAAAACGCGCCGACCGAGCTTCTCGATCTGCCGCGCCGTCTCGGCGAGGTCCTCCTCCGACGACATCGGGTAGGGCGCGGATTCGAAGTCACGACAGATGTCGATCCCGATAATGTCCGCGCCTTCCTCAGCCAGCCGAACGGCATGACTGCGGCCTTGTCCACGACCGACCCCGGTGATAAAAGCGACCTTACCCTCGAGACGCGACACAAACTCCCCCAATTGGAATTCTTTGATTTCGGTGTCTATTCGAACTTACCGACATCGGGCAACGTCGGCAACAGCCTCCTGATACCGAAGGCGTCATCAACAACCTGCCACAATGCGGCACTTCTAGTCCCCGGCAGGCGTGCTCGGAACCAGACCTTTGCGATTCGCCTTGCCCGATTCTGTCTGCGGCAGGCTCGAAACCAGCTCGATGTGCTGGGGAATCATATGTCGGGGAAGCTTTGTGGCCAGGGCCCGTCTGATTTCCCGGATCGCGCGACCCGACGCTTTCGGGTCGCCTGACTCAGGGCTCTGCTCCGCCCGGCCCGCAGCGGGCGGATCGGCAACGACGTGGGCCAGCAGGCTCGGAGCGCGGCCCGGGGAGTTGTGCAGTACGACGGCGGCCTCGAACACGCCGGGACAAGCCCGCAAACATGCCTCTACCTCACCCAACTCGATGCGGTGGCCGTTCACCTTCACCTGATCGTCGATGCGGCCGTGGTAGACGTAGCTTCCCGTTTCCTCGTCCCACCTGGCGGTATCGCCGGTGCGGAAACAGCGCACCGACGATCGGTCCGCCGACGCCAGCTCGACGAAGCGCTCCCGGTTGAGTTCGGGCCGGCCCAGGTAGCCGTCGGTCACGCCCACCCCGTCCAGCAGGATCTCGCCGATGTCCCCTTTCTCGACCGGTCGCATCTGCGAGTCCACGAGCCGCATCCGGGCGTGCGCCAGCGCCGTGCCGATCAACGTGCCCGGGTCGGTCCTGGTGAAGTCGACCTCTGTCATCTCTCGGAGCGTCACGTGCACTGTCGACTCGGTGATCCCGTACATGTTCAAGGCCACTGGTCGCCGCTGGGCCGGCTGTGTCGACAGCCACTTCGAGACCGAAACCGGGTCAACGGCTTCGCCCGCGAAGATGACCTGCCGCACCGCCAGTTCGTCCTGCGGTCCGGCGCCCGAGGCGACGAGATGCCGGAAGACCGTCGGAACCATGCTCAGCACGGTGACCCGGCAGGCTCTCAAGAACTCGATGCAGCCGGCCGGGTCCACCCGCGCGTGCTGCGGCACGGTGGCGATGCGGGCACCCGTCAGCAGGGCGCCCCACATCTCGTACACCGAGACGTCGAAGGAGAACGAGTGGAACAGGGACCAGACATCCGTGGGCCGGTAACGCACGCGTGTGTTGGCGGCCTGGACGAGGCCGAGCACGTTCCGATGCCGGATCGGGACACCCTTCGGCCGGCCGCTCGATCCCGACGTGTAGATGACGTACGCCGGCGAGTCGGGGCCCAACGGCGGGCGGGACGTCGACCGTCTCCGGGCCTGCGCGCCCGGCATGTCCACGCGCAGCGGGCTCGACGGGAGATCGGCGCCCGCCGGATCGCCGAGGATCAGCTTCAAGCCCGCGTCCTCCATCATCATGGCAAGACGTTCGTCGGGATACAGCGGATCCAGGGGTACGTATCCGCAACCTGTCTTCAGCACGCCGAGGATCGCGGCAACCCATTGCGAATCGCGAGGGAGCAGGATACCGATGAGACCGCCGGGTACGGCACCCGCGGCCATGAGGTCGGCGCAGACGGTGTCGGACCACTGATCCAGTTGCGCGTACGTGGTGAGCTGACCGCCGTCGTCAAGCGCGACCGCGTGCGGCGTCGATTGTGCCTGTCGCTCGAACTGCGCGACCAATGACATAAGACCAGCCATGTTCACCCGTCCAGCAGAGCGATTTGAGGTGTGGACAGCCATCGCCTTGCGAGTCGGACGCCAGCGTGAGCCGGGAGCGGCTCACGCACGTCCTGTCGGCGGCAGGGAACGGTAGATCTGAACCATCCCGCCGAGCACCCCGCTCAGGCGTGGCAGTGACGCGTACGCCGGGTCCTGCGCCAAGATCGCGTCGACCTCGCGCAGGCGCCACATCGGCGTCCTGGGGAACAGGTGGTGGGCCAGATGAAAACCCTCTCCGTCGATCTCGCCGAACAGGAAGCGGGTCACGAACCCGTACTCCCGGTTCCAGGACATGTAGAGGTCGACGCGCGGCGCGTTCTCGATGAGCGGGAAGTGCTCCATCAACTCAGCGACCGCGCCGATCCAAACCTGCGTCGTGGCCAAGGGCACGAACCAGAGCAGGATCAGCCACAGCCACCAGCCGGCGATCACCGACCACGCCAGCACGGCCACGATCAGGGCGATGCGCACCACCCGCTCGGCCGGCGCCTCGCTCTTCGAGTAGATCCGGTGCCTCAGCAGATAGAGGATGTACGCGCCTGTCTGGCGTGGGCCCACCACCTTGCGCAGATAGCGGTTCAGCGCCGGACGCCCCAAGTTGTCGCCGCACAGGCCGTTGTCCTTGTACTGCCGGTAGTCGGGATCGCGTTCCGGGTCGCCCAGGCTGCCATGGTGTTCACCAAGGTGCGAGGCCCGGTACGCCGTGAAGCTCTGCAACACCGGGTAACCGCCGAAGACGGCACCGAGGAGGCTTTCGAGGCGGTGGTGAGCCATGAAAGCGCGATGCGTGGACATGTGCAGCGCACCCGCCAAGGCGCGCTGACGTCCGCCGATGAAGAAGGCGGCAACGAGATATACCGGGATCGAGGCCAACAGCGGCCAGTTGCCGAACGCGAAAACCGCCGTAGCGGACCAGAACGCGATCCAGAACCAGTGCCGAACGAGCTCGACGGGTCCGTGCCAGTTGTCGAGGCGAGATGCCTGACGAACACTGTCCAGTATCTCCGGCGCGAACCGATGTCGAGTCCCTCGACCCCCCGTTATGGAGTCAGTGACGCCTTGCGACATATGAGCAAACGTACCTAGCGCCTGATGTGGAGTCAACGGGCCCTGAACAAACCCTCGTTGGAGTACCACCGTTCGCGAGCGTTTCGATCTGCGGATCGCGAACCATGACAGCCGGTCGGGCGGCACCCACCACGAACTGGCGCCTGCCGGACGCGGCGCGGTGCCACCGCGAGCCGCGCCCGGCAAGGATGCCGACTCCGTTCTTCGCCGGTTGTGGATCACACCGTCATCCGGCGCCGTTCACGGCATCCGGGTCGAGGTGGAGCTGGGGCCGGCGCCGGTGCAGGAACCCGAGCATCGCGGGCACCGGACTGACGATGCGCGGCTGCGCGTCGAGACGGTTCTGCTGCCGCGCTTTGACATCCGGCATCCGGGACCAGTGCGAGCCTGGACTGAGGTGGTGCTCCTGGTGGAATCCGTCGTTGAAGGTGAGGAAGTTGTAGACCCGGTTGTAGTGGCTCACCGAGTCCGCCGCGCGCACATCCGGGTTCGCCCCGAAGTGGCGGTAGTAGTTCTGCACGTTGACCAGGGTCAGCGCCGCGAAGAACGCGGGGAGGTAGCAGAACAGGGTCCACTGCCACGAGATCGCCGTGAACAGTGCCAGGGAGACGAACAGCACGGCCCGGTCGGCCTGGACCTGGCGCAGTTCGCGGCTCCTGCCCTGATCTCTGCGCGAGGCCAGGGTCAACAGGTTCTCCTCCTTGCTCCCGACCTTCCACAGGCGCACGACGGCGACCGTGTCCTTCACCCGCGTGTACAAGGAGTCGACGGCGCCCCCGACCGCATAGGGCAGCAGCGGCCGGTGCCGACCGTTCTTCCCTTTGGAGTACGTCGACGTGGTGTCGCGGGTGGTGCCGTCCGGGGCCGGCCGGTCGTTGTTGAACCGGTGGTGGTTGCGGACGTGGGTCAGGCGGTATGCCTGCACCGACTGGCCGATGTTCACGGAGTTCACCAGCGACACCAGGGCATTGAGTCGCCAGCTCACGAACCAGGGCATGTGCGTGAAGAGGTGGGAGACCACGATGATGTTGTAGGTCATCATCAGGGTCACCAGTACTCCGCCGGCCACCCTGGCCGCGGGCGAGGCGTTCGCCCAGCTCAGAGCCAGGACCAGCGTGACGGCGAACTGTGCCGCGCTGATCGCCGCCAGGAAGAAGTCCTTGCGGGAGGTTCTCCATATCTGCACGGTCCGCTCCTCGCTCTAGAAGTACGACTCGAGGGTGCCGCGCCGCCGCACGTCGAGCGTCGCGCAGTGGAAGGACCCGCCGAAGCTGTTGAAGTTGCGGAAGTCGCACGGGATCGGGGTGAACCCGAACTTGCGCACCGCCTCGATCATCGGCTCGTCCTGTCGCTCGACGACCACCCGCTCGTGGTCGAGCATCAGGATGTTCATGTTGAGCCACTTGCTCGTCATGTACAGGGGGTGCCCGTCCGGGATCACCGGCGTCGGCGCCGTCATCACGTCCCAGCTCTTGAACAGCTCGGGGACCTCGGGGACCCGCTCGGGGTGGATGAGCAGCTTGCCCGGCGCCATCGGCACCAGGGTGGCGTCTATGTGCATGGGGTGTGAGTCCTTGAACTCCAGCACGTGGACACGGTATTCGTCGCCCAGTTGGCGACGGAGCCACTCGATGCCGAACTCGTTGGTGACGTTGCTCTTCTGGGCGATGATGTCGCGACCGCACCGGGTGAAGTCGGCCGCATCGAAGGTCGGCTCGAACTCGGTGACGACCAGCCGCGGCGGATCGTCCTCGCCGGGGTCGGTCCAGGTCTGGTCGAACTGCGCGTCAGTGAGCTCCGGCTTCGGGCCGGCGCTCCACTTGGCCCCGCCCTGGAAGTACTCCTTGAGCAGGGGCCGGTACGCCAGCGACTCGTAGTACCGGGACCGCCACGCCATCGGGCACTCGATGATCTCGGTGCCCACGACCAGGAGCGCGTCCCGGGGCATCGCCGCGTACAGCCCCGTGCTGGCCCAGTCCAGGGTGCTGTAGACCTGCCGCTGCGCGATGGGCTCGGGCCGCCGGACCGTCACCCCCTCGCCCTCCAGGATGCGGACGAACTCCTCCAGCTCGCGGCGCGCGGCCTCGACCTGGTGCGGCGGAAACGGACGTCCGGCCTGGCTGCGGAAGGTCTCGACCTGGCCCTCCGGCAGCACCGACGGAAGTGACATGTGCCAGGTCGGGAAGCTGGCGTCGTCGACGATCCCGACGATCACCTCCTCCAGCGGATCCCACTCGTTGTACGAGGAGACAGGACTGTCCAGCAGCGGTGCCTTCTCGCCGATGGCTACTGCCTCCCGGCGGTCTGGTATCGACATCTACTCCCTTTCCTGTGCCCTCTGGATCATTCGTGCCCTCTGGATCGTGCCGTGGCGGATCGCGGCGCGGTGCGCGCCGGATCAGCCGTTGTGCGGTTGGCGGTGGGGACGCGGGCCCGTCCGCGTCCTCGGCAGAAGGGGCCGGAGGAGCCCGTTGTCACTCCGGCGGGCTCGGTCGCAGGCGCTCGACTGCTCGCGGCAGGATCTGCCGCGGGAACGCCGGCTCCACAGGCCACCGCCGTTGCGATCTTTCCCGGGGATAGCCGAGCGACACCTCGTCGAACCTGACCGCGTCGTGCCAGGTGGTCCGAGGAATGTGCAGGTGGCCGTAGACCACTGAGACGGCCCGGAACCTCCGGTGCCAGTCCTCGGTCCGCGTCGTACCGCACCACTGCGCGAATTCCGCGTGGTGGAGGATCTCGGTCGGGTGGCGGGTCAGGGGATAGTGGTTGACAAGGACGGTCGGCAGCTGCGGATCGCAGGCCGCGAGCCGATCCTCGGTGGCCGCGAGTCTCGCCTCGCACCAGGCCTGCCGGCTGGGGTAGGGGTCGGGGTGCAGGAAGTACTCGTCCGTGCACACTACGCCCGCTTCACGGGCCATTGCCATGCCCTCGTCAGGCGTCGCGCACCCGGGGGGCAGGAAGGAATAGTCGTAGAGCACGAACAACGGAGCCACCGTGACCGGGCCGCCGTCCCCGGTCCAGACCTCGTACGGGTCCTCCGGAGTCAGGACCCCGATATTGCGGCAGGACTCGACGAGGTGCTCGTAGCGCGCCACCCCGCGTAGCGTGACCGGATCCTTGGGATGGGTCCACAGCTCGTGGTTGCCGGGCGTCCACACCACCCGGGCGAACCGGTCGCTCAGGACCTTGAGAGCCCATTCGACGTCGGAGACCCGCTCGGCCGTGTCCCCGGCGATGATCAGCCAGTCGTCGTCGTGCTCCGGGACCAGGTTCTCCTCCACGAGACTCCGGTTTTCCGGATAGGCGACGTGCAGATCGCTGACCGCCAGGAGACGCCCAGCTCGTACGGCGCCCGCACTCACCGCGTCGGCAGGCAGGCTCGCGTCCGCGACGGCCGGCACGGTGTCGGCCCGACTTCCATCAGAGCCCTGACTTCGACTTCCATGTCCGTGAACGACCCCGGCCGCCGGTCGGCGAATCGGACCCCGTCGGTGCTCACTAAGGGCATGAACAGCTCCTCCGCAATCGATCTCTCCGGCAGGATGCTACCGGTCCGCCTGCGGCGCTGTTCGGATTTCGTGTTCGGATTCGATCTCGGTAACGACGCGGGCCGCTTCGCGTATGGTGGGCGCCGGCGGGTCGCGGCGCCGACGCGCGGTGCGTGGTTCGGGCGACCGATCCAGTGCCAGAGGTTTCGCGCGTCCCAGCTCCCTGACAGCGTCACCCAACGGATCGACCGTCGACCGCACCAGCCGATGACAACCCGACGACAGCCCTGCACCGATGGCAACACCTAGATCAGATGTCTGCTTTCGTGATAGGAACATGCGCTGGGCCGCGTGCAGCGTGCCCGGCAGCTGAATGCGAGGGACGCACCGTGAGGGAAGCCCGGGAATCGTTCACCGATGTGAGCTTCGAGGAGCCGCAGGGTTCTCTGGAAAAGGCGATCGCGGATATTCAGGCGGAGATTCTCGACATCGACCGGGTGGGACGGTCCGACAGTTTCTACGACCTGGGCGGCACCTCGCTCCAGGCCATGCGAATATGCGCCCGGATAGAGCGCGATCTCGGCGTCCGGGCATTGCCGGTATGGCTGTTCGACGCCGACATCCTGTCCGATTTCGCCGAGCGGGTGGCGGCCGAGGGACAGGCGGCAGATGCCTGACGAGCGCACCGTCCACGGGGCCATCTCCCGGCACGCCGCCCGACAGCCCGACGCCACCGCGTTAGTCGCCGCCGGTGAGCCCGTCAGCTATGCGGTGCTGAACCGGGCCTCGGACGGCTACGCCGCCGAACTGCAGGACCTGGGTGTCCGTGCCGGCCAGGTGGTTCCCACTCTCCTCCCCCGCTCGGCCCTGCTGGCCGCGCTCCAACTGGCGATCCTCAAATGCGGCGCGGCCTACACGGGTATCGATCCGCGGTGGCCGATCGAACGGGTGCGGATGCTCGTCGAGCAGACCGGCTCTCCGGTTGTGGTCGGCGGCCCGTCGCCGGCGACCGAGGGCCTGCGGACCTACCGGCCCGAGATCGAGGACCTGGCAGCGGCCGCCGACCGCAGCGGAGGGTTCACCGGGCCTGCGGTCGACGCCTCCGAGCCCGCCACCGTCTTCTTCACCTCGGGGACGACGGGCCGGCCGAAGGGTGTGGTGGCACCGCACCGGGCGGTGACCCGCATGTTCACCGAGGGCGGCCTGGCCGGGTTCGGCCCGGGACACGCGACACCGCAGGCGGCTCCGCTGCCGTGGGACATGTACGCCTTCGAGCTGTGGGGCCAGACGGTCGCCGGCGGGACGTCGGTGCTGGTCGACGGCGACCACCTGATGCCGGGAATGCTGCGCGAACTGATCAGCCGGCACGGTGTGGACACTCTCTGGCTCACCACCTCGTTGTTCAACATGTTCGTCGACGAGGACGAAGACTGTTTCGCCGGGCTCGGCCGGGTCTACACCGGCGGCGAGAAGCTCTCCCCGCACCATGTGCGGCGCTTCGTCAGGCGGCACCCGGAGATCCCGCTGTACAACGGCTACGGTCCGGCGGAGAACTGCATGCTCACCACGACCTGGCCGCTGAGCGAGGCGGACTGCGACCTGCCGGGCGGAGTCCCGGTCGGGCTCGCGGCGCCGGGTACCCGGGTCATCCTGCTGGGACCGGACGACAAGCCCTGCGCGCAGGGCGAGAGCGGGGAGATCTGCGCCGCCGGGGACGGTCTGGCCGTCGGCTATCTCGGCAACCCCGAGCTGACAGCGGAGAAGTTCCCCACCATCGACGTGGCGGGAACCCCGGTGCGCGTGTACCGGACCGGTGACGTCGGAGTGACCGACGACGCCGGAGTGCTGCACTTCCTGGGGCGCGTCGACCGGCAGGTGAAGATCAGCGGGCACCGGATCGAGCTGGGCGAGATCGAGGTCGCGGTACGGGCTCTGGGCGGTATCCGGTCCTGCGCGACCATCGCGGTGCCGGGGCCGGACGGAAGTGCCCAGGGACTGGCCCTGTTCTACGTGCCCGACGGCCCCGCCGAAGCCGACGGCGGGGATCCGCTCTCGATCCGCAAGCAGCTGGCCGATTCGCTGCCCTCCTACCTCGTGCCCGCCGTCGTACGCACCGTCAGCCAGCTGCCGGTGACCGGCAACGGCAAGCTGGACCACGCCGCACTGACCGAACTGGCACTCCAGCCCCGGCGCAGAGGCCGCGCGTGAGTGGCACGAAGGTCTACCCGATGACCTTCGAGCAGGAGTCGGTCTGGCTGGACGAGCACCTGTCCGGCGAGCCGTCCCGCTATCTGGAGTCCTGGGCGTACCGGCTCCACGGGGCCGTGGACGCGGACGCCGCGCAATGGGCGCTGAGCCGGATCGTCGACCGGCACGAGTGTCTTCGCAGCAGGCTGACCATCCTGGACGACCAGCTGGTGCAGGTCGTGGAGCCGGTCCACGAGACCGTACTGGAGCACCTGAATCTGCGCGAGAACGACCTGGACAAGGAGTTACGGCGCCTCACGCGGCGGCCCCTGGACCTGGACGTCTCGCCGCTGCGGGCCGGCCTGCTGCACATCACGCCGACGGAGTCGGTTCTGCTCGTCCAGTTCCACCACGCCGTGGTGGACAGATGGTCCTTCGAGATCCTCGACGCCGAGTTCACCCGCCTTTACTCGGCACGCGTCGCGGGCCGCCCGGCAGAACTGCCGCCGGTCTCGCCGCAGTTGGGAGAGTACGCGCTGACGCAGCGCGCGGCGGACCTCGACCCCCTCGCCGTGGACTACTGGCGGGAGCGCCTGCACGACATCCCCGTGCCGCTGGCACCGCTCGCCGATCGGCCCCCGCCGACCAGGCCCAGCTCACGCAGCGGCACGTATCACTTCACGATCGCACCGGAAGTGGGACGACAGATCCACGGCCTGGCCCGAACCGCGCGCACCACTCCGTTCACCGTCTTCACAGCGGCCCTATCCGCGCTGTCCTGCGGCTATCTCGGCGCGGACGAGACGGTCATCGGCACGCCGGTGTCCCGTCGCAGGGACGACGACCTGGACGGCATGATCGGCTGCCTCACCGACCTCGTCCCGCTGCGGTGTCCGGTACCGGCGCGGCAGCAATTCGCCGGCCTGGTCGCCGAAACCCGGACGACGGTGCTGGGCGCGATGACCCACGGCACTCTGTCCTACTCCCAGATCATGGCCCGGACCGGCGTTCGCAGGCGGTTGCGCAACGCGCCGCTGTGCCCGACCGTACTCGGACTGGACGACGACAGTGTGCGCCGGTTGGACCTGCCCGAAGTGAGGGCGGAACGGATCGAGGTCCACCCGCACGGCAAAGGTGCCCTGCAGCTGGACCTGGCCGTCGACAAGGACGGTTACGACGCCGTCCTGAAATACGACCCCGACCGCTACGACCCGCCGACGGTGGGCCGCATCGCCGAAGACCTCTGCGCCGTGCTGGGCACGGCGGTCGCTCATCCCGACTGGGAGACGGCGGAGATTCTCTCGAGCAATGGAGTGAACTGATGCCGCAGGTGTCCAAGAGCCCGTGGTTGCCGTTCGCGGTGTCTCCCGGCGCCAGGATCGCGCTGCTGTGCCTGCCGCACGCGGGAGCGGGCGCCGGATCGTACCGGGCCTGGGGCGCCGGACTGGCACCGCACGTCGGTGCCTACCCGGTTCAGCCGCCCGGCAGGGAGAAACGGCGTAACGAGGCTCCGATCCGCGAGGTCGCCCGATACGTCCGCGAGCTCGCCCCGGAGATCACCGCTCGCCTCGACACGCCCTACGCCGTGTTCGGTCACAGCACCGGCGCCATCTGCGCGTTCGAGCTGGTGAGAGAGTTCCGCCGGCTCGGCTGGGCCCTGCCGGAGCGGCTGTTCGTGGCCGGCCGCCGGGCCCCGCACCTGCCGATGCCGCGCCACCGCCTGGAGGAGCTGCCGATCGAGGAGGTGGCCGAGTTCCTGGGCGCGCTGGGAGGCACCCCGCCGGAGGTGCTGACCGACCACCTGCTGCTGAAGCAGCGCCAGCCGCTGATGGGCGCCGACTTCCAGGTCAACGAGGAATACCCGTACCAGCTCCAGGAGCCGCTTCCGGTACCGATCACGGCCTTCGCCGCCACGGAGGACGAGTGGAGCACCCCTGATCTGGTGAAGGGCTGGGTCGAGCACACCAGCGCCGACTTCGAGATGTGCACGCTCAGCGGCGGCCATTTCGCGATCTTCGAACAGGCGGAGACGGTGCACGACGTGATCACCACCCGGCTGACGGATCCGTCGCGGGGGCCGCTGCCGGAGCCGAGGCCATGAGTCCCCTGACGGACGAGCTGGCGATCGGCCCGCTCCAGGAGGACATGTGGCTGTTCTGGAGTCGGCACCGCACGAGCTCGGTGTACACGATGCCGGAGGTGTTCTTCTACGACGGCGCCTTCGACGTGGCGGCGGCAGAGTTCGCGCTCAACGCGACGATCCAACGGCACGAGGCCCTGCGCACGGTGTTCCGGCAGACGGATGCGGGCGTCGTCCAGGTGGTTCAGGACCCTGATCCGGTGCCCATCGAGGTGCTGGACCTGCGGGATTCGCCGGAGGAAACGCGGTCGGAACAGCTGCAGGCGGCCATCGACACGGTGTCGGCCAGGCCTTTCGACCTGTCGGCCGGTCCGCCGATCAGGCTCGCCGCCATCCGGGTCTCCGCGGACCGGACGTGGCTGGTCCTGGTCGTCCACCAGATCGCGTGCGACGGGGAGTCGATGGTCGTCGTGCTGGAGGAGTTCGGCGAGCTGTACCGCTCGGCGCGCCGGGGGACCCCGCCCGATCTCGGGCCGGCCGCTCCGGGGTACGGGGTCTTCGTGCGCGAGCAGCTGGCGGCCCTGGCCGACGGCGGCCTCGATGAGGAGACGGAGTTCTGGCGGGAGCGGCTGGCGGGGATGTCCGGCAGCACCCTGCCGGGGACGGAGCGGGCCACCGAACGGGACTCGGCGGCGCTGGGCACGGTCATGCTGCCGACGATGCTCCCGAGCGAGCTGTCGGACGCGGTGCAGGCGTTCGCGCGCCGCACCAGCGCGACGCCGTTCGCCGTCCTGCTGTGCGCGATGGACGTCATGATCGTCGCCGCCACCGGTGACGGCGACGTGACGCTCGGGACGGTGACCAGTGTCCGCCCGCCGCGGTTCGCGCGGACCGTGGGGATGCTCACGAACATGGTGGTCCAACGGTCGCGGATCGACCTGTCTCGGTCGTTCGCCGCCGTGCTGGCGGAGGTGTCCCTGGACTTGATGGATTCCATCGACTACCAGGACCTGCCTTTCACCCAGGCGATTGCCGGCCTACGGGAGGCCGGCACTGGGCTCGGCAGTGCCCTGATCCGGACGACGTTCTCCGCGGGAGCCGTCGGCGGGCTGACCCTCGACGAGGGAAGCGTGTCGGACGTGGTGACGGCGGCGGCCGAAGGGCTGTACGACCTGTCAGCGGTCTGCGAAATCACTCCCGCGCACATCGCGGTGGACTGGAAGTTCGCGCTGTGCACGTACTCGCAGGAGGCCGCGCAGGGCTACTGCGCCGCGTACCAGGAGATCCTGGCGGTGCTGCTCGACCACCCCGAGGCAGCGATGGATTCCCTGGGTCTGACCGGGATCGCGGCCCGAGCCGCCGCGACCGGGCCGGAGCGGACCCCCGAAGCAGTTCCAGGCCATTCTCCTCTCGCGGAAAACTGACGGGTGACTGTGTCGAATCAACCCACGCGTGCTGAAGTACTCGGTGCCTACCGGGCTCTGCCGCCGCGGCCGGACGGGCCTGCCGCGGACCTCTCCTGTGACGTGATCGCGTGCGGCGACGAGGGCATGCGCGAGGCCGCGCTCGCCCTGGGCCGCGATCTCGGCCGCCCGGTGGTGGACGTCGACGTCGCCTCCGGCTGGCTGTCGAGGACACCGACACCGACGCCGACCTCGGTGCTGCTCATCGCCAGTCGCCACACGCTGGTGGCCGAGACGGTGCGCGAGTGGGTGACGTCGTCGGCGCGGCACGATGTGCCCGTGGGGTTCGTGCTCGCCGCCGATCTCGCGGAAGCCGAGTTCCAGGCGTCGAAGATCACGCTCGCCCACACGCGCGTCCCCGCCGGAGAGGACGTCCTCATCGACGCGGTCAACGGGGTGTGCGGACCGCCCGACGACCTCAAGGTAGCCCGCCCCGAGCGGCTCGGGGCGATCCTGGACGCGCCGTGGCGGGTGCTGTCCGTGTGCGGCCACTCCGACCTCGGCCACATCAGCCTGGGTTCGCTCGTCGTCTGCGGGGCCAACGGTCCGGAGCGGGTCGACGGAAAGCTGCTGACCGACGGCTGTGATCCGGGCGCGGACCGCTGCCGGAGTACGACGAAGCTGCTGCGCACCGCGGTGCCGGCGGCGGGGCTGCACGCGGCCGTGGTGGCCCTGATGGGCTGCAGTACCTTCGATGTGGCCGTGGGCGAACATCCGACCACGAACAGCCTGTGTGTCAGTGCTCTGAGCGGACTGACCCTCGCCGCCATCGGCACGCTGGGCCAGCTGCACGCCGACGCCGACACCGTCGGCCTGGTGGCCGCGTACCTCGCCGAGGGTCTCAGCCTCGGGGAGACCGTGCAGCGCCTGAACCACGTGCATCGCATTCCCACCGGGTACGGCATAGCCCTGGCCGGCGATCCGGCACTGCGGTTCCCCGCCCGCACACCGGCCGAGCCCGTCGACAACGGTGCCGCTGTCGACGCCGATCGCCTCCGGACTCACGAGCAGGCGCTCGCGCTGTATCAGGACATGATCGGACGCAGCAGGACGGTGGAGCGCGTCCGGCACGCTCTCGTCGCGGTCGCCGAGAACTCGCTGGACGAGGATCTGGAGGACAGCCTCGAGGACCTGGGGCGCACGAACGAGCAGGTGCAAAGCGCCGCCTGGGAAGGCATCGGCCGGATCCGTGAGGCCTTCGACCTCGACGCCTGGCGCACGGCCGACGCCGTCACGGCGAGGCTGGACCGGGCGGTGCGGCGCTGGGACGAGGCGTTCCTCGCGACGGCGAAGCTGGCCGCCGGTAATGACATGTACGCGGCCTTGCACACCTATCTGCGGCTGAGCGACGCTCGCGTCGAGGGAGCGTGCACGCGGTGCGGGTCGCGGATCCAGGTATTCGAATACGACGATTCGGAGTCGGCCGGCGGGCGGCGCGTCGCGGCCGAGTGCTGGCTGTGCGGGCCGGTGCGGGAGTCGGCGGGCGCGGGTCCGGTGATGGCGATCGCGGCGAGCGGCCTGCACTCGCCGGGCGGCGTGGTTCGTCCGGTGCTGTCCGTGCGGGGAACGTCCGGGGAGCCTGACCGGCCCGGCCACCTGGCCGTGATTCTCAACGACCGGCTCACCGACCGGGTCCTGGCGACTTTCCACACCGAGTGCACCCTCGCGGACCTGCCCGAGCCGACGCTGACGATCCCCGAGGACACCCAGAGCGACCTGCACGCGCTGTGGGCGGTGTGGGTCGGCCAGGTCACGGTCACGTTCGCGGGGACCAGGCTGGGCGTCGTCCGGACCGTCGAACAGGCATGAGCTCGCCACTCCTGTAGCGCAACCCGAGCGAGAGGAACCGCCCATGGGGGGCTTGTCCAAGGTCGGAACGCAGATGTCGCGCATGTCCGGGCTCAGGAGCCTGATGGAGGACGTGGCGAGTGCGATGGCGAGCACCTCCGACACCAAGTGGCTCAACCTGAGCATCGGCAACCCCGCGGCGATCCCCGAGGTCACCGCGATGTGGCGGGAGGCGGCCGGCTGGGCGGTCGCCGAGAGCTTCTCCGACGCCGTCGCGTACGGGCCATCCCGGGGCTCGCCCGCCCTCGTCAAAGCCATAGCCGACCACTTCCGCCGGCACCTGGGGTGGACCATCGGCCCGGAGAACATCGTCGTCGGCCCGGGCAGCCAGATGCTCTGCTTCGCCGCCGCCGCGCTCTACGCCGGGGAAGACGGCAGCGGGGCGCGCCGGGTGGGGCTACCGGCGATCCCCGACTACACCGGCTATCAGGGCATCTGCATGGCGCCCGGGGGGATCGCCGGAGTCGAGTCCGGGTGGCGGGCCGGGCAGGACCGGTCGTTCCACTACGAGCTCGATCTGGATGCGACGGCCCGCCGGACGGACCTGGGCATGCTGTTGCTGTCCAGCCCGTGCAACCCGACCGGCCGCAGCCTTCGCGCCGACGAGCAGGACGCGCTGATCGCGATCGCCCAGCGGATGGACGTACCTCTGTTCCTCGACCACGCCTACGGCCGGCCGTTCCCCCAGATCGGCCCGACGTTCTCGCCACCGGTGCTGAATCCGCACGTGGTCAACTGCTTCAGCCTGTCCAAGGCCGGGATGCCCGGGGAACGCGTCGGATTCGCCGTCGGCCCCGAGCGGTACATCACCCCGCTGGTGTCCTTCCTGTCCAACTCCGTGCTGCACGCCTCAGGGCTGGCACAGGCCATGGCTGCCTGGGCCCTGTCCTCCGGCGCACTCGACGAAGTGGTCGCCTCGGCCATCAAGCCGTTCTACGCCGAACGCCGAACCCTGACCGAGCAGTTGCTCCTCGACGCAATGCCGGCGGACGTGAACTGGCGCCTGCACGCGAACGAGGGAGGCATGTTCGGCTGGCTGTGGATCGACGAGGACTGGTTCAGCGACGTCGACCTCTACGCCGATCTCAGGAAACACAACGTCTTCATCGCACCGGGACGGAGCTTCTTCTCCGGGCCGCCCGAAGCCGGCAGGCATTCCACACAGTGTTTCCGCATCACGCTCACCGTGGACGAGAAGGACCTGCGCGAGGGGATCAGCCGCATCGGCGGGGCCGTCGGCGAGGCGAGTCCGCACCGCGTGGTCTCGCGCCCTCCGCTGAGCCGGTAGCTTTCCGCGAACACCTACCGGCTGATCGTCCTCCTGGCTCACCGCCGTTGGATGATCAGCCGGTCCGGCAGGGTCCGCCGCGAGCGCAGGACTCGGCGGCCTACCCGGCCGACAGCGGCAAGCCGTCGACGCGCTCGTCGGGATCGGCCAGGCCGGCCCCGAGCAGCGTCCACAGGTGCTGCTGCCACTGCTGCGCCGAGGCCTGGTCGAACCGGTCGGCGGCGTACTCGACCTCGCCGGTCCAACCGGCGGCGGTCTGCCGTGCGGCCCAGCTCAGTGCGACCTTCGCGGTGCCCGAGTGCACGAACACCTCGGAGATCTCCAGGCCTTCGATGTCGCCGCTGTCGTCCAGCGGGGTGGACTGCAGCGAGAAGATCGCCTGGAATAGCGGGTTCTGGCCGGCGTCCGTGCTCTGCGCGGCGACCTCCACGGCGTCGGCGAACGGCAGCTCCTGGCGGGTCAGTGCCTCGGCCAGGACCTCGTCGGTGCGCGCGACCAGTTCGCGGAAGCTCATGCCCTCGGTGAAGCGCATCCGCAGCACGACCGTGTTGACCAGGTAGCCGATCAGGTCCTCGGTGCCCGCCCGGTTCCGGCACGCGACGGGCACGCCGACCGCCACCTCCGGTGCCTCGGCCGTCCGGTGCAGGGCCGTGAAGAAGGCCGCGAGCAGGACGACGAACGCCGTGGTCCCGCACGAGCGGGCCAGCTGGTCCAGGGCAGCCGGGTCGACGGCGTCGTCGGGCAGCGGCAGGGCGAAGCCGTCGGTGCCGATCCATCCGGCACCGGCACCTTCGCGCCGGGAGCCCACTTCGGCGGCCGGCGGGGCTCCGGCGAGCCGGGCCCGCCAGTAGGAACGCTGCTCCTGCGCCTCCGCTCCGCGCAGCCAGCGCTCCTGCCAGACCACGTAGTCGGTGTACTGGACCGCCGGCTCGCTCAACGGCTTCCCTGTGTAGAGGGCGACGAACTCCCGCCAGAACACCCCGAGCGACCAGGCATCGAACACCGTGTGATGCACGTTGAGCAGCCACAGGTGCTCCTCGGCGTCGACGCGGTAACAGGTCGAGCGCAGCAACGGGCCCTGAGCCAGGTCGAACGGACGCCTGGCCTCCTGCTGCGCACAGCGGACCGCCTCGTCGAGATCGGCGACCTCGGTCACCACGGTGTGCACCGCTGCCGGGGGTTGGATCCGTTGCCAGACCTTGCCTTCGCCGGTCTCGAAAACCGTACGCAGCGCCTCGTGTCTGCCGACGACCGCAGTCACCGAGGCGTCCAGCCGCTCCATGTCGAGCGGACCCCGGATCCGGTAGGCGACCGGGATCGCATAGGTTGGCGCACCCCTGTGCACCTGGTCCAGGAACCAGAGCGCCTGTTGCCCGCGCGCGGCGGGACGCCGCTCGCCGCGCTCCCCCGACGGCACGACCGACGCGACCGTCGACGCGCCGCGCTCGTGTTCGCCCTTGACCAGGGCCGCGATCCCGGCGACGCTCGATGCGGCCCGTAACTGCGCGAACGACAGCGCCACGCCGGTCACCTCGGTCACCCGGCTGAGCAGCTGAAGGCCCCGCAGCGAGTCGCCGCCGGCGGCGAAGAAGTCGTCGTCCGGCGGAAGCGGCGCGGTGCCGAGCACATCGCCGCCGAGGGTGCCCAGGACGCGCTCCAGCGTCGTCATCCGCAGCCCGTCCGCGCGCGCCAACGGCGCAGCAGGCCCGGCGGGGACCGGCGGGAGGGCGGAGCGAGCCACCTTGCCGTTCAGCGGCGAGCGCGGGATGCGGTCCATCATCACGAACGTCTGAGGCATCATGGCCGCGTTGAGCCGGCTGGCGAGTTCGGCGCGGATCACCGCCTCGGACCCGCCGTCCTCGGCTTCGACGTACGCCACCAGGCGCGAGCCGAAAGGCGGGTCGGCGACGGCAATGACGACCGCGTCCCGGACCCCCGCGCAGCGCATCACCGCGCTCTCCACCTGGCCGGGCTCGACGCGGTATCCGCGGATCTTGACCTGGCGGTCGGAGCGCCCGAGGAAGACCAGCGTCCCGTCGGGCCGCCGGCTGCCCCGGTCGCCGGTGCGGTACATGCGCGAACCGGGCGGGCCCTGGGGATCGGGCAGGTAGCGCTCGGCCGTAACGACCGGGTTGCCGTAGTAGCCGCGGGACACCGGCGGGCCGCCGACCCACAGGTCCCCCGGCTCGCCGTCCGGCACGGGCTGCAGATCGTCGTCGAGGATGTAGATCGCACTGCTCGCGAAGGAATACCCGATGGGAACCAGCGCGTAATCGTCCGGATCGCCGTCGGAGGTCTTCTCTTCCGGGGTCGGCCGGTGCAGCAGGACACTGATGGTGGTCTCCGTCGGCCCGTAGTCCGAGACCCAGTCGACCGCCTCCGCTCCGGGCACCCGGTACCAGGCGCGGAGCTTGTCGACGAAGATCTTGTCGCCGCCGATGAACACGATGCGCAGACTCGGGGGCAGGCTGACCAGACCGGCCGTCAGATCGTCCACCCACTGGTGCCAGTAGGCACTGGGAAGGCTCACCATCGTCACCGCCAGGCGGTCGATCAGGTCGGTGAACTCCACGCTGGTGAACTGGCGCCGGTCCGGCACGACGACCGCGCCGCCGGCGGCCCACGCCGGCAGGATCTCCTCCAGCGCGGCGTCGAAGGCGATCGCCGTGGACTGCAGCACCCGGTCGGCCGCACCGATCTTGAGCTCGTCCCGGAGCGAGACGGCGTGGTTGGCGAAGCTCGCGTGCTGCACGGCGACCAGCTTGGGCTTGCCGGTCGAGCCGGAGGTGAACACGCAGTACGCGAGGTTTGCCGGATCGACGGCCACGGCCGGGGAGGTGTCCGGCCGGCCGGCCAGGTCGAGCGTGTCCACGTCCACCACGGGTACGCCGTCCGGAGCCACCGCCGTCTGTCCGTCCCGCACGAGCAGGACGACACCGGCGTCGGTGAGCATCGCCTCGGCGACACCGCGGGGCAGAGAAGGGTCGACGGGCACGTACACGCCGCCGGCCTTCCAGATCCCCAGCATCGTGACCAGCAACAGCGGCGAGGGTTCCATGATGACGCCGACCAGGCGCTCAGGTCGCACACCGGCGCCGACCAGCATGGCGGCGAACCGGTTGGCCCCCTCGTCGAGCTCACGGTAGGTCAAAGTGCCGTCGTCCCAGGCCACGGCGACGGCATCGGGCGTCAACGCGGCTTGTGCTTCGTAGAGTTGGTGAATGCAGCGACTGGGCATCAGTCTCTTACCTCCGATTCCGACTCGCGGCCGTTGCAGGCCTGCTGATCCATCAGAGCCCGAACGCTCGCCGGGCGCATGTCCGTCCACAGCTCGTCGATCGGGTCCAGGCGGACGGACCGGACGGCCGCGTCGCCGACCGCCCCCAGCCCGCGGGGATCTCCCGGTCATTGCTCCAGATCGAGTACTGGTCCTCGTGATTGCGCACGACGAAGTCGAGGTCATCAGTGCCTGGCATGGAAGCTTGCGCCCTCGCCCGTAAGTGATCTGACAGGCCATCAGGACTCCGTGTCGTTGCGGCCCGCCGTCGATCGGTCCCACCTCATCAAGGTCACGAAGGCGGTGTCAATAGTCGACAGCCCCGTAGCGCCGCCGATCGGCTCCCTGAGCCATGTCGGCCGGCTGATCCGGATTCGAGCTCGTTCACCCTTTCCTATGGCACTGCATGCCACTAATCTCGAAGTCACTCGTGGCACAGGAGGAGACATGGACGAACAGACGGCTGTGGCAGAGCCCTTCGACGTTGCCGTCGAGCAGGACCCGGCTGAGGATCTCGTCGAGGCCGACGACCTGATCGAAGAGGTCTCCATCGACGGGATGTGCGGCGTCTACTAGATCGCCCACCATGCCCACCGCATCGGTTTTCGACCTGGATCGCGCATGGGACCTGCACCCCCAGGTCTCGGTGCGGCCCGAGCCTTTCGGCGCGCTGCTGTACCACTTCGGCACCCGGCGGCTGTCCTTCCTGAAGGACCGCGGGCTGCTCTCCGTCGTGCAGGCGCTCGCGACCGCGCCCACAGCCCGCGCCGCCTGCCGGGCCGTCGGCGTCAGCGAGGACGACATGCTGCGGTACACCCGGGCGCTGGCGGTGCTCGCACGTTCCCACATGCTGACCGAAAGGCACCCGGACCCATGACGGTGAAGTCCGAACGTCTGGTGGATCTGTTCGAACACGGCCTCGAGGCCCCGATCTGCCTGACGTGGGAGCTGACGTACGCCTGCAACCTGTCCTGCACGCACTGCCTGTCCAGCTCGGGACGGCGTGACCCGCGGGAGCTCAGCACCGCCGAAGCCAAGGCCGTCATCGACGAGTTGGAGGCCATGCAGGTCTTCTACGTCAACGTCGGCGGCGGCGAGCCGACCGTACGCCCCGACTTCTGGGAACTCCTCGACTACGCCACCGCCCACCACGTGGGCGTGAAGTTCTCGACCAACGGGGTCCGGATCACCCCGCAGTTCGCCCGGCGCCTGGCCGCCAACGACTACGTCGACGTGCAGATCTCGCTGGACGGCGCGACCGCGGAGGTGAACGATGCGGTCCGCGGGCACGGCTCCTACGACACGGCCCTGCGCGCCATGGCCCATCTGGCCGACGCGGGCATGAAGAACTTCAAGCTGTCGGTGGTGTGCACCCGCCACAACATCCCGCAGCTGGACGCCTTCCGGGAGATCGCCGACCGGTACGGCGCCCAGCTGCGGCTGACCCGGCTGCGTCCCTCCGGCCGCGGCGCCGACGTCTGGGACGAGTTGCACCCGCTGCCCGATCAACAGCGCGAGCTCTACGACTGGCTGGTGGCCCACGGCGAGACCGTGCTCACCGGCGACTCCTTCTTCCACCTGTCCGCGTTCGGCGGCGCGCTTCCGGGACTCAACCTGTGCGGTGCCGGGCGGGTGGTGTGCCTGATCGATCCGGTCGGCGACGTGTACGCCTGCCCCTTCGCCATCCACGATGAGTTCCTTGCCGGCAACGTCCGAGGCGAAGGCGGATTCGCCGAGGTCTGGCGACACTCGGAGCTGTTCCTCGGCCTGCGCGAACCGCAGCAGGGCGGAGCCTGCACTTCGTGCTCGTTCTACGACACCTGCAAGGGCGGATGCATGGCCGCCAAGTTCTTCACCGGCCTGCCTCTGGACGGGCCGGATCCCGAGTGCGTGCAGAGCCATGGCGAGTCGCTGCCGGCCGATCGGCGCGACGTCCCCAAACCCTCCGGCGACCACTCGCACCGCACCGCCGCCTCGCGCCCGGTGCCGGTCACCATTTCCCGGTCGCGCCCGCCGGCGAGCCCGTGCGACGAGTCGCCGCTGGCCGGGGCGCAGGTGCGTTGATGTTCCGCAATCCGTGGTTCGAGACCGTCGCCGAGGCGCAGCGCCGGGCCAGGAAACGTCTTCCGTACTCGGTCTACGGCGCGCTGCTGGCCGGATCCGAGCGCGGCAGCACCCTGACGGACAACGTCCGCGCCTTCGCAGAGCTCGGATTCGCGCCCCGGGTGGTGGGCCAGCACGCCGTCCGCGATCTGACCACGACGGTGCTGGGGATGACAACGGCGATGCCGGTGCTGATCTCGCCGGTCGGCGCACAGGGTGTGCATCCCGGCGGTGAGGTCGCGGTGGCCGGCGCCGCGGCCGGGCACGGCGTGATCATGGGACTGAGTTCGTTCGCCTCCATGGGCGTCGAAGAAGTGGTCGCGGCCAATCCGAACACCGCGTTCCAGATCTACTGGAGCGGCGACCGCGACGCGATTGTAGGGCGCATGGAGCGAGCCCGGGCCGCCGGATGCAAGGCGCTCATCGCGACGCCGGACTGGTCGTTCTCGCACGGCCGCGACTGGGGCAGCCCCACGATCCCGGAGCGCATCGACCCCAAGACCATGCTGAAGCTGGCTCCCGATGTGCTCTCGCACCCGGGCTGGCTGTGGCAGTTCGCGCGGACACGCCGGGTCCCTGACCTGACCACCCCGAACATGCGACGGCCCGACGGCACCGTCCCGACGTTCTTCGGTGCGTACCGCGAGTGGATGGACACTCCCCCACCTACCTGGGAGGACATCGCCTGGCTCGCGAAGGAATGGGGCGGCCCGTTCCTCCTGAAGGGCGTGAGCCGGGTCGACGACGCCCGGCGCGCGGTCGACGCGGGCGTCACCGCGCTGTCGGTCTCGAATCACGGCGGCAACAACCTCGACACCACCCCGGCGACGATCCGGCTGCTGCCGGCGATCGCCGAGGCCGTCGGCGAGCAGATCGAGGTGCTGCTCGACGGCGGGATCCGGCGCGGCGGCGACGTGGCCAAGGCCTTGGCCCTCGGTGCGCGGGCGGTGCTGATCGGCCGGGCGTACCTGTGGGGCCTGGCCGCGAACGGCGAGGCCGGCGTCGGGAACGTCCTGGACATCATGCGCGGCGGCCTTGACTCGGCGGTCCTGGGTCTGGGACACGCGTCGGTCGGCGCGTTGCATCCCGGCGATCTGGTGATCCCGGAGGGCTTCACGCGCTCGGCCGGGGCCCCGCTTTGAACGCCTCGCTGAGCCGCGCCGTGTGGCCGGAGGTACCGACAGCCGACGCTCTCGTCCTGGTGCCGGTCGGGTCCACCGAGCAGCACGGCCCGCACCTGCCGCTCACGACCGACACGGTCATCGCCCGCGCCGTCGCCGAACGGGTGGCGGCCCGCCTGCCCGGGCGGGCCGTGGTCGCACCCGCGATCGCCTACGGCAACAGCGGCGAGCACGCGGACTTCCCCGGCACGATCTCCATCGGGCACGAGGCGCTGCGGACGGTGCTCATCGAAACGATGCGCTCGCTGGCGCTGTGGGCGTGGCGGGTGGTCTTCGTCAACGGCCACGGCGGCAACGTCCGGACCCTGGACGAGGCCGTCTCGACGCTGCGGGAGCAGGGCCATCACGTCGCCTGGACGCCCTGCGTGTTCCCCGGCGACGCGCACGCCGGCCGGTCCGAGACCTCCGTGATGCTGCACCTGGCCCCGGACGAGGTCCGCCTGTCGGCCGCGGCCGCCGGCGACACCCGCCCCCTGCCCGTGCTCATGCCGCACCTGGTCGAGAGCGGCGTCCGGTCCGTCGCCCCGAACGGCGTGCTCGGCGACCCGGCCGGCGCCGGGGAGCAGGAGGGCCGCGCCCTGCTGGACGTGCTGGTCGACGACACGGTCCGCCGGGTCACCGCCTTCGCGCCGGACAGTCGTGGACGCCTGAGTGAGTCCGCATGACCCTGCCCGAAGGATTCGTCGTCGTCCTGGACGCCAAGACCCGCGTCGTCGACGGCGGCCGCGCCCTGCTCGGCGGGGCCCCCGTCACACGTCTGGTACGGCTGACCCCGCGGGCCCGGAAGATCCTCCAGGGCCGGACGGTGCGGGTGCGCGACGCGGCCGGCGCCGCACTCGCCGACCGGCTGCTCGAACTCGCGATCGCTCACCCGTACACCGCCGAGCTCCCGCCGCACCCGGACCCCCGCTGCACCTACGTCATCCCGGTGCGCGACCGGCCGCGGCAGCTCGACCGGCTGCTGGCCGGCCTGGGCGCGGGCCACGAGGTCATCGTCGTGGACGACGCCTCCGCCGACCAGGCCGCGATCGCCACGGTCACCCGCCGGCACGGCGCGCGGTACGTCGCCCTGCCGCACAACGTCGGCCCGGCCGGGGCCCGCAACGCCGGCCTGCGGCTGGTCCGCACGCCGTTCGTCGCGTTCGTGGACTCCGATGTCGTACTCGACAAGGACACGGTGCCGACGCTGCTCAAGCACTTCAACGACCCGCGTACCGCGGTGGCGGTACCGCGCGTCACCGGGCTCCGGACGCCGTCCTCGCAGAGCTGGATCGGACGCTACGAGAACGCCCGCGGCTCGCTGGACCTGGGTGCCAGACCCGCGTCGGTCCAGCCCGGATCGTATGTCTCCTGGGTCTCCTCCGCTTGTCTGGTCGCGCGGGTCGACGCGCTCGGCGACGGATTCGACGAGAGCATGCGGGTCGGTGAGGACGTCGATCTCGGATGGCGGATGGTCGCTGGCGGCTGGCGGGTGCGGTTCGAACCGTCGGTCGTCGCAGCACACGAACACCGCGCCCGGTTCGGCGCATGGTTCGTGCGAAAGCTGGACTACGGCACCGGGGCGCACCCGCTGGCCGTACGCCATCCCCGGTCGGTCGCCCCGGCGATCCTGGCGCCGTGGAGCGCGGCGCTGACGGTCGCCGTACTCGCTCAGCGCCGCTGGTCGGCGCCGGTGGCGGCGGCCGTCTTCACGGTGACCGCAGCACGGATCTCCGGCAAGCTCGACGTCGAGGAATCGGCAAGCCTCGGTGTGCGGCTCACCGCCGGTGGCGCGGTCGGCTCACTGCTGCAGACCGGTGCCCTGATCACCCGGCACTGGTGGCCGGCCACCGCCGTCGGCTGTCTGGTCTCCCGTCGGGTACGCCGCGCTGTCGTGGTCGCGGCCGTGGCGGACACCGTACTGGAGTACGCGACCAGCCGGATCGACCTGGACTTCCCCCGCTACTGGCTCGCGCACCGTCTCGACGACGTCGCCTACGGAAGCGGGGTGTGGCTGTCGGCCCTACGGGGACGGTCGGCCGCGTCCCTGCTACCTCAACTGCGGAAGCCTTCCTCAAGCCGCCGGAAGACGCCGTCCAACAGCTCCGCCAAGTCGGCGGACTCGTCGTCGAGCCACAGCTCGTAGGCGGTGACGGCGGCGGCCAGCGCGAGATGGCCGATCAACCGCGGCGAGGCCGCGGTCACCGGCACGCCTTCGCGCGCCGCCACGAACTCGGAGATCGCCATCTGCCACGAGGCGTAGCGCAGCGTCGAGTGGGCGCGCAGCGCGGGTACACGCAGGATCAGGTGCATGCGCCGGCGGTGCCAGGGCACGACTGCGCTGTCGAAACGGTTGAACTCCGTCACTACCTCGCGCAGCGCCTCCATGACCGGCACGTCGTCGGCCACGGCGGCCAGCAGCGAGCGCAGCCGGACCAACCGCTCCTCGAACTCACCCCAGACCAGGTCATTCTTCGAGGCGAAGTACCGGAAGAACGTCCGCCGGCCGATCCCGGCCGCCGCGGCAATGTGGTCGATGGTGGTGTATTCGAAGCCCTGCCGCTCGAACAGGGCGAACCCCACCCGCTCGAGCTCGGCGTGCGACGCGACGCGCGGACGCCCGCTTCGGATCGTCTGCTGCGCCACGGCATCTCCACTCCGCCGATCGCGCCCGTTCCAGGCGCGGCTTCCGCGGCGTCACGCTAACACCGGCACGGTCGGCCGCCGCGACCGCTGCGGGCAACGACATCGGGTCGTCGAACAGACAAGACGCGACATCGCCGACGCCGCCCACGATCACGCCGACCGCAGCGATCGCCACGCGACCTGGGACCCCATGGGCGGCATCGGATCGTCACGATGGATTCGGGGGTAGGAAATCAGCCAGCCAGCCGGCCGGCAGTACGGTTACGGTCCCCAGAATCGTTGATCACCGGCGCATCATCAAAAACCGGGGCCGCGGCCCCCTCCGACGAACCCGGCTCCGGCGGAACCGGCTTCGCCCTGGTCATCGCCGCCAGTCCCTCCGCGCCTCCGGAGACCACCAGCACCTACCCATACAAAACTGCGGTGGACGACCGCTTTCGGCTCCGATCGCGAGTCGGACGTGGAGGACTATTGCGCACGCAACGCCGTGCGATGCACATGGTTCGACGGCATCCTGCGGACCGAACAGATCCGGCCGGAGGCAGATCGGTCGAGGAGCAGACTCCCGATCCGTAGTCGGTACGCGGTGTTGAATTCGCCCGGTACGGCGCGTTCTCGTCGAACACGATGTCGCGGATCGGGCGAAGTCCTCGCGGTCCGCGATGCCGGCCCCTGGGAAGTACAGCGCGCCGTGCCCGGTCAGGGTGACGCCGATCTCGGATCTGTGCCCTGCCGGCCAGTCCAACGTCGCCCGGATTCCCCCGTGGGACACTGCCGCAAGGTCGACCGTCGGCGGCTCCGTGCCGTCAACTCGAACACGTAGAAGGTTCGTTCATCGCTTTCATCTCGGCTCTCGCATTGGATCGGCCCGGTGTGTGACAGCCGACGGCGGGTGAGCCGGACCCTCCTGGAGACGTTCGGCGTTCGACGCCCTGGGCTTGCGAAGCAAGTAGATCCGGGGTTCCAGCTTTCCGATCATCTGGTAGACACCCCAGAGCGCGTTGCCAAGCTCGACGCGGTAATCGGAGTCGCCCAGCTCAGCTCGCAGCACCGCGGACTCCCGCAACAGTCGTGCGGCGTATAAGAGTTGACGGGACGTCAGGTTCGTGCCGTCTTCCTCGGACGCTTCGCGGAACTCGGAGCCGACGACATCGACCATCTCGATGGTGAAGCCGGCCTCCAATGCCCGCTTCTCGAAGTCGTCCGTCTCCATTCGCTCGGGAACGACTGCCAAGTCGGCGTAGAGGCGAGCCCGCTCACCCGGCTCCAGCAGATCGGTGGCGAACGACTGGTACACCAGCAGGTGCCCGCCGGGTTTGAGGACACGGTGGCCCTCGGCGAGTGCCCGGTCGGCATCCACCACGTGGAAGAACATGTCGTGACTGAAGATGAGGTCGAACTCGCCCTCGGAGCCGGGGGTGTCTTCCATGACGCCAGGCCTGATCGACACGCGCGATCCGGCGGCATGCTCGGCCACAGCCGTCCGCGCACGATCGTTGTTGCTGTCCACCGGGTCCACGCAGACGACGCGACATCCGAACATCTCGGCCAGCGCGAGCGAATGCGACGCGTGGCGACCGCCAATGTCGAGCACGACATCGGCGGGCCCGATGTCGAGATCGTCGATGATGGCGAACATCAGACGACTGCTTCGCGGGTTGTAGCTGCGGTTGAGCGCCCGGTCCACCGCGTCGACGCCCCCGGGGTCGTACATCTCGTCGAGAGTGATCGCCTCAACCTGCCCCATGGGCTTGTACGTTACTACCCCGTCGCGATCTCCACCACGGCCGTGTCAGGGTGCGGATCCAGCCTGAATCAGCACCTGTTCAGACGACCCTTGAGACATTCCTCGCCACGACCTAGGCTGATCCTGATCGATCGCCGGAAGTACACGAGGGGTGAGCGTGAACGAGGGTGCTGAGGACAACCGGGCGTACTCGGTCGTGACCAACGACGAGGAGCAGTACTCGATCTGGCTCGACGGCAGGTCGCTGCCGGCCGGCTGGCACGCGGTCGGCAAGACGGGGAGCAAGAGCGACTGCTTGGACTACATCGCCGAGGTCTGGACCGACATGCGACCCAAGAGTCTGCGACAGTCGATGGACGCTCGTGACCTCTCCGCTGCCGGCTAAGGGCTGTCCCGTAATCCCCGGTGGATCAGCGCGCGGCGTCAGATGCGGTACATCGCAAGGCGGAGGGTCGTCCTCATACTGGGCGTATGCGGGCGATCCGACAACGCGGCGAGGTGCCGTAGCTGTCGTCGTGCGCCCGCCGGGGATTACGGGACAGTCCTTAGCCTCGGCTTTCCCGCGAAGCGGTGGTATGGGGCCTGCGCGGTTCCTTGACGCGACACGAGATACCCGGTCGTGCCGGTCGGGCTTCGCAGCCGACACGCCACAGGTGCGCCACCCGAGAAAGAACCGGCGACCCACTCGGCTGCGCGGGTGCCCGCACCACGTGGTCGGCGGCGGTCTCGCCGAGGACCTGGCGGCGCTGGGCGAGGAAGCTCGGGCAACCACCGGTGACGAACCTGGAATCCCAAGAACGTAGAACCCGGCCCGTCTCCGCGCGACCTTGATGCGCGGGAGGCGTTCGGTCCAGGTGCCGCCTGGGCTGAGCCGACTTCAGTGAGTGCGGGCGTAGAAGGAGTCGTTCGTGGCACCGAGTGGATCAGGGAACTGCGAGACCCCGCCGTTATCCTCGATTCTTCAACAGGTGATGATCGCTGATCGCTTTGACGATTCACCCGTAATGTCCTCGGGGTCGTTGGGGTGGGCCGTCGTATGACACTGCGGGGGCGAGCCGGCGATCCGGGTCATCTTGGAGATGTCGGTCGCGGTGACGGAGTAGCGCCGGCCCGTCCTGATGTCGAATGGGGTGAGCTTCTTGAGCCGCCGGCCGGACGGCTTGACCCGCCGCACGATCAGCCGCATTTCGCTCTCGGGCAGCTTCGCGCTCGGGGAGCCGAGGACCTGCGCGAGTGCGTCAGTCAGAACCCGGATGTGGTCGGCGAGGGTGTTGCTGCCGGCGTTGCCCTCGCGCAACAGCACGGCCAGGTACTTGGACGTGTTCGCGCACCAGGCAGCCAGGGGATGAAAGCCCCACGTCTTCTTGAACGTCACCGCCGATTCCTGCTTCTTGGACGCGGCAGTGATGATCGTGGCGTCGATGTCGATGACGATCCACCCGGTCAGCCGCTTGCCCGCCACCCCTGGGCGAGGGAAGCAGCCCGGCCGCAGGTGCAGCAGCGACCACACGTGCCGCCGTACCCGCGCGCGGACTCCCGCGATCTTCGCGAGCGTGGCCTCGTCCAGTGCGGCGAGCGTGCGAGAGAGGATGGAATCGGATGCGGCTGACGCGAACAAGCCCTGGTGGTGAACCTGGAGTTGTTCGGCCTCGGAGATGCAGTGACCACAGGCAGCCGCCGGTCGCTCCCGGTACGCTCCGCCATCCGAAAGGTGTCCTGTCTCTGCAGCGGAAACGGTCTCGGCAAACGCATCCTTACAGCTCAGGGCACCTTTCACTGATGAACGATCAGATCGAGCTCACCGTCGGCGAATAGCCGGGGTTATCGCAAAAGCCTGGCCTGACTGGCAAAAGATGCCGTAATCAAGCCTCTGCCGCTTGTCACAGACCATTTCACAAGATCCCCTTGACGCGACCCGCGACCCTCGTCAAGGGTGTCGAGGGCAACGAGGGGAAATCGGGAGGCAGTTCGGACACTCGCGCAAAGACGAACCCGCACGCGCATGGGCCGTTCGTCCTCAAGACAATGGTCTGCGGTCTTCCCGTCAAGGACATCACTCGACCTTGGAGAGGTCTGCCCTCGTGACTGATTTCGTGCTCGAACGCATCAAGGACATCGCCGCCCGCGAGCCGGGCCGGCCCGCGGTGCGCGTCGGCGTTGGCACCCTGGACTACGGCGGTCTGACCGCGGCCGTGACCGGCCTGTGCGATCTGCTGCGCGCGCAGGGCGTCGGCCCGGAGGACGTGGTGGCCACGACACTGCCGAGAGGCGGCAATCAGATCATCGCGATGCTCGCCATCTGGATGTCCGGGGCGGCGTACCTGCCGGTCGACGCGGAGTGGCCCGAGGGCAGGCGTCAGCTGCTCGCCGAGACGGCCGCCTTCGTCCTGGAGGAGTCGGCCGAGGCTGACGCGCATGTCGCCATGCAGGGCGAGTCCGGGCTCCGGGTCAGGCCGCTGACCGAAAGTCGCGAACACTCACCGGACAACAGCGCGACCGAGCGCAACCTCGCCTATGTCATCGGTACTTCCGGATCAACGGGGACGCCCCTGGCCGTCGGTGTCGAGTTCGCCGCGCTGCACAACTACGCGCAGTATCTCCTGGACCTGGTGAAGCAGCCGGAGATACCCGGCGACGGCGACCTGCGTGTGCTGCTGTCGGCCGATCCGTCGTTCGACGCCGCACTGCGGCCCGTCCTCCTGCTCGCGGTGGGCGCCGAACTCATCATCGCGCCGGACGGTTCGCCGCAGGACCACATCGACTGCATCGCGGCCCATGGAGTCACCGTCCTGAGCGGCGTGCCTTCCTGGTACTCGGGCGTTCTCGGCGCCGGGTTCGTGCCGGCTGACTCCTCCGTGCGGCTCGCCTTCATCGGCGGCGAGGCGGTGCCAAACGGCGTCGTCCGCAAGCTCGCCTCGGACAGCCGTGCCGTCGTGGTGCAGTACGGCCCCACAGAGACGACGATCGCGGCGACCGGAGGCCGGCTGCTCAGCGACGAATTCCTCGAGCCGCCGATCGGCCAGGCCCTGCCAGGGGTGGAGGTCCACCTCTACCAGAACGCCGATCTCGACCCGGCGGTCGACGGCGAGTCGGCGTACCTGTACGTGAGCGGGGCGGGCGTCGCGCGCGGGTACATGAACGATCCGAGGACGACCGCCGAGCGATTCGTTCCGAACCCGTCCGGCCCGCCCGGGTCGCGGATGTTCCGGACCGGCGACCTCGCAAAGGCACTGCCCCAGGGCGGATACAGCTTCCTGGGACGGACGGACGACCAGGTCAAGATCAATGGTCGCCGGATCGAGCTGACCGAGATCTCCTCGGTCCTGAACCGCCACCCGGCTGTCGCGCAGTCGGTTGCCTTCGTGCACCCGGATTCCGCCCAGCCCCTGCTGGCCGCCTGCTACGTCGGGGGCAGCGGCGAGGAGGAAGCCGCGGTCGAGGCGAGCCTGCGGGAACACCTCGCGGGCGAACTGCCCGGCTATCAGGTGCCGGCCCTGGTCAAGCGGGTGGACACGCTGCCGTTGACCGAACGCGGCAAGGTGGACGTCGCGGCACTCGCGGTGCTCGTCCGACCCGTGCAGGTCCCCATCGTGGAAGTGGACGACGACAGCGCTCTGACCGACGTCGAGAGGACGGTGATGGTCATCGTGCGCAAGATCCTCGACGTCCCGTGCTCGATCGACGACGAACTGTTCGCCCTCGGCCTCACGTCCCTGGACTCGCTGAAGATCTTGGCGCAGATCCGCGAAGAGCTCGGAGTGCGGGTGCGGCTGCGTGACTTCTTCCAGGCTCGCACCGCGCGCAATGTGTGCAGGCTCATCGGGACCGTCAACTGACGACGATCATCGCAGGCGACCTGGTACCGCGGGACGCCCACCCGCTGCGGACGGCACTCGGCGGCAGGTCGACCGCCGCCGCCCCGGCGTGCGCGCGGCGTGCCGGGTCGCCGTCCGTCCTGCTGCCGCACAAGGCGTGAACCCGTGCCGATGCGGTCCGAAGGAAAGAGGGAACAGATGCGTGAGTCGCTGGCCATCGTCGGCATGGCGTGTCGAGGTCCTGGAGCGACCGACTATCGCGCGCTGTGGGCCAACGTCGAGGCCGGCTCGACGGGAATGGTCACGGTCAGCGAGCAGGACCGGCAGCAGGAAGCGATCAGCCTCCCGGCGGAGGTGAGAAACCCGTATGTGCCCGTTGCCGCTCCGCTGCAGGACTACGACAAGTTCGACAGTGCGGCTTTCGGCGTCCCCTCCGGGGAGGCCGACGTCATCAACGTCAATCACCGCGTGATGATGGAAGTCGTCCTGGAGGCGCTGGAGGACGCCGGCTGCGACCCGCTGCGCCATCCCGGTCGCATCGGGTTGTTCGCCGCCGGCGGGGCCGCATCGCCGATCACGGTCCTGAAGCACCTCGACGACGCGAGATTCGGTCACGTCGGCAGGCCCCTGAAGTCCTCGGAAGCACTCAACTGGGTATCGTTGCTGGACCACGACTTCCTGGCCACGCGGATCGCCTACGCGCTCGACTTCCGTGGTCCGTCGATGACGGTCCAGAGTGCGTGTTCCAGCTCGCTGGTCGCCGTGCACCTCGCCTGCCAGAGCGTGCTGTCGGGTGATTCCCACGTGGCCCTGGCCGGAGGTGTGAACATCGAGGCGCCGCACCGGGCGGGCTACTACCACCAGCCGGGCAGCATCTGGTCCTCTGACGGCAGCTGCCGGCCGTTCGACGTCTCCGCCGGCGGCACCCTCACCGCGAGCGGGGCCGGCGCGGTGGTGATCAAACGCCTCGACGACGCGCTCGACGCCGGTGACGCCATTCACGCCGTCATCCGCGGCAGCGCCATCAACAACGACGGAAAGCGCAAGGCCGGGTTCACCGCGCCCAGCGTGAACCAGCAGAGCCTGGTCATCAGCGCGGCGCTGGCCGCTGCGGACGTGGACAAGCGCGACATCGGATATGTGGAGGCGCACGGAACCGGCACCGAGGTCGGGGACGTCGTCGAATGGCAGGCTCTGGAACGCGCGCTCGGCTCCGACGGCGCGCGGTGCGCGATCGGCGCGGTCAAGGCGAACGTCGGCCACCTGGGCGCCGCGTCGGGCGTCTTCGGACTGATCAAGGCCGCGCTGGTCGTCAGCTCCGGGCGGATTCCCCCGGTGGCGAACTTCGTCCAGCTCAATCCGCAGATCACGCAGGCCGGCTCCAGATTCTTCGTGCCCGGTGACGCCGGCCCGTGGGAAGACGGACAGCATCCGCGACGAGCCGGAGTGAGCTCGATGGGTGTCGGCGGAACCAACGCGCACGTCGTCCTTGAGCAGGCGCCGACGGTCCGGACGCTCGACGGAGCGGACGACGGTGTCTTCGTCGTCCCGGTCAGCGCCGCGTCCGCGCGCAGCGCCGTAGACACCGCGGACCGCTTGGTGGAGTTCGCCGAGGCGAACCCGGAGAGCCTGGGCAGGCTCGCCCACACGATGACCACAGGCAGGCGCGTGCTCGCCCACCGGCAGGCGCTCGTCCTCGTCAAACGCGGTGAGCGGCTCGACTCCTGGCGGACGGGAACCCGGCGGGCGAAGCGGGGGCACGACAGCGTCTTCGTCGTCCCCGGCAACGGGACCGCGCTCGGTGACCTGACCGGCGCATATGCAGAGATCGACGGATTCGCCGACGTGTTCTCGGAGGCACTGGCGAGCCTGCCGGCCGACGACCGGCAGCCGGTGCGCGACTGTCTCACCGGACAGCCCGGGAGCGAGTCCGCCCCACGGATCTCCGAGCTCGCCATGCTCGTCCGATCCGTGACAGTCGCCAGGTCGCTGCTCGCCGACGGCATCCAGCCCCGGTCCCTGTGCGGATACAGCCTGGGCGAGGTCGCCGCGGGCGTCGTCGGCGGGGTGCTCACCCTGGCCGAGGCCGCCGAAGCCATCACCGAGCGCGCCCGCATCCTGGCCGACGCTCCCCCGGGCGCGATGATCCGGGCGCGGCTGCCCGAAGCCTCGGCCGGCCGGTATCTCGGCGCCGGTGTGTCGCTGGCGATCGTGCCCGGCACCAAGGACTGCATGTTCAGCGGCGAGCTGGCGGCGATCGAAGCGCTCGCCGCCGAGCTGCGCGCCGCCGGCATCGCCTCGGTCCGGGTTCCCGTCGCGCACCCGTTCCACAGCACGACCCTGGAGCCCTTCGTCGAGGAGTACGCCGCGACGTGGGCCAAGATCGACCTGCGGCCCCCGACGCTGCCGGTGATGTCGCCGACGACGGGCGACTGGCTCGACGAACAGACTGCTCGGGACCCCGCATTCTGGGCGAGCCACCTGGTCCGCACGGTTCGTTTCGGCGACGCCATGAGAGCGCTTCGTGAGAACGGCACAACCCTGGCCTACGTCCTGGATTCGAGTGCGGGCATCACCCCGTTCGCCGAAGCGGTGTTCGGCGCGGACGCCCAGGCCATGACCACCGCCGGACAGGCGGGCTACGACGCGGTCTCCCGCGCGCGACTGCTGGCGACGGCCTGGACGGCCGGGCAGAATGGCGTCCTGGCGGCCGAGTCCAAGACCGGCGCGGCCGATGCTCCCGGCACAGCCACGGTCGTCGTGCACGCCCCCACCTACGCTTTCGACCGAGGTGCCGAGGAGCAGCGCCGGCCCGTACAGACCGCAGCACACCCGCCGCTGGGCTCCGACCGCCCGCAGCCGTCGGCAGAGTCGGCGGCCCCGATCGCGTCGCCGACTGCGACCGCGACCGCGGCTCCGATCACAGCCCCGGTTGCGACGGCGGCGGCCACCGCAGCTCCGGCCACGGCGCCGGCTGCGAGCACCCGTGTGTCGTCGGCCGACCGGGCCGATATCGAGACGCGCGTACGCCGGATCGTCGCGCAGCTCGTCGGAGGCACTCAGGAAGACGTGAAGCCCGAAGCGTCCTTCATCGACCTCGGGTACGACTCGTTCCTGCTGATTCAGCTCGCCGACGCCTTGTCGACCGAGTTCCAGACCGACATCGACCAGCAGCTGCTGTTCTTCGACAGGGATTCGTCCGCGAGCCTGGCCGAGTTCCTGGCGGACGTCGCGCCGCCGGCCCCGACGACCGGGTCGGTCGTGCCGGCCGCGCCGGATCCGCGTCCCGCACGAGTCACCGCCTCCGTCCCGCAGCAGCCCGCGCCGGCCCGCGCCCTCGACCGGACCGCCGCGCTGCATTCGGAGGAAGAACTCGAGTGGGCCCGGCGGACCCCGGTGTCCAAACGGGTCACCGAAGAGGACCGCTTCACCCTGGCGGACCAGCGGAACCTGGTGTTCTCGCTGCGCACCGGCCGCCGAGAGGTGAGCTACCCGGTGGTCGGTGTCCGTGGCGAGGGCTCCCATTTCTTCGACGTGGACGGCCGCGAATATCTCGACCTGTGCATGGGCTTCGGTGTCACCCTGCTGGGACACGCGTCCGATCCGGTGAAGGAGGCGCTGCGCACGTTCGAGGCCTCCGACTTGTTGCTCGGCCCGCAGTCCTCGACCGCCGGCGACGTCGCCCGCGGCATCGCGGCACTGACCGGGGTCGACCGGGTGGCTTTCGCCTCCTCGGGGACCGAGGCCGTCATGGGCGCCGTGCGGGCGGCTCGTGCGAAGACCGGCAGGGACCTGATCGCGGTGTTCGCCGGTTCCTTCCACGGCACGTTCGACGGCGTGTTGGTGGCACCGCAGGCAGGCGGGCTGCGAGGCGAGGCGACGACCCTCGGCCGGGGCACGACGGCCGGGATGGTCCAGGACGTCATCATCCTGCCGTACGACGAGACCGCGATCCCGATCCTGGAGTCCTACGGCGAACAACTGGCGGCGGTGCTGGTCGAACCGGTCCAGAGCCGGCGCCCCGGGTATCAGCCCGCAGAGCTGCTGCGGCAGCTCCGCACCCTGACCAGCGCGCAAGGCGCCGTGCTGATCTTCGACGAGATCATCACCGGATTCCGCTGCCACCCCGCCGGCGCGGCCGGGTATTTCGGCGTCCATCCGGACCTCGCGACGTACGGCAAGGTCATCGGCGGCGGCATGCCCATCGGGGTCATCGCCGGCGACGCGGAGTTCATGGCGCCCATCGACGGCGGGCGATGGCGGCAGGGCGACGCCGGGTTGCCGCAGCGCCCGAGCATGGTGTTCTCCGGCACGTTCAGCAAGCAACCGATGGCCATGGCCGTGGCGCAGCACGTGATCGGATACCTGAGGAAGGAATCTCCCCTGCTGCAGAACACCCTCACCGAGCGAACAGCCGATCTGGCCAGGGAGATCAACCTCCACGCCGAGGCGAAGGGCTATCCGATCGACGTCGACCACTTCTCTTCTCTGTTCCGTATCAACGTCAACGGATCCGAACGGTCGGAGAACGTCTTCTTTCTGGGCCTGCTCAGTCGCGGCGTATACGTGTGGGAGGGGCGCACGTGCTTCCTCAGCGCCGCGCACGACGACGCGGATCGGGCCCGCGTCGTGGAGGCCGTCGCCGACACCGCGGCCGAGGTGGCCGCGCAGGGCCTGTGGGCAGAAGACAAGGCGACGATCGCGCCCGTCCCCGCGCCACGCGCACCGGCTCCCGTCGGGCAGGCACCGACCGTCGGGCAGGCTCCGCTCACCGACGGCCAGAAGCTGCTCTGGATGAGCAGCGAGCTGGGCGGCGATCGCGCCGCTTCCTACGGGATGTCCGACGTACGTCGGGTCGAGGGCGTCATCGACGCGGACCGGCTGGCGCGGGCCATCGACCAGGTCGCTCGACGGCACGAGGCGCTGCGGATCGGGTTCGAAGAGGACGGCACCGCCCAGAACTGCGTCGAACACGCCGTTCCGACGCTGTCCACCACCACTCTGCACGACACCGCGCCGGGCGAGGTCGAGGCACTTCTGTCCCGGTTCGGGCAACGGCCGGTGGACATGGCGTCCCCCTCGCTGTTCCAGTTCCAGCTCATACAGACGACTGAGGCCGCCTACCTCCAGGCCACCGCGCCGCATGCGGTCGTCGACGGCTGGTCGTTCGAGGTCTTGTGGGAAGAGCTGTCGTCCTTCTACCTGGGGAGTGGCGAGGACGGCTCCGTGCGCGAGCCGGGCCGCTTCCTGGAGTTCGCGCGGTCGAAGCGCAGCGAGGAGGACGCGCGGTTCGAGGCGAACGGCGCGCTGTGGCGGCCGAGGTTCGACAGGGTCTGGCAGTCGTCGGGCCGCATGCTCGACGGCACCAAGCCCTTCACGCCGGTCACCCGCTTCGACAACCTCCCGCAGAGCTGCCTCGCGGACCTGCGCGCGTTGTCGCGTTCAAGCAGGTCCACGATGCACACGGCGGCGTTGTCGGCGGTGGCGGTGGCCTCATCGCTGCTCATGGCCGCCCCGCGGGCGATCGTCATGGCCCACCGGACCAGACAGCCTGTTTTCAGTCACGGGAAGCCGCTCATCGGCTTCTGCGTGGACCTGCTGCCGGTGATCGTCGAACTCCCCGACGACAGCACTCTGATGGACGTGACCAGAGACGTGCAGCGGCAGCTCGTGGTCGGCGCCGACACCGTCTCCGGCCTGTATCAGGTGTTGCAGGAGCGTCGGTACCGCCAGCGTCCGGCCATTTTCCTCGCGTTCGACTACGCCCTCGAGAGCCCGGGGACCTTGTTCGGCGCCGCGGCCGCTCCGGTGGCTCTGACGCGCGAGCGCATGCCGAATCCGGCGTTGGTGACCGTCGAGGAACACAGCGACGGGATCGAGATCATCTCGGAGATCTCCGAGGAGAGTGCCCTGGCGCCGTACGGAGCGGATTTGGCCGTGCGGGTGGAGCAGATACTGGCCGATCCCACTGTTCCACTCGGTGACCTGCGCCGACGATGAGTCCGACTCTCCGTCCGCCCCTGCCTCCGGACCGTCGCCCCGACGTACTCATCGTCGGCGGCGGCGCGGCCGGCGCGGTCTTGGCCGCCCGGCTCAGCGAGGACCCCGAACGCGACGTCCTGCTTCTGGAGGCGGGCCCGGCCCCACAGTCCGCTGCGGACTTCGGCGCCGACCTGCTCGACGCCCGGCTCGTCCCGGGCGCACGGCCGGACCAACCCGGCACCATTCTCCACGGCGTGCACCTCACCCCTGAGCGCCCGTGGGCGGTGGTGCGCGGCCGGATCCTCGGCGGCTCCACGACCGTCAACGGCGGGTACTTCATACGTGCCCGACGCCAGGACTTCGACCGCTGGGCTGCCGCCGGGAACCCCGTCTGGGCCTACGATCGCGTTCTGCCGTCGCTGCGCGCCGTGGAGACCGACCTCGACTTCGGCGCCGGGCCCCTGCACGGCGGCGACGGCCCGGTCCGCGTCGCGCGCACCGACTGGGAGCATCCCGCAGCCGCTGCCTTCCACGACGCCGCCCGCGCCGACGGCCATCAGCAGGACCCCGACAAGAACAACCCCGCCGCGCCGCCCGGCATCGGCCCGGTCCCCTCCAACTCGGTGGCCGGGATACGAAGCAACACAGCCCTCAACTACCTGACTCCACAGGTCCGCTCCCGCCCCAACCTCAGTGTGCGCGGCGACACCGCCGTGGTCCGGGTGAGCATCACTGGCAGCCGCGCCACCGGGGTCGTGCTCGCGGACGGAAGCGAACTGCACGCCGGTGAGGTCGTACTGTGCGCCGGCGCCCTGGCATCGGCCCACCTGCTTCTTCTGTCCGGCATAGGCCCCCAAGCCGACCTGACGCGGATCGGTATACCGGTGGTGCACGACGCCCCGGCGGTCGGCGCCGCGCTGAGCGACCACCCGCAGGTCGTTCTGGACTGGACGCCGATGCGGAACCTCCCGGATCCGCGGGAGAACTGGCTCGGCGGATGCCTGCACCTGGCATCCGGCGTCGGCGAGTTCGGCGCTCCTGACGGCCCCGGAGATGTCGAGATCCTGCAGTCCCTGGTCCCGATGGCCGGCCTGACGGGCGGCCGGACCGGCACCGCGGGCGAGGCGCTGCCGTTCATGGTGGCGGCCCAAGCGCCACGTCGGTCAGGTCGCCTGCGGCTCGTGTCCGCGGATCCCGGGAGCCTCCCCCACGTCGACCTCGGGTACCTCGCCGGGCCCGAAGAGCGCGTGCGGATGCGAGCGGCCGTCACGGCCGCGGCCTCCGTTCTCACCGCGAGCCCGATGACCGCTCTCGGACGGCCCGGGCCCACCTTTCCTGGCACAGAGGTCCCCGGTCACGCCGTCGAGCTCGACCGCTGGATCGCCGAGCACCTCGGGACCGCACAGCACACCTGCGGAACAGTGCCGATGGGCCCGGCCGACGAACCCGAGCACGCCGCGGTCGACCAGTACGGGCGAGTCCACGGCATCGCCGCGCTGCGCGTCGCGGACACCTCGATCCTGCCCGACGCCCCACTACGCGGTCCCGCGAACACAGCCGTTCTGATCGGCGAGATCATCGGCGACGCGATGTGCCGAGCGCTGCCCTGAGCACGGCCGAGGTGTCGTATGGCAGACATCGGGTTTGCTCTGGTACGGCTCAGTGATCGACGATACCGCTGCAGGAGGCCCGGGTTGCCCTGCGCCGGCAGCCTGAGGATTTGCGTCACCAGCGGCGTTTCGCGATCGGCGCGATCGGCTTGGTGCTGATGGGCGGTGGGCGGTCGGGCACGGCGTTCCGGCATTGGACCGTCGAGGACTGACGAGCCTGATCGGCACCGGCGCGCAGGAGCCGCGTAGACGATCAGGGCGCCGCACAGCCGCTCGACGCCGAGCAGGTTGTCGACGGCGAGGCCGAAGGCGCGGTCCAGCCAGCCGGTGCCACCGCCCTGGACGAACCGCCGACACCGGTCGTGGAGACCCGGCCGCCGGTGGTCGCGAGGCCGTGCTCCTGGATCGCGCCGTCCGCCAGCCGAGGGACGGTTGGCTCGACAAGGGCACTCGCCCCTACGCCCTGGCCTGGGGATATCTGCCGACGGAGTGCACCGGGCTGCACGGCGTCGGAACCGAGGACCGGTGTGCCTCGGCGACCTGCCGGCTGTCGCTCGGAGGGCGGCAGTGCGGCCGGCGTCCGCCGCGGCCATCTGGCCGTGGCCCGGCTCGGGTTCGTCACGCCTGCTGCGACCATCGGCTCGGGCCCGGTCGCCGCGATCGACCGGGTGAGCGTCGGCGACCACGTCGAACGCGTCCCGGCCGGGCGGCCCGGCGAACCGGTGGAGCCCGAGAGCAGGACCGGCTGTCTGCGGATGACCCGCACCGACCGGCCCGGATCCGCGCGTGATCGCCGACGACGTGTGGGCGAAGCTGTTGTGGGCCGGACTGAACCTGCCGGAGCCTGGACCTGGCCTTCGCCGCCGGCTGCGCCTACCCGCCGGAGCCCGTCCGCGCCGTCGCCCTCGCCGGGCTGTCCACCTCGGACGGCGGCCGCCACTCCCGCCTGAGCAGCCCGAAGACCCACGAGTCAGAGACATCGCCGTTGACGACGCAGTCTTCCCGCAACGTCCCTTCGCGCACGAAGCCGACCTTCTCCAGCACGCGGGCAGATGCCACGTTGCGCGTATCGGTCTCAGCCTGGACGCGATTCAGGTCCAGCGTGTCGAATGCCCACCGCAGCAGAGCGCGCGCGGCCTCGGTCGCGTAGCCGTGGCCCCACGCCGCATCGTCGAAGCAGTAGCCCAGCGACGCGCTGCGGAAGTCCGGATTCCACCTGTTCAGGCTGCACCAGCCGATGAACGCCCCGTCGGAGACACGATCCACGGCCAGCCGCGCCCCGGTGCCCTCCCTTTCCATCTCTCGGCAACGGGTGATGAACTTCTCGGCGCGCGCGCGTTCGGTCCACGGTGGACCGTCCCAGTAGCGCAGCACGTAGGCGTTGCTCTGCAGGGCGAAAAGGTCGTTCGCGTCCGAGTCTTCGAAGGCACGCAGTCGAAGGCGGGAGGTCTGCAACGAGGGGGTGGGCAGCGACATACTCAAATGTTCCCTACCGTGACGGGTTTTCTCGGCGGGCGGGCAGAACGACGTGTCCGCTCATCGGCCCGACCGAGCGTATCTCAGTGTGGTGCCAAGGCTGAAGCGGGTCTGTCCCAACTCCCGCTGCTGCTGCGGATGGTGGCCTGCGACAACCGTCCCGTCGCTGTCCTGCTGACGGTGCACCACATCGTCTTCGACACGCGAGCACTCGAACTCTTCATCGGACCATGGCGCCGGTGCGCGTACGCGTCCGTCCGGGCGGCCTCGCTGTTCGCCGCCGCGCACCAGGACGTGCCGCTCGACGCACTGGTCGCCCGGCTGCGTCCGCCGCGCTCCATGGCCTGCCCGACGCTGGTGCGGTACGACCGCGATGGGCGGCTGCACCACGTCGACCACCCCGACGACCGGGTGAAGGTCATCGGGTATCGGCCCGAGCCCGGCGAGATCGCCGGGATGCTGCGCGGCGGTGGCCTCGTCCTCCCCGACGACAGCAGTCCGATGGACGTGACCAGAAAACGTGCAGCAGCAGCCCGTGGGCAGCGCCGACACCGTCTCCGGACTGTGATCGCGGACTGTCACGACCCCGTGGGCACAGCTCTCGAGGCAAGGTAGTCATCGACGCGCTCGAGCGCGGTGGGCAGCGAGCTACGGCCCAGACCCAGCCGCAGCCGGTTGTCGGTCATGTCGAAGATGGTGTCCGGCAGGAACAGGACGCCCTTCTCGCGCGCGAGGTCCGCGACGAACTCGTCGACCGGGACCGGCAGGCGCAGGCGCGGGAACGCCATGGGACCAGCTTTGGGCGCGGCCCATTCGAACGCGTCGCTGTGCTCGGTGAAGAAGGACTCGCCGATCGGCAGGTTCGAAAGGATGATCTGGCGGCTGCGCTCGATCAGCCGAGGCCCGGCGCGCAGGGCGATGAGCGCCAGGATCTCGGCCGGTGCGGCGGCGCACACGGTGGTGTAGTCCTTGAGGACGCGGGCGGCATCGGTGATCCTCTTGTTGCGGGTGGCCAGCCACCCGACGCGCAGTCCAGCCAACCCGTAGGCCTTGGACATGACACCGATGCTCACCGCCTGCTCGTCCACGTCGCAGGCCGCGGGCAGCATTGCATCGGGGTCGTGCTCGAGACCGCGGTACACCTCGTCCGACACGACGGTGATTCCCGCCTCCCGCGCGAGTGCGAGCAGTTGCTCGAACTCATGACGGGTCGGCAGCGCACCGGTCGGATTGTGCGGGAAGTTCACGAACAGGGCACGGGTGTTGGGGCGCAACGCCTGACGAACGGCGTCGAGGTCCAGTCTCCAGCCGTTCTCCGCGTCGAGTTCGATCGGCGTTGCCGTCGCGCCAAGGGCCGGCGCTATACGGAACAGCGATTCGAAGGCGGGCCAGACGACGAGCGCATGATCGCCCGGCTCCAACAGGACGTTCGCGAGCAGGAAGATCGCCTCGGCTGCGCCGCCACCGCAGACGGTGATCTCCGCGGCCGTCATGCGTGCGTACTGCTCTGTGATCGCTTCACGCAGCAACGGGTGTCCGAGCGCGTCCGTATAACCGAGATCGAGCCCTTCCCACAGCGCCATCGACTCGGGGTCGGCGAGCTGCAGCAGTTCGCGCATCGACAGCCCGTCGACGTCCGAGGCGCACGCGACGTGCTCCACCCGGGCGTCCCATTCACCGAAGAACTGCTCGACCTTGCAGCGTTCAGGAATCATCGCGCACCATCCGCTTCAACCGCTGTCCCCCGCCTGGAGATGTCGCATTGCCGCACCGTGAACCGCGGACGGAGTTCGTCAGAGAACAGACCCGCCTGCGGCAGCGACACTACCGCTCGGATTGTCCACGCGTTTCGCCGATCGGATAATCAGCAGCGAAGGATGCACGCCTTCTCCACCGTCGTCCAGGACGGACGGCCACCGATGAGGGGGCGGCAGCTCCATCAGCGTCGGCCTTTCCTCCACCATGACCCAGCTCGACCCCGACCAGCCCGACAAGTCGCTGGAGCCCCCATGGGCGACGGTCCGAGGCGCAGCCAGTCCCGCGCACACCGGCGCGCTCGCGCACCACATCCGGCTCTTCGACGACCGGAGTGAAACGCCATCCCCTTCTCGGTGCAGTCCCAGGCAGACAGGCACGCCCCTGAGCGTCCCAGCCCGTGACCTTCACCGCTACAAGGTCGATACTTTCCACGGAGTTCCTGCCACCTACCCACCCGACCGATTCCGGTGACCTGACGTCCCATCACCAAAATTAGCATTGGGTCAGCATCAGCCCCGCCAGAACCCGCCTCCGACCACCATGGAGCACCGAGATCGATAACCGGCACAACCCCTCACTGACCAGCAAATGCGCGACCGGTCAGATCGGTACGACAGCAGCCCTGTTGCTCATCGGAATCTTCTCCCTGCTGCTCCCGTCGGGCGATGCCCGGGCCTTCGCCGTACTCGCCATGACCGTCACCTTCCTCGCCTTCCAGCAGGGCGCGATCTCTCCGGTGACCTGGCTGATGCTCTTGGAGATCTTCCCGATGCGGATGCGTGGATTCGGGATGGGTGTCGCGGCGGTGGTGCTGTGGCTGACCAACTTCGTGATCGGGCTGGTCTTCCCGTCCCTGGTCGACGGGATCGGGGTCTCCAACACCTTCTTCCTCTTCGTGGTAGCGGGCGTCTTCTCGCTCACCTTCGTCAAGCTCTACGTCCCGGAGACCAAGGGCCGCACCCTCGAAACCCTCGAAGCCGAACTCCGGGCGCGCTTCTCCTGAACACCCCTCATTCCTGAAGGAATTGACCATGACCGTACGTGTAGGAGTCGTCGGCGCCGGCTGGATCGGCAAGGAGCACATCCGGCACCTCACCGACACCGTCACAGGCGCCCGCGTCACCGCGGTCACCGACATCGATGCGGCCCGCGCGGAGGCAGCCGCGACACCGGTCGGCGCCCGGGTGCTGCCCGACGGCGCCGCCGTGATCGCGGCGGACGACGTCGACGCGGTCCTCGTGACGTCCTGGGGCCCGACCCACGCCGAGCACGTGCTGACCGCGATAGCCGCCGGGAAACCGGTCTTCTGCGAGAAGCCGCTGGCCACCACCGCCGAGGACTTCCTGCGGATCATCGAGGCCGAGACGGCACACGGCCGCCGCCTGGTCCAGGTCGGCTTCATGCGTCGATACGACGCCGGATACCGGCAGTTGAAGCAAATCATCCACTCCGGCCGCACCGGCGAGCCGCTGCTCGTGCACTGCGTCCACCGCAACCCGACCGTCCCCGAGTCGTACACATCCGACATGGCCGCCCTGGACACGGCCGTGCACGAGGTGGACGTACTGCGCTGGCTGCTCGACGACGAGATCGTCTCCACCCAGGTGATCACCCCGCGCGCCACAAGCAAGCGGTTCGCCCACCTCAAGGACCCACAGATCATGCTCTTCGAGACCGCCAAGGGCGTCCGCATCGACCTGGAGGTCTTCGTCAACTGCCAATACGGCTACGACATCCAGTGCGAGGCAGTGGGCGAGAAGGGGCTCGTCCGCTTGCCCGACCCGGCCGCGGTAGGAGTGCGCAGCGCGGGGCAGCACAGCACGGAGGTGCTCACCGACTGGGTGGGCCGCTTCGCGGACGCCTTCAACACCGAGTTCCGCGAGTGGATCGGGGATCGCCGCCGGCAACGAACCCACCGGCCCCTCGGCCTGGTACGGCTACGCGGCCACCGTCATCACCAGCGCCACCGTCGAAGCCCTGGAATCGGGCCACGTCATCGCCACCGACCTCAAGCCCCGACCCGCCTTCTACGGAGGCGCCGCGTGAAGATCGCCCTCGACCCCTACATGTTCCGCGCCCTACCCATCGACGAGATGGTGGGCACGGTCGCCGAACTCGGCTACGAATACATCGAGTTGTCACCCCGCGACGACTTCATGCCGTTCTCCCTGCAGCCGCGGGCGGACGACCAGCGCATCGCCGAGTTGAAGAACTCCCTGCGCACGCACGGGGTGAAGCTGTCCTCCGTACTCCCGCTGTACAAGTGGTCTTCGCCCGACGAGACCGAGCGACAGACCGCCGTACGCTACTGGAAGCGGATGATCGAGATCACCGCCGACCTCGAATGCCCCCTGATGAACTCGGAGTTCAACGGCCGCCCCGAACACGCCGCCGCGAGCGAAGCCGCCTTCTGGCGCTCACTGGAGGACCTGCTCTCGGTCTTCGAACGAGAGGGCATCGCCCTCAACCTGGAGGCACACCCCGACGACTTCTGCGAGGAGAACACCCCCGCCGTCGACCTCGTCCGCGCCATCAACAAGCCGTGGGTGACCTACCTCTACTGCGCCCCGCACTCCTTCCACCTCTCCGGAGCCTCGGAGATAGGCGCGGACATCGCCGCGATGATGCGCTACGCCGGCGACAAGCTCCAGCATGTGCACATCGCCGACTCCTTCAACCACAAGGGCTCCAGCGGCCTGCGCTACATCCTCAACCCGCCCGGCACCACCGCCCCATCCACCAGCACCTCGACATCGACCAGGGCGAGGTCGACTGGGACGCCTTCTTCGGCACCCTCCGCGAGCTGAACTTCGACGGCGTGGCCACCGCCTGCGTCTTCGCCTGGGAAGAACGCGCCCACGAATCCTCGGCCTTCATGCTCGACCGCATCACCAAGGAACTCACCGTGTAACCGACCGTCGGACCACTGATCCACCAAGGGCCATCTCCGCACCCACGGGGACAGTCCCGATGCCGGGGACTTCCGACGCACTGACGCGCAGGTCCTCCGGCTCTGGACGAAGGTCCTCGCCCACCAAGATCCGGACCAGGAACGGGCCAACTTCGCTCTCAGCCAGGCAACCTCACTCATTTCTGCAGCTCAGGAGCAGTTGGACTCATGTACCACCAGCAGACGAAGAATCTTCTGGTGTCGTACTCGCCGAAGAGGCTGGGCTTCTTCTAGACGCCAAAAAAGGGCGCCTGACCAGGCATTTCACCTGACAGGCGCCCTTCCCGGCCTGCATCTAAGCCACGGGGTGAAGTACAGAGTAACTCCTGATATGTCCCACTGCTATCCCACCTCTGACCAGCTACTCCGGGGCATTTCCGGGCCAAGGCTCGGTTCATGCGTCCTCTGCACTGCCGTCCTGCCCCACCCACCTTCGCATCGACTCCTCGATCAGGCTGTTGGCATGGTTCCGTGCCTCGGCCAGAAACTTGGCGTAGTAGCGGAAGAGAACCTGGATGCTTTGTCCGGCGCGGCGCGCACACTCTGCCGGGTCGACACCGGAGGCAAGCCAGAATGAGATTCCTGCGTGGCGCAGGTCGTAGGGGCGTTTCGCAAGCTCAAGGGCGTGTTCATCGAGAGTCAGTGCGGCCTCACGCGCACGTCCCCATGTGATGCCGTACGCGGAAGGATCGACGTAGTTTCCCGCTGCATTGCGGAACAGACGTCCATCGGGCGCGACACCGAAACTCTCTATGTGCTCGCGCAGCATGCGCACCAGCACAGGCGGGATGGGCACGGGCCTCGTCGCCTTGGCCGCCCGTCGCTTCAGTGAGTGGACCTCGTGAACTGCACCGTCATTCGTCCACTCCTTCCCCGCCGTGACCACCCCGCCCTTCAGGTTGAGGAGCCCCCACCCACTCGCTGGCAGTCGGCACTGGGACTTCTGCAAGTGAATAACCTCAGCAGGACGCATCGCGGCGTAGTACATACACCCGAAAAAGGCATACAGGTGTGGGCCTCGACCGGGCAGCGCCCTCACCGCAGCAAGCAGGCGGCCCACCTGCGGGGAGTGTCTGATCGTTTGTGGGTGGCCTGGTGTGGTTGTTCGTGATTAGCGGTCGGTGACGCGGTCGCCGTAGTAGCTGGCGAGGCTGTTGATG